>JANNRP010000372.1:0-11078 GCA_031401535.1 Hyphomicrobiaceae bacterium | reverse complement strand
GCGGGGAGCGCTGCGCAATTAACGGCCATGAACGGGCCGGCCGGCTTAGGACGAAGTGCATGCAGATATCGGGCTATCACCTCTTTCCCGACGCCCGTCTCTCCCGTGATCAGCAGCGGCGCTCCGACCCTCGCAGCGCGCATGAGAAACACTTCTGCATCACGCATGGCTTTCGAAACGCCGAGAACGGGTTCCGTGCCGGTTTGGGCGGGCCCGAGGATCTGATGCAATCGATCGAGGAAGTCGTCCATCTCGAACGGCTTAGTCACGTAGTCATGCGCGCCCTCGCGCATCAGACGAACCGCCTGCGCAATGTCGCCAAAGCCTGTCACGAAAAGAAACGGACGCTGGCGACCCGAACTGCGGAACTCGCTGTAGACATCCTCACCTGATCCATCGGGCAGTCGAATATCGCAAATGACAGCTTCTGCAGTCATTTGGTCGAATCCATGCTTTGCCTCCACAGCCGAGCGCCACCAAGTGACGGATGCGCCTTCCAGTTCAAGGCGTTGAACGAGCGACTCACCCATGATGGGATCGTCCTCGATCACGGCGAGCCTGCGGTTCTCAAGCAACATGTCGCAAGGCCTCCTGCGTATGCAGAGGTAGCCTGACGGCAATCTTTGTGCCGCCGGCGGCTCCGCCGCTCACAACCACGGTTCCATTGTTCTCACGCACCAAGCGATTGGTCATCCAAAGACCAAGTCCAGCACCACTTCCGATCGGTGCTGGGAGCCCATCACGTCCCAAAAGAATTTCAATTACTGCCTTAGGCAGTCCGACACCTTCATCCTCAACGCTCAGCTCAAACACATGCTCGTCGGCCTTCACTGATACGCGAACGGTCATATCGCGCGGCGACGCCTGGCACGCATTCAGGACGAGATTAAGAACGATCTGCCGCAAAGCCGATGCCGGAACTGTAACGTCCTCTTTCAGTTCGGTTGTCCACGCAAGAAGCACACCGCGCCGTCGCGCTTCGGGTGCGATCATTAGTTTTAGATCATCGATGTCTTCGGGCTTGAACATGCGGCCATCCCGATCGGCGCGATAAGTCATCAGAGTGGACCGCACCACATCGCGAATGCCTTTCAAACCGCGCTCGATTAGTTCGAGGCTTCTGGCTCGCACAGTCGGTTCTGCACCGTGACGCTTCAGCGTATCGATCGCGTTGAACAGCCCACCCAGGGGATTGTTGATTTCGTGCGCCATGCCAGACGCCAAGCGCCCAAGGCTCGCAAGGCGCTCTTCCTCGGCTAGCTGAGCAGCGACAGCCTGCCTTTCCAACATGGCTTTGGCCAGCGCATTGTAGGCTCCAAAGGCGCGTTGATATTCTGGACGAACACTGCCAATAATTGATTGTGGGATCGGTTGCACATTGTCGGCCCCACTCCGTTCCAAGTGATCAGTCAAAATACGAACCGGCCGCATCATGCGGCCCACAATGAGCCAAGCAAGTGCCGCCAGGGCCAGTGTCAATAGCGCATTGGTTGCGATAAGCGTGCGCAATACCTCGTTTCGCTCAGCGATTTGCGGCCCAACATCCATTTTCGCATAGATGCTCCCGATAGGACGTCCTTCGTAGACAACGTGCCGCTTGCCAAATGCGACCTGAGAGCCTGTCGGGACCGCGATCGAAAGATCGGCGGCAAATGCGTGGCGATAGTCATCCGGTAGTCGCGATTGAGATGGCACACGCAGCGCATTCGAAGATGCAATCACCATCCCGTCTGAGGTCGTGACAACGGTCTCGGTTGGACGAAGCCCTGTCGGATGCCGCTGCGACCGATCGAGCACGTCGAAGACTTGCCAAACATCCTCCCGCACCATGGCGTCGACCAGAGCTAGTGCAAGGCCTTCGAGGTAGATGTCCGAAAGCGCTTGTATATGCCTCGTCTGCGTCTGATCGAGCCGCGACAGAACACGTTCGGATGCAAACCCCGAGACGGCGATCATAAAGACCACGACGACGGATGGCACCCGGACGCTGATGGGTACCTTGAAGTGCATCACTCTTGCACCTTCCGGACTAGCCGCATTTTCGCAGCGATACCGTCGAAAAGTGTGGGTGGCTCAACCTTAAAGCCATCGAGACGAAGCAGCGTCAGTACACTTCTACCTTTGTCGTCCCTCGGCATATGAACCAGGGCGCTTCGGATGACAGCTGTCGTTTGAGATCCAGCCTCAGCGGTAGGACACGCAATTGGTGGAAACCCAAGCCACTCCGATTTTGCAACAATACGTGTCGATCGCACGAGTTCCGGCTCGGTTTCACGAAGTACTTCATAGACATATCCGTCGACGCTACCGCTCGAAGCGAGCCCCGCCGCTACTGCCCGGATCACATTTCGATGGCCATACGTGAAGAAACTTTGACGGAAAAATTCTGTCGGCGACGAGCCAAGTTCGACGAGCGCCGCGCGCGTAACCAGAAAACCTGAATTGCTGTCCGGATCAGAAAATGCGTGAACGCTCCCTCGTAGTTCAGCAAGCCCTTCAGCCTTCAAACCAGAGTGAGCAATTAGGTAGGATTGGTAGAGTGTCTGTCCATGCCAGACAGGCACTGCAACAAGACTAAGTTCATTTCGATAAGCGACGAAAGGGTAGCCGCAGATCCAAGCGGCGTCGAGTTGCCGCGACACCAAGAGTGCAGTGATTTCCTGATAGGTCCTTCGGCTGACGAGTTGAACGGCGCGCCCTGTCGCACGTTCCAGGTAGGTCTTGAGGTCGTCTAGCAGAACAAGATCTGAAGTCAGGAAGACAGGTGTCAATCCAAAACGGATTGGCAAAGTAGAGACCTGAGCCAACGCTCCGCCTGCTGGGCCGGCTAAATTTGCGCTCGACCCAAACACAAATCCCCGGCGACTGATTGGCCAGCCCCTGCACACAACGCTTCCTCCACGACGGGTCGCCATTGTTGGCAAACTTTTCTTGGAGCAACGCTAACACCTGCTGGAGCGAAGCGCCATCTTGGCAAGCCACCAGTCAATCACCGCTGCGGCAGAGACCCACTTTCCACCGCCATTGCCTTGTCAGTCTTCAAGGTTAGCGGTTCGCATTCGGCGATGTCATCGGCGCTTCCGGTGCTCAACCTGAGTTCACGCACGACGCGACATCGCTCGGCGGCAATTCCGGCTCGTGCGTGTTCGATCTGGCCAACGGCAATATCTTGAGACTGCATTTTGCCGGCTATTTCAAGTGCACGAACTTCGCGGTGCCGGTGAGTGAGGTGATGCACGCCGTTGCCGGTTGTCCCCGAGCTGTTCTTGCAGTGCAAGACGACCCGTGATCATTGGCCAAACGTCTCTGCCGACATTGTAGATAAAGCTTATTACGACAGTTTTTCCCTTGATCACATCATCGTAGAATTTCAACTCGCGGCCGTTTTAATCAACCACCCGTACATTCGGGATGTAATCGGCCCCCCCACGTAGACTCTTGTTCGCTTGCGGCGGGAACAATTGTCATGGCGCAAGCGCAGATTATCAGATGCGAAAGCATTTGCAGTCGACGCAGGATCGACCAAGTACCTATGTGGAGTGGTTGAATCGCAAAACATCGTTGAGGCAACACCGGTTTCGGACAGCACTGACTGCCAGCTGTGCTGGAAATCACCAACTCGCAGCCATCGTTGCTCTGAATGCCTGAGAGGAACAGCGTCATGAAAACATCGGCACGTAGCGTCCATGATTTGTTCTCCTCCGTCAGTGCTGTACGCGTCGCCGGTGCGATAACGTGAAGACAACCGCCCAATCATCCGATGCGGACGTGTCGCGAGTTTGAACACCGAGTTGCTGGAAAGCCGCTCACCGATCAGTTCGCAAAGTGCACTGAGGGCAGTGCTCTGGCGGGCCTGAGTATCGAATTTGACGAGGTTGGCCGACCATTCTGGCGTCGTCGCCCGGCCAACTTGAAATCGGACCTCGGCGAACGCGGCAGTCGCATCACAAGCGGGGTAATTGCCCGAAAAACCGGAACCGCCTCATATCAGGGGCGGGCGAACGTTAGAGACGCCCACAAACTGATCCAGTCGGCCGACTCGTCGACACGTGGTTCGCGCATATGAACAGTATGCACCAGGTATTCGCCGGTCTTGGGCAAGTCGACGGCGATACTCCCCGCCTCGTCGGTGACGAAGAGACCAGGTTCGGCGGGATTAGCGTGCGAAAATAGCTTGATGGTGATGCCGGGCAGCGGCTTGCCTTCAAAGAGCAAGCGAATAGAAAGCTTCTCACCGGGTTTCAACTCGTAGGGATTACGCTCGGCGACCAGTTCCAGCGGCAGGCCTATCGGTTTATCCAGCCCGTCCCCCTTACCCACGGAAACCAGTGTTTTTGCATACCGCGAATACTGCTCCTTGATTTTGGTCTGGGGCTTGCCTGCCTGTTGGTGCGCCCCGATGAAGGTGTCGAGGTGCTCATACTTCAAGCTTTCTTCGAACTTCGCAAACGTGTCGAACACCACGAAATTCGGCGCACCGTGGTAAACGACCGTCGTCAATCCCGCCTTTGTGAAGGTCACCTCGGCTGCTGGGTCGTCGCCTTCAATGGCCTTGATCGCCCGCTCGCCCCCCGGCCCGATGACGCTGAAGCGCAGTGTATCGTCACGCAGATACGGGTAGCTGAGACCAGCAAACTCCGTTCCTGCGCGCTGCACAATCGGCACGCTGGCCCCAACGCGGGGGCGGTAATCTATTGGCTGCAGCCAAAACTCATGAGCGTCAGCAGGACCGCCAGTTAACGCAAGCAAGTATACCAGGAACAAGCATACCACCCGGCTCGCATCGGGTGGCTTCAAGCCATTCTCCGATTCAAGTGCCTGCGAGTATAACGCCATGGATACACATCCTCGTGCTCGCTACGCTTAAGGCCCTAGTTGGTATTCCAACCTGCAAAACCAGCGTCAAACGTTACTCTAGAAAAACGCGCTGGAAGGTCCAGAAGGCCCCAATCAGCGCGATGCATAGTGACGCTGGTTGCGCGATACGCGCTCGGTACCAGAGCTGTTTTGAGAACCAGAAACCGGTTATGATCCAGGCGAGCGCGATGACGGCAAGTTGCCCGCCTTCGACGCCGACATTGAATGCGATCAGACCCGTCAGATACTCGCCCTGTGGCAGGCCAAGCTCGCGAAGAACACTCGCAAAGCCCAGCCCATGCAAGAGGCCGAAGGCAAAGACCACCAAGGGCCGCCACATTGTCATCCGCGATGTCGCGAGATTTTCTACTGCTACATAGATGATCGAGGCTGCAATCAAAGGCTCTGAGATCGTCGACGAGACCGACACAACTCCGAACACGCCGAGCGCCAGGGTCATTGTGTGGGCGACCGTGAATACGGTGACCTGTGTGAGCAAAGGCTTCAACGCAGGGTTCAAAAAAAACAACCCTAGAACAAACAGGATATGATCTAGCCCCTGCGGCAGAATGTGGATGAACCCGAGCTTCATATACTCGCTGATGAGCTGCCAGCGATTTATTGGCACTACGCCGTCCAGGACAATAGTCGGACTTGTTGCCCCCTCCTTCAGCCAGTCAGCGGCGATGATTGTTCCGTCAGTGCCTCGACTTCGCACCACGATCGAACCGAAGGCGCGGTCATAGGTGAAGGTGAATGCGGTGGCATTGTGTAGCGGAGCCGTAGCCAACGTGACGTTCGATATCCGCGCTAGCTTCGTGTTACCAATATTGGGAACACTGATTGCGGTCACTTCCAGCGGCACCTTGCCGCGATCAACTGTCAACGCTATCCCGTCGAGCCATGTCCGCGCATGGATTTGGAAGCGCGGGACCAGAATTTCCGGCGGCAAGTTGCGAAGTTCATTATAGGTAAGGGCGCTGGGCGAATTGTCAGTGTCAGCGTGTTCCGGGCCGATGCCAGCAATCAACGCTTCGAGATTAATAGTCATTTCGACAGCGATTCTGGCAGCATCAGTACGCTGTATCGTGACAACCCCAGGTCTGATTTCGTGCGCGTTCGCCGGGCTTGTCGGCAGAAAGCTTGTAAAAAAGGTTGTAGCAACGCCCAGGACCAGCGCCAATTTACCCGACTTCACGGCACGCTACCTTTCCCATCCGGCGCAAGGAATGACGCCTCTCTGCCGGTACTGCCAACAATGGCAAATCGATCGCACCGACGGCTAGCGAAAGGAGGCGGTTCTACGCCATCGGCGCGTTTATCAATTGGGGCCTTACTTGAACGTCGCGTTCACGCAGAGGCCCTTCTTCTTGCTGTAATAGTAGTTGGTACCGCAGCTGCCTGGCTTACCCTTCTTCTCGTGGGCCTTGGCCTCGGCCGCCCCGAGATCGCCAATGGAGGACGCGGCAATCCCGCCGGTTGCGGCGACGGCAGCGACAAGCAACATTCTGATCGATTTCATGCGTCATATCCTTCTTTGCGGGTTCTGGTCTCACCTGCGGAATGGCGTTCTTCTCGACGTGATCTGTGACGCTGACACCGCTGGTGCTCACATATGCGACAGAGCTGCCACGTTAAAAACGTGAGCCGTGCTGGACCGCACATCGGAGCTACGGATGCACAGGTTGAAGGTTTCAATCTCGACGGACAATATTTTGCCACACGTAGCCACCTTCAGCGATCTGGGTCTGGCCGACAAGGATGCAGACGTCCTGCACCTCTACCGAGTACGGATTCAGTAGATCGGAGCCGACCGGGCCGTGTCGCCGGCGAGACGCCGCTTGCCGGCTTTGAGGAATTCCTTCGACCAGCTATGGTACAGGCTCTCGGCGATGCCTTCGCGCCGGCAGAGTTCGGCGATAGTGGCCTCGCCGCTCAGGCCATCGAGGACGATGCGGATTTTTTCCGCGGCAGAATAGTGCTTGCGGGTTACGCGACGGATGTCGCGAATGAGGCGCTCAGGTGCTGACTGGCTTATTGGTGTTCCTGACGTGCCGGATTTGTGTCTCATGTCCACTCCTGAAGTGGTTGTCCTGAAGTGGTTACGATGAGCCCAAAATCCTCCATTCCTCAAGCCGCTCTTTCAGACTCACATACGCTGATGTCGAACACTTGCTGACTGCAACAGAGATTGAGCGTCTGGAGATTTCAGCAGATTGAGTCATTCTATCGGCTTGTAACACTGCGGCTGGGACCGACGGGGATCCGGAGGCACTGGCACTAACACGGGCTTTTCTGGCTGCAGGTGTGCGCGGGGTGCTTGTCTCACACTGGTACGTAAACTCCGCGGCAGCCGTCGATCTCCTGACAATCTCCATTGCGGCATTGAAAGTTGACCCTTCCCGCTTACGCGCTGAAGCGCTGCAGCAGGCTATGACTTCTATTCTTCATCGGGGTGGTGGCTGGGCTCATCCTTCTAGATGGGCGCCATTCGTGACGATTGGCGCTGACTGACCGAGCCTAGGTTTCAGCCTCCCGCCGACGCAGATAAGGCAATTGAATCTTAGTTCGGTAAAGGTGGCTGCGTGCCCCCGCAACCAACCTTAAACTACTGAAATTGAAGAGAAAAACAGGCCACCTTCGGGTGGCCTTTTTCATTACAAAATGGCTTCCAGCTTCACTGCGGCTTCAAAATTGCGAGCCTTCGTGGCCCCGCCTGTGCTGGGTTGAGGAGCCCATGAACGAGCTTGGTCTTGCCAATGTTGCGCTCAGGACTGAAAGCGTTGGACACCTACGAGGGTGCGCCACAACGACCGGTGTCACTGTGTTCAATCGTGCCGTGCAGATTGGTGACTTGCCCGCCATAACGTCGCCCAGCACAAGGAGGCTCGATGGTCAGACCTGGGTTCCTGGAAAACGACAGCGTCAAGACATGGCTTGGCGGCATCGAGCCCTATTGGACCCATCTCGAGTTCGAGTCCTTCTGCCGGCTCCGGCATAAGCCGAGCGAGGAAGGCTGTGCGTTTACGTTCGCGTCCGACCTCTCATCGAGTGAGCTCTTGGCGTCGCCCTTCCTGTGCAACATGATGACACTGCTCGGCATGGCCGAGACGCAGGGCAGCATCAAGCTGACAACGTCCGGCAATCTGGCGCGATCAGTCGTCGAAGAACTGGCGCAATCGTGCAACTGGCCGACCTTCGATCTCGAATTGGTGCGCCAGCTTTGCAAGGTGCTGAATGAGGCCGACGTGTGGCCTCTTGAACTGTTGCATCGGGTCGCCATCGAGGCCCGGCTCTTGCGACGGCAAGGGCGTAAACTCGTGCTCGCGCCAGCTGGACGTCGTGCGCTGGCGTCGAACGGCACCGGCAAATTATTGTCCCAGCTGATTGAGATCGTGTTCTGGCGCATCAATCTAGGGTACTGGGACGGCTACGCGGTTTCGACCTGGCCGCAGAGCGATATGGGTGTGATTTTGTGGTGCCTATCGCATACCGCATCAACCTGGGAAACGCCCGACCGGCTTGCACGGCTGACCACGATTCCGGTGAACGGCGTCCTCGATGCAGTGGATGATTTCGCAGGCAAAGCCTTCGAGCTTCGCATTCTGCGATTTCTCACCTTCTTCGGCTTGCTGGAAGACCAGCCCGTACCCGCCTCGACTGATCGACTGCTTCCGCAGCGTCTCTACCGCAAGACCGCCCTATTCGATCGGGTGCTGTCGTTCGACGTGGAACTCGAGCCCGTCTCCGGTACGGTTCACTGAGTTGAAGACAGCGCCCCCGTGAAACCGGCATTCACCAGTGAGAAGATGTGAGTGTGGCTCCCCGTATCAAACTACTGCTCGCTCTCTTCAAGGCGATCCATTTCCGCCGCGTACGCGTCATTGTCGCGCTGCAGACGGGCACGAAACTCCTCGTCCGTTTCCCCGTCGCGCTGCCCATATGCATGCAGCAAACGCAAAACGTCATCGGTATCGCATGCCAACATCCCACGCGCTTCCCGCCATCGCCGCTGTAGTCGATAGTCAACCGGCATTGCCGATCCTCCAGAAGTTACCTTCCCCCGCTCAGGCTGACACTGCCACCCTCAAACCAATCTGCTTACTCAGGATCGCGTCTGCTCTGTGGCACTCGGCAGAGTTTGAGCAAATCATCGAGCGCGGCGACCGGCGTCACCTTCCTGCTGGCCGCGATTACATCGATGGCGTTGTAGACCTTCTCCATATCCTCAAGCAGCTCGCCGATCGTCACATTGCGTTCGCCCGCCATGACTTTCACGCGCTCCGCCATTTCAGGATGCACCCGGACGCCCCAGGGAAAGGTGCGCCCCGATTTACGATAGCGCCGCGCATCGGTACCAGACCCCTTGTGGATGCCCTGCCCCACTCGTTTTGCCGGGCCGTCCTTCTTCTTTGTTGCCGGCTTTGCCCGTGGCACATCGCAGGTCTGCTGGTCGTGCGGCTGCCCCGCCGCCTCGGTTGCCGGTTGCGGTGCGATCGGCTGCAATGGCTCCGGTGATCCCACATTGTCCAACACGTCCTCGACGGGCGGCGCAGCCCCAAGACGCGCTCGCTTCATTGCTGGAAATTTTTCATCAACCTCGATCAGTTTCTTCAATGCCATGGGTCCCCTCTTCTCTCTAACTTGCTTTTGCTGGAATGCTTATTTGGTCTTCGTTGCTGCCCGCTTCGTCCTCAACAAGGGTGCGCAAACGGCGAATGACCTGGGCGACAACGCGCGCGGCATCAGCATTGAGGGTGTCCCACTTCGTCTCCAAAGCCGTCAGACCAAAATTCTGCGCATCGCCGTAGCCGCGCTGCATGTACATGGCCCCCTTGATCACCTCGTATCCGGCGCCGCCGAGATACTCCAGACCATCCTCAATTTCTTTGGCAGCCAGAACGCCGTGCAGGGCGAACACCATCTTCCTCTTGGGGATGCCGTGTTTGACCAGTTCATGGAACATGCGCACTGCCGGCGCCATATCATCGATCACGCCTTTGGTCGGCTGGATGAAGAGATCGCTCGCTTGCGCAATTTCGAGTGCCATCGCCTTGGCGCGCGCCGGACCATCCAGCACGATGAGGTCGAATTCATCGGCGCGCCGTAAGGCTTGCTCAGGCCGTGAATAGACATCGACCGATATTTCCGGCTTGCGGCCGGACGCGATGCGGCGCTGCGACCACTCGAATGCGCTTTGCTGTTCTTGATCAAGGTCTGCAATGTGCACGCTCAAATTCTGGGCAGCACCGACCAGTGCGATGGCCCGCGAGAATGTCGTCTTGCCAACCCCGCCCTTATGGCTGCCAAGCCCAATGATCATCGCCATGAATGCCTCCCCAGAACTATTCCAACTGCGAGCATGAAGAAAACAAATCGCAATCTTACCGTATGCAGAGTTTTTGCAGTTGCTGGGGTTTTGTCAAATGCTTCGCGCGACTCGGCCGACATCTGAAATCAAGCCGTGCGCATCATGTTTGCAACTTGATTGCGCTGCTGGGAATTGCGAACAATAGTTTGCCTGATGCAAACCTTTGATTGCATCGTGTACGCGCATTGTTTGCACAATGTGAGCAATGGGATTGCAGCGGGTTTGCAGTTCGCAATCTCGCTGCAAACACGGTGTTGGCAGTTCACGCAGTAAATATAGCCGTCAACCGGCGTGGCGCCTCGTGGCATCACCGCAGCGGTCACAGGCTCTATCAGAAATCGAAAATGTGGTCCTCCTGCGGCTACCCTACGTCTCATTTTGGAAAGTCGCTCAGCGGTCAAAATTTGACTCGATCTGGACTTCATAGAAATGCGTCGCGTATGACGAATTTTAGCGTTATGCGGGTCGCTTGCCCTTGGTGAATTTGCGGGCCCAGCCGAGGAAGGCGCGGTCAGGATTGCGCGGCATCTCGCCGAGGCGGGAGACAAATTCCTTGTATGCCGCTTCTAGGTAATACTTGTCCCAGCCCGGCGCGACATCGCGGACCTGCTCCAAGGCATCCAGCGAAACCAGACCATCGCGATCGAAACTCCGTGGCACAGTTGGGACCGCCCGTGTATCCGCCGGCTTGGCTGGCAGGTCCGGCGCAGCTTGTTTGGGCAGCGCGACCACAACCTGCCGCCGCTTGACCGGAGGAGGGGAGGGGAACAGCCGAAGCCCGCCGCGCACGAATTCCATCCTGGCATCGGGATAGACTGCATGGGCTTTTCGCAACGCGCCGGAGAACTCG
>JANNRP010000371.1:0-7977 GCA_031401535.1 Hyphomicrobiaceae bacterium | reverse complement strand
GTCGGCGGTGCCGGTTAAACCACCCACCAAATGCTGACGCCGACACTAGTGGGGAACCAACAATACCGATGCGTTGTCTTTGCCCGTGCGAACTAGCGCTTCCGGTTCTGGCGGTGCTCGATCAGATCGTCAACAACGGCTGGTTCCGCTAGCGTCGACGTATCGCCAAGGTTGGCAAAATCATCCTCGGCGATTTTGCGCAGAATACGCCGCATGATCTTGCCCGAACGCGTCTTCGGCAATCCTGGCGAAAATTGGATCTGGTCTGGCGACGCAATCGGCCCAATTTCCTTGCGTACGTGTGCGACCAGCTCCTTCTTGAGCGCATCGCTCGGTTCATTGCCATTCTTCAAGGTGACGTAGCAGTAGATGCCCTGGCCTTTGAGATCATGCGGATAGCCGACCACCGCCGATTCCGACACCAGTGGATGCGACACCAGTGCGCTTTCGACTTCAGCCGTGCCTAATCGATGTCCCGACACGTTGATCACATCGTCTACGCGCCCGGTGATCCAGTAATAACCATCCTGGTCGCGACGACAGCCATCACCTGTGAAATAGGTGCCGGGGTAGGTCGAGAAATAAGTTTGCACGAAGCGTTCGTGGTCCCCGTAGACCGTACGCATCTGTCCCGGCCAGCTATCGGTAATCGACAGATTACCCGATCCCGCGCCACTTATTACGTCACCCTTTTCATCATACAATTCGGGCTTGATGCCGAAGAATGGCCGCGTTGCCGATCCCGGCTTTAGCTTGGTCGCGCCAGGCAGCGGTGTAATCAAAATGCCACCGGTTTCGGTTTGCCACCAGGTGTCAACAATTGGACAGCGCCCGTCTCCAACGACGCGGTGATACCATTCCCAAGCTTCCGGATTGATCGGCTCGCCGACCGAACCCAACAGCCGCAGCGACGAGCGGTCGGTGCGCTTCACAAAATCATCACCGGCTCCCATCAGGGCACGGATTGCTGTTGGTGCCGTGTAGAAGATATTCACGTCCCACTTGTCGATCACGTGCCACATGCGCGACGCGGTCGGATAGTTCGGCACACCTTCGAACATCAGCGTGGTCGCCCCATTGGCGAGAGGTCCGTACAGAATGTAACTGTGGCCCGTGACCCAACCGACGTCGGCTGTGCACCAGTAGACGTCCCCATCATGGTAATCGAAGACATATTGATGCGTCATCGATGCGTAGACGAGATAACCACCCGACGTATGCAGCACACCCTTGGGTGTCCCCGTCGAGCCAGACGTGTAAAGTATGAACAGCGGATCTTCGGCGCTCATCTCAGTTGGCGGGCAATCCGCCGTGACCTTGACCAGTTCTTCGTGCAGCCACACGTCTCGGCCGACGGTCATCGCAACTTTGCCGCCCGTACGGCGAACAACCAGCACCTTTTCGTCACCTTTGCACTTCTTCAGTGCTGCATCCGTATTATTTTTGAGCGGCACGATCTTTCCAGCGCGCAGACCTTCGTCGGCGGTTATGATGAACTTGCTGTTGGCGTCATTGATGCGGCTTGACAGGCTATCGGGCGAAAAGCCGCCAAATACCACCGAGTGAACGGCCCCGATGCGGGCGCAGGCGAGCATGGAATAAGCAGCTTCCGGGATCATCGGGAGGTAGATCGTGACCCGGTCGCCCTTCTTGACGCCGTTAGCTTTGAGAACGTTGGCAACTTTGCACACACGCTCATGCAGTTGCCGGTAAGTGATCTTCTCATCCTGGGTCGGGTCGTCGCCTTCCCAAATGATCGCAACTTGGTCAGCGCGCTTGGGTAAATGGCGATCGATACAGTTGGCCGAGACATTGAGCGTGCCGTCTTCGTACCACTTGATCGACACGTTATGTGAATCAAACGACGTATTCTTGACCTTCGTGAACGGCTTTATCCAATCAACCCGATGGCCGACCTCGCCCCAGAACGCATTCGGATCATCTATAGACCGCTTGTACATGGACTGATACTTGGCATCGTCGACCAGCGCGCGCGCGGACCATTCGGCCGGGACGGCATAGACTTTCTCGGACATCGGACGTCGCTCCCAAGGTTTGCATGTTTTCCACTATTATGAGGGTGCGAGCCGCCAGCCGCAATTGCCCCGTTCGTCGTACGTCGGACGTTCAACGTAGACCGTAGCCACCAATAATGGCGCCCTGGATCAGCAGCACACCGAGCCAATGGCCTCCATCAATCAGCGTAAGCGCGCGCTTTGCGCCTTGGAACGAGTGATTGACCACCAGTGTGGTCATCACAAAACCGGCCCAGATGATCGCCGCCGATAGCATACCGTTCGTGATCGTCGATGGAACGCCGCCCTTCAACAGATGAGCGAGCATGCCGGCCAACACCCAAGCCATGAATAGTTGCGCGACGAACGTTACCATCATCGGGACCACAAAACCCGCCGAAGCCTTAAGTCCGGCATCGGTTTTGCCGAGCGCAGCAAGCCACTGTTTACTCAAAAGGCCGTACCAAAAAGCTCCAAACGAGAAACTCGCCACGACTGCCAAGAGAATGACCCAGTAACTTACAGTCATGAGATATCTCCGTTCCAAAGTTTCGCTGACTGACAGGTTTCGGGTCGATCCGTGATCCCCATCCTTGTACCTCGGAGATTATGCAATATCCTCAACTTGGAGTATCGTCATGCAGATCCGGTTCGTTGCCCTCGACACAGCCATCGTTCAACAGCTGCGATCCGGCAGCCCTGACGCCAATGGTCAAACAGCGGAACGCGGCATTGCGCCGATCGACGGCTATCCGTGTCGGCATTGTCTAGGGCTGATCACTAAGGGCGAGTCCTATCTGACGTTGGCACATCGTCCGTTTCCAGCGCCCCAGCCTTATGCGGAGGTCGGGCCCATCTGGCTGCATGCAGACACCTGCCTGCGGGGAGGTGGTGATGCCAAGGTGCCGACATTTCTCGACAGCCCGCGCTACATGGTGCGTGGCTATGGCGCCGACGACCGTATCGTCTATGGCACCGGCTCGATTGTCGCGACACCGGAAATTCCAGCGGCAGCGGAGCGGTTATTCGAGAACGCCAAACTGCGGTACATCCACGTCCGCTCGGCGTCGAACAATTGCTATCATTGCCGTATCGAGCGTGCCTAACCGCCCAACTGCCAGACGGCGGTCTGTTTGATGTCGTTGTCTTCGAGCTCACGGGTCACCGGCACGTTGTACTCGGCAACTTGCCGGAATCGGCCACGCGGAAAGTAATTGCGCTGCGGATCTCCGATCAGCACCACACTACCTGCCGCCGCTGCAGCTTCGACATAGGCCAGTACCGCATCCGACATAGCGCGCTCATAGAACAGGTCGCCGATCATGGTGACGTCGAACGTGCGTGGCGCGTGGGCGAGTAGATTTTCCGACGACACCGATACCGTAAGGCCATTCGCGTCCGCATTCAGTCGTGTCGCTTCCAACGCAAGCAGATCGATATCCGTTGCCAGCGCCGTTTTAGCGCCTGCCAGCATCGGCGCAATTGCGGTCAGTCCAGATCCGCAGCCGATATCGACAACATCTTTGCCAACAACCAACGTGCGGTTGTCGAGCAGGTAACGCGCTAGTGCCTGCCCGCCCGCCCAAGCAAACGCCCAGAACGGTGGCGGCACGTTGATCTCGCCCAATTCTTCCTCGGTCTTGAGCCAAATTGGAAGTGATTCTTCGGCCAGATGCAGCTTGATCTCGGGAACCAGAGGTGGGGCAATGAGCTTCGTGTTGGCACGGATGAAAGCGGCCGGATTAGTTATCATGCCTTGGGCGGCTTCGGGAGCTTCTCGATGTCCAGCCCACCCATCCTGCAGACTTCCTTCCATTCCTCCGGCTGCACCGGCTGCACCGAAAGTCGCATGCAGGTGACAAGCGACATCTTAGCGAGCATCGGATTGGCCTTCACATGAGTGAGCGAAACGGGCTTCGGCACATCAGCAACGGCCACTACATCAACACACTCCCAGGTGCCACTGTCATCGTCTGCGTCGGGATGAACCAGTGCCGATACGCGCACAACGCCAACGATCTCTTTGCCGATGTTCGAATGGTAGAAGAAGCCAAGATCGCCAAGCTTCATCGCCCGCATGTAGTTGCGCGCCAAATAATTGCGCACGCCTGTCCAAGGCTCGCCGACCTCGCCGCGTGCCTTGCACATCTCCCACGAAAATACGTCAGGTTCTGACTTTAGGAGCCAGAACCCGGTTGAAACAATGGGAGCGGGCAACTTTGACATTGTGGCTCGGTCATGGGTTGTTGGGTTGAACAGTCCTCTACACTACCGGTGTCGCGTTCCAAGGCCAATCTCATGACCTCTATACTGACACCGCATCTTGACGCTGGGCCACCGATCCCGCAGATGGAACAAGGGGACGACTTGGTTCTGTGCAATCGGGGGAACGATGCACGTCGAACATGACAGCCGCATGCGGAAGGTGCTGGCGTCGCTATACGACACAGCGGTCGCCGTCGCTCATCCGCGCACCTGTCTGCCATCATATCTGCCTGAAATACCCGCCAATGGCCGGATCATCGTGATTGGTGCCGGAAAGGCAGACGCCGCGATGGCCGTTGCAACCGAGCGGCACTATCGCGATCGTGGTCTTTTGGATTGCATTTCCGGTTGCGTAACCACACGTCACGGCTCCGCACTTCCGACGAGCCATCTGCACATTATCGAAGCGGCACATCCGGTGCCCGATGCAAACAGCTTGGCCTCTGCAGCACGGGCATTGGAGCTGGCAAAGTCGGCCAGCGCAAAAGATCTTGTCTTGGTATTGTTATCAGGCGGCGCTTCCGCCCTATGGTGCCTGCCGGTTGAGGGTGTCAGCTTCGAGGCTAAGCAGACTTTAACCAGGCAGTTGCTGCGGGCGGGGGCGCCGATTGGCGACATCAACATCGTGCGCAAGCATCTCTCTCGAATTAAGGGCGGCAAGCTTGCAGCAAGCGTGCATCCAGGACGGCTGCTGACGCTCGCGATTTCCGATGTGCCGGGCGACCAGCCAACGAGCATTGGGTCCGGACCAACGGTCGGCGATCCCTCTACGCTGATCGATGCCCGAGATGTGCTGGCCCGCTGGCACATCGGCGCAGCGCCCGAGATCATAACGGCGCTCAACAATCCGGCGAATGAAACGCTGAAGCCGGATAGCCCCGTGCTCAGTCAATCAGCATACCAGATCGTAGCGGCACCTAAGGCGTCGCTTGATGCTGCCGCCGAGAAGGCACGTACTGCCGGATACCGCGTTGAATTTCTGGGCGATGCGCTCGAAGGCGAAGCCCGTGACGTTGGCCGTGCGCACGCCGCAATCGCACGCGATGCGCTGCAACGCGGCGAGCGGTCAGCGATCATGTCGGGGGGCGAGTTCACAGTTACCGTTACTGGCAACGGTTCTGGTGGCCCGAACCAAGAGTACGCCTTGGGTCTGGCTATTGCCCTGGAAGGGACTACCGGCATTTACGCACTGGCCGCAGATACGGACGGCATTGACGGCGGTAGTGGCAAAGCATCCGACCCAGCGGGCGCGGTTGTTACACCCGACACGCTCGAACGGGCGCGCGCGCTCAACCTCAATGCGGCCACGTTGCTCGCCAACAACGATTCGTCTCGCTTTTTTGGAACTCTCGGCGATCTCGTTGCCTGTGGCCCGACCCAAACCAATGTCAACGACTTCCGCGTCATCCTGGTTGATCCTTGAGATACGATTGCAGATGCCTTTGACCAAACTCAATCATCGCACCACTTTGTTTTGGGTAGCATTCGTGAGCGGCGCTATGTTTTGCGCCACCAGCGCTTTCGCCGACCTGAAACTGTGCAACGCCACCTCCAGTCGATTGGGCGTTGCCATCGGCTACCAGGACCAGAAAGGTTGGGCGACCGAGGGTTGGTGGAACATCCCCTCGCAGTCATGCGAAACGCTGCTAAAGGTGATGCCGAGCCGGTTCATTTACGTGCATGCTGTGGATTATGATCGATCGGGCGAATGGGGTGGCACGAACTTCATGTGCACCGCTGACCGATCGTTCGTTATTAGGGATGTTAAAGATTGCCCTAAACGGGGCTATAAGCGAGCTGGTTTTTTTGAAGTGGATACTGGTGAGGCCAAGGATTGGACCATCCGGCTCACTGATCCGTGACGATTTGGAACAATACGAAGGAGTTGTGGGCAGATGAGGCGCAATCGACGGGTCAAGATCGTAGCGACACTGGGGCCCGCATCGTCCGAGCCTGAAATGCTTGAGCGTCTCTTCGAGGCTGGCGTCGATGTATTCCGCATCAACATGAGCCACGCCAGTCACGACGTTGCGCGCAAATTGCATGCAACGGTGCGTAACGCCGAGGTGCGGTTCAAGCGGCCCATTGGCATCCTGTGCGACCTGCAGGGGCCGAAGTTCCGCGTCGGCGAGATGGGTGGCGGTCGCGCCGCAGTTCCAGAAGGCGCATTGTTCCAATTCGACCGCGAAGAGACCGCAGGCAACGCGGGTCGAATTTTCCTGCCGCATCAACAAATTTTCGAGGCCATCGAGCCGGGTCACAGCCTGTTGCTCGATGACGGCAAAATGCGAATGCGCGTCGTCGAAAAGACTGGCACGCGTATCACCGCTAAGGTTGAAGTCGGCGGTGCGCTTGCCAGCCGCAAAGGCATCGCAATGCCGGACACTCTGCTGCCGATCAGCCCCATTACCGAGAAAGATCGCGCCGACCTGGACTACGCACTGCGGCTCGGCGTCGATTGGATCGCACTATCGTTCGTGCAACGGGCGGATGATATTCGGCTGGCGCGGCAATTGATTGGTCAAGGCGCCGCAATCATGGCCAAGATCGAAAAACCATCGGCAATTACTGACCTCGACAACATCATTGCCGCCGTTGATGGACTGATGGTGGCACGCGGCGATCTTGGCGTGGAAATGCCTGTCGAGCGCGTTCCGGGCCTGCAGAAGGAAATTACACGGAAGTCTCGGGCAGCCGGTAAACCTGTTGTCGTAGCAACCCAGATGCTCGAAAGCATGATCACATCGCCGGTGCCAACACGCGCCGAGGTTTCGGACGTGGCAACTGCTGTGTTTGATGGTGCCGACGCCATTATGCTTTCGGCGGAGAGTTCGGTCGGGCAATTCCCGCTCGAGGCCATCCAGATGATGAATCGCATCGCGATCGAGGTCGAAAAAGACCCGACCTACGATGCCATCGTCCACACTACCCAAACGAAACCCCAGGCAACAGGTGCGGACGCGATCGCGGCCGCAGCACGCGCTATCGCAGACACGGTCAAGTTGTCGGCAATCATTTGCTATACCGCGACAGGTTCGACTGCGCTACGCGTTGCACGCGAGCGGCCGAACCTGCCCGTTATCGGTCTCACTCCCGTGCTGGCGACCGGACGACGACTATCGATCGTCTGGGGCACGCACTGCGTGTTGACTAGCGATCCGATCAACCTCGCCGACATGGTGCGCAAAGCATGCCGTATCGCGTTCGATGACGAGTTTGCAAAGGCTGGTGAGGGCATCCTGATCACCGCCGGCGTACCGCTCGGCTCGCCCGGCGCTACCAATATGCTCCGCATCTCCTTCATCGACCAGAGTGGCGCACCGGTAGCAGAGGGGCAATGACGCACGTCATGCCGCGCGTGTTGCTTGTCGGGTTCTCTGAGCGCAACAAGTATTTCGGCAATTTCTTCTATGCGACAGTGCACAAACTGCGGAACGGACTTATCCGGGCTGGTTGTCATGTAATATGGTTCAGCGACCGCGACATCGCCGATTATAGCGCGCCTTTTCGTTATCGGCCGCTGGGCAAGTCTAGCGCCAATAAAAAACTGCGCCAGCTGGTCGATCTGGTCGAACCGAACATCATATGCCTAATGCACGCAGATCTCATCGCGGACGCCACCCTTCTCGAGATCCGGCAGCACCATCCGTCAATAAAACTGGTTTCAGTCTATCTCGATCCAATCGCTGACGGCCGC
>JANNRP010000370.1:0-13891 GCA_031401535.1 Hyphomicrobiaceae bacterium | reverse complement strand
CGAAGATATTCAAGTACTACAAAGATGCTCATGATCATCTCAACTTTGGAGTGGGTCCGAAAGGATCCGCTCTTTTTGTTTTGAAGATGACTTTTGTGTTGTGAGCCTTGCTCGAAATGCCTGGAGACTACTGTCGGCATGAGTGCCATTAACGCAAGCGTTGACGATCAGCGCTTCATTCTGGAAACGGGTCTCGCCGCCGGTGTTGCGGCGCTTGCTGATCCTGTGCTTGCCGACCTTGGATTTCGTCTCGTGCGCGTACAGTTAACAGGTACTGACGCACAGAGCCTGCAGATCATGGCAGAGCGCGCTGATGGCACAATGTCGGTCGGCGATTGCGAGCTTGTATCGCGGCAATTATCGCCCGTTCTCGATGCCTACGACCCGTTGCCGGGCGCCTATCGCCTGGAGATTTCATCGCCGGGAATTGATCGTCCGCTGGTGCGACCGTCTGATTTTGAGGACTGGTCCGGATACGATGCAAAGATCGAGCTGACGCAGACCGTCAACGGTCGCAAGCGCTACAAGGGCGTTCTCGAAGGGTTCGAGGATGGCGAAGTTCGGATCGAATGCGAACTCGACCAGGTAGGCGTTCAAGTTTTAGGCTTTCCGATGGGCCTGATCCGTGAAGCCAAACTCGTGCTCACCGACGAACTCATCCGCGAAACTTTGAAGCGGGCCAAGAAATTAAAGGAGGGTGCCACGGTGGCGGTGCCAGCCGAACACGTTTCGATCGACGAAAAGAAGGTCTAAAGTCCATGGCTGTAGCCGGTGTAAGTGCCAATCGTTTAGAGTTGCTTCAGATCGCCGATGCTGTTGCGCGCGAGAAAACGATCGACCGTAAGATCGTGATCGAGGCAATGGAAGATGCAATCCAGAAGGCGGCGAAGTCGCGTTATGGCGCGGAAAATGACATCCGCTGCGAGATCGATCCCAAGACCGGCGAGACGCGGTTGTCCCGCGTGCTGGCAGTGGTCGATGATGTTGAGAACGATTCGACGCAGATCCTGTTGGCCGACGCCAAGCGCCGCAACCCTGACGCCAAGATCGGCGACTATATCGCTGAAACGCTGCCGCCGCTGGATTTCGGCCGCGTCGCCGCCCAGAATGCCAAACAAGTCATCGTCCAGAAGGTGCGCGATGCCGAACGCGAACGCCAATTCGGCGAGTACAAGGATCGCGTCGGCGAGATCATCAACGGCACAGTCAAGCGTGTCGAATACGGCAACGTCATTGTCGATCTGGGCCGCGCGGAGGGCATCATCCGCCGCGACGAAATGATCCCGCGCGAAACGCCGCGCTATGGCGACCGTATCCGCTCACTGATCCATGACGTGCGCCGCGAGCCACGTGGCCCGCAGATCTTCCTGTCACGCGCCAAGCCCGAATTCATGTCGAAGTTGTTCGCCATGGAAGTGCCTGAAATCTACGATAATGTCGTAGAAATTAAGTCGGTGGCACGCGATCCGGGTTCGCGGGCCAAAATCGCCGTCATCTCCAAGGACAGCTCGATCGATCCTGTCGGTGCCTGCGTCGGTATGCGCGGTGCGCGCGTACAGGCCGTAGTCAACGAACTTGGCGGCGAGAAGGTCGACATCATTCAATGGAATGCCGACGCGGCGACGTTCATCGTCAATGCGCTGGCACCGGCCGAAGTGTCCAAGGTTGTTCTCGACGAAGATGCGTCCAGGATCGAAGTCGTTGTGCCCGAGGCGCAACTATCGCTTGCCATTGGTCGGCGTGGCCAGAACGTGCGGCTGGCATCGCAGCTGACCGGCTGGGATATCGATATTCTGACCGAGCAGGAAGAGAGCGAGCGCCGCCAGAAAGAGTTCACGGAGCGGTCGGCGATGTTCATGGAGAGCCTCGACGTCGACGAAGTGATCGCACAGTTGCTTGTCACCGAAGGCTTCGCCAGTGTTGAGGAAGTTGCCTTCGTCGAATCGTCCGAAGTTGCCCATATTGCCGGCTTCGATGAAGGTACGGCCGAGGAAATTCAGACCCGCGCGCGTGAGTTCCTGGAACGCCAGGAAAAGGCGCGTGAAGATCGCCGCCGTGAATTGGGCGTTTCCGACGACCTTGTGCAGGTGACAGGTGTCACATCGGCAATGCTCATCTCGCTTGGCGAAAATGGCGTGAAATCGCTTGAAGACCTGGCTGATTGCGCCACCGACGACCTGATCGGCTGGACCGAGCGGAAAAAGGAAAAGGACGCCGAAACCATCCGGCACAAGGGGTTCCTCGACGGCTTTGACGTCGACCGCAAGGGCGCCGAGGACATGATTATGTCAGCCCGCGTCTTGGCTGGCTGGATCAAGGCCGAAGACCTCGTCAAACCCGATGAGGCCGAAGGCGCTGAGGATGACGGCGCGACCGCGCCATGACTGGCCAGGGCAAACAGGTAGAGGTTAATGGACACCGGAACGGTAGGCGAGGCGACTGAGGTGGTGCGGCGGGGCGAAAAGCCCAGCTTGCGCACCTGCATCGTTACGCGTGCCGAGTTGCCTCCGGGTCAGATGATCCGCTTTGTGCCAGGCCCCGATGACGTCATCACACCAGATCTGGCGCGGCGACTGCCTGGGCGTGGCGTTTGGGTCACGTCAACCATGGCCGATGTCGAAAAGGCAGTTAAATCAAAGGCGTTCACGAAAAGCCTGAAACGAGCAATCGTGGTACCAGCGGATCTGGCGGCGCTGGTCGACAGGCTGATGCTGAAACGCACCATCGAAGCGCTGGCGCTTGCCAACAAGGCGGGTGCAGTCGTAACGGGGTTCGCCAAAGTCGACGCCGAGTTGAGCAAAGCGAACATCGTCGCCGTGATCCACGCTACGGACGCGGCCGTGGACGGAACCCGGAAACTCGATCGCAAGTGGCTGGCAATTGCCCGGAGCATGGGCAGCGTGCCACGCATCATCAACGAATTGTCGACGGCGCATTTGGATTTGGCCATGGGTCGAGAAAATGTGGTACATGCTGGCATAGGCGCTGGTGGTGCCGGGCTTCGGTTTTTAACTGAAGCGGAGCGTTTGGCCCACTACCGAAAGCCAGAATCCTCGACTGCAAGCGACACTCCGGCAGCGACGATCGCTGACGAACAGGTACAGGACACCCCCGATCCTGATTTATCGGCGGGCAGCGGTGATGCTGAAGTTTGAATGAAACGTATGACGTGAACGGGTCGACCGAGGCACCGCAATCTGGCGGTATTCCAAGGGTCGCCTCGCATGTGTGCTGGGAAAACGGGTCAGGTATGAGCGAACCTAAAGAGACTACCGATAAGACCGGTTCAACGGGCGGGCGCAAGCCATTGAGCCTCGTGAGCCGTGTCGAGTCGGGCCATGTGCAACAGAAGTTCAGCCATGGCCGCTCGAAGACGGTCGTCGTTGAGAAAAAGCGTACGCGCAATCTCAAGGATGGCGATGAGCCCGTCGCACGCACAACGGTTACGACGCCGCCACCACCCACACAACGCGCGGCGGCACCGAGCCGTCCCGCCGCAGCGCCAGCGACGCCCCGCGCCGAGACGCAGAAGCCTGGCGCCATGTTGCGCACATTATCGGACGAAGAACGCGTTGCACGGTCGAAGGCGCTTGCCGCGGCGCATGAACGCAGTGTGGAGGAAGAGCGCGAGCGCATTGAGCGTGAACGCGGAGCCGCCATTGAGAACGAAGCTCGCTTGGCGCGGGAGGCTGAAGAGCGGTTGGCAAGGCTCGCCAATCCTGGTGCGGAACCGGATGTTGTTGCAGACCCTGCCAGCGCAACCGTCGACGCGCCCGTTGCTGCCAGTGGTGCCGAAACCAACGCCGCCACGACCGAGTCGGCGGTAAAGCCCGAGCCGACGTCCGCCCCTGTTGTTACACCCTCGGACGTAGCTGCGGCCCCGGCTGAGCCGGTCGCTGCCACGACAGCCGCAGCTGATGCGGCGGCTGCTCGGGCCGGTGGCATGACGCGACCAATGATCGTGTCGCGCGCAGACCGTCCCAGCCCGAAGCCGCCGGAAGCAGTGAAGAAGGCAGAGGCCGAAGTCGCGCGCCGTCAGGGCAAACTCGCCATGGTGCCCGAGGTCGAGGATGACGACCGCGCCAAGAAAAAAGGCGGCAAGGTCGTTCGCAGCACGGTTGCCAAGCCGGGCACCGAGGAAGGCCGCGTGCGCGGCAAGCTCACGATCACCAACGCCTTCGACGAGCGCCAGCGCGAACGGTCGCTGGCATCGCTGAAGCGCAAGCGCGAACGTGAAAAACTCAAGGCCATGGGCGTGCCCCAGGCACGTGAAAAGGTCGTTCGCGAGGTGATCATCCCCGAAGCGATCACGATCCAGGAACTGTCGAACCGCATGACCGAGCGGGCCGTCGATCTCATCAAAGTGTTGATGAAGAGCGGCGACATGCACAAGATTACCGACGTCATCGACGCTGACACCGCCGAGTTGCTGGTCGCCGAGTTCGGTCACACCGCAAAGCGCGTCACCGATGCCGACGTGCTCGAAGGCTTCATCGGCGCCAAGGATGAAGACGGCCACCTCGAGCCACGGGCGCCCGTTGTCACCATCATGGGTCACGTCGACCACGGCAAAACGTCACTACTCGACGCCATCCGCAAGGCCAATGTCGCCAGTGGCGAAGCTGGCGGCATCACGCAGCACATCGGCGCGTATCAGGTGACCACGCCCAAGGGCGATCGGATCACCTTCATCGATACGCCGGGCCACGAAGCATTCACCGCCATGCGCGCACGCGGCGCCAAGGTCACGGACATCGTGGTTCTGGTGGTCGCTGCCGACGACGGTGTCATGCCACAGACGGTCGAGGCCATCAATCATGCCAAGGCCGCTGGCGTGCCGATCATTGTTGCGATCAACAAGATGGATAAGCCGGACGCGGATCCAACGCGCGTTCGCACCGACCTTTTGCAGCACGAGATCGTGGTCGAAAGCCTGTCTGGCGACGTTCAGGATGTGCCGGTATCAGCGACCAAGCTGATGAACCTCGACAAGTTGCTTGAAGCCATCGCCCTGCAGGCGGAAGTTTTGGAACTCAAGGCCAACCCCCTTCGCTCGGCCGAAGGCTACGTCATCGAAGCCAAGCTCGAACGTGGTCGCGGTCCGGTCGGCACCTTGCTTGTTCAGCGTGGAACGCTGCGCGTCGGTGACATCGTCGTTGCTGGCATGGCCTGGGGCCGCGTGCGCGCATTGCTCGACGACAAGGGTGGAGTGCTAAAAGATGCCGGGCCATCGGTGCCGGTCGAGGTGCTGGGCTTTGACAGCGCACCGGATGCCGGCGACCAGTTCGCCGTCGTCGAAAGCGAAGCGCGCGCCCGCGAGATCACCGATTACCGTGTCCGCAAACGCCGCGAGACTCTGGGTTCGGCCGGTACGCCGCGCACGCTTGAGCAGATGATGCAGTCGCTCAAGGATGCGGCTGGCCAGAAGGAATTCACGCTGCTCATCAAGGGCGATGTGCAAGGCTCCGTAGAGGCCATCATCGGTTCTCTCAAGAAGCTCGGCACTGACGAGGTCATGGCGCGGATCGTTCATACCGGCGTTGGCGGCATAACCGAATCAGACATCGCCCTGGCGAACGCGTCGAAAGCTGTGGTCATCGGCTTCAACGTACGCGCCAACGTGCAGGCGAAAGCTGCGGCCGACATGCAGGGCATAGAAATCCGCTATTACAACATCATCTACGATCTCGTGGACGATGTGAAAGCTGCTATGTCGGGCCTCCTGTCGCCTACACTGCGCGAGGTGTTCCTCGGCAACGCCGCGATCAAGGAAGTGTTCAACATCACCAAGTTCGGCAAGGTGGCCGGCTGTCTCGTCACCGACGGCAAGCTGGAGCGGGGTGGCAAGGTGCGCCTGATTCGCGACAACGTGGTCATTCACGAGGGCACGCTGTCGATACTCAAGCGCTTCAAGGACGACGTGAAGGAAGTCCCGGCTGGCCAGGAATGCGGCGCGAGCTTCGCCAACTACCAGGACATCCGGGCTGGCGACGTAATCGAGTGCTTCAACATCGAGACGATCCAGCGCACGCTGTAGAGTTCATAGAAAAAAGACTGAATGCCTAGAAAGAAAACAGCCTCGGCCCGCGCGCCGTCCCAGCGGATGTTGCGCGTGGGTGAGCAAATACGTCATGTGGTGGCGGAGCTGCTTGCGCGCGGCGAAATCCACGATGACGTTATCGCCAGCCACGTGATCACGATCACGCAAGTGCGCATGGCGAACGATCTGCGGCTCGCCACTGCGTTCGTAATGCCGCTGGGAGGCCGCGACACTGCGCTCGTGATTGCGGCGTTGGAGAAGAACAGACGTTATATTCGCGGCCGAATCGCGCAAACTCTGGACCTGCAGTTCTCCCCCGACATCCGCTTCAAGGATGACAATACGTTCGAGGAAGCGATGCGCATC
Organism: Hyphomicrobiaceae bacterium; assembly: GCA_031401535.1. Classification (GTDB taxonomy): domain Bacteria; phylum Pseudomonadota; class Alphaproteobacteria; order Rhizobiales; family Hyphomicrobiaceae; genus JAKFWF01. Next base: position 7,485 of record JANNRP010000370.1, on the reverse strand, counting down.
GACATGTTGCTGGCGAGCCCCCGCGTCCGCCAAGATACCGCAAAGAAATAATCACCGATGGCGCGCCGTAAGAAGGGTAACCGAGTCAATGGCTGGTTGATCCTGGACAAGCCGCTCAACATGACCTCGACGCAGGCAGTGGGAAAAGTCCGGTGGCTGTTCGACGCGCAAAAGGCGGGACATGCAGGCACGCTTGATCCGTTGGCGAGCGGCATCCTGCCGATCGCGCTTGGCGAAGCAACCAAAACCGTCTCGTTCGCCGTCGATGGCGCTAAGGCCTATCGCTTCACGGTACGATGGGGCATCGAAACCACCACCGACGATACCGAGGGGGTGATCGCTGCAACCAGTGACGCGCGCCCATCAGTTGCTGCGATCGAAGCGCTGCTGCCCCGGTTCATGGGCGAGATCATGCAAGTGCCACCAGTATTCTCCGCCATCAAGATCGACGGTAACAGGGCCTACGATCTCGCCCGCGAGGGCGCCGAAGTCATCCTCGACGCCCGACCCGTGCAGATTAATGACCTGCGGATCGTCGATATGCCCGACGCTGCAACGACAGTGTTCGAAGCCGAATGCGGCCGAGGCACCTACGTCCGTGCGCTCGCCCGCGACATGGGCCGCGAACTTGGCTGTTTCGGACACGTTATTGCGCTGCGCCGCACGCGCGTCGGCCCTTTCGATGAACCAAGCGCCGTCACGATCGACGAACTTGAAGAATTAGCGAAGTCCGACAATGGCGGCGTTCGGTTGATGCAAACGCTGATGCCGATTGAAACCGCGTTACGCGGCGTGATGGAACTCAGCGTCACGTCATCGGATGCCAGCCGCCTGAAACTCGGTCAGCCTGTACTGATGCGGGGACGCGACGCCCCAATCATACAAGGCTCAGCCTACGCCATGTGCAAAGGCGAACTGGTCGCCATCGGCGAAATCGAGCGCGGTGAATTGCGCCCGACCCGGGTGTTCAATCTCGGCGAAGGCTAACGAACCCCGCTACTTCTGGCAGAACGTTGCCGTCACGAGGCAGCGGTACTCCGTACCGAGCACAGGGAAATCGAGATAGACCTCACACGATACCGTTTCGTTGCTCGACACGAGCGGACGGCCCGCTGGCCATTTGCGCTTTTTGACCTCTGCCTGAGCATATTCCAGCAGCTTCTTGCGTGCCTCGTCGGTAGCGGCGGGCTTGCCGAACGCCACGTCCGACAACGGCAACCGCAAGCAGTTTGACGGCAAGCCCGGTGCTGCGATCGGCGCGCCCGCAACAGCAGACTTCGATGGCGCAGATTTAGCCGCGGCCTTCGGCGCCACAGGTACTGCTACTTGTGCCGACGCGCTTGAGACGATCGCTAGTACACAACCTGAGGCAATGAGTAACGTACGCATGACTGTTTCCGGACTTTCAGATTTTACGTTTCGATCAGACCTATGTCAGGCCGCTGCCAGCCGCACGGCCTCGACGATATCGCCGACCACCAGCGACACGAGCTTTTCATCGTCGCCCTCGGCCATCACGCGAATGACCGGCTCGGTGCCGGATGGCCGAATAACAAGCCGCCCTTCTTTGCCAAGCTTCGCCTTACCAGCGTCGATGGCTTTGCGCACACGCTCGTCATCCAGCGGTTTGCCTTTGGCGTAGCGCACGTTCTGCAGCAGTTGCGGCAGCGGCACAAAGCGATTGCAAACTTCGCTGACCGGCTTTCCCGTCGATACGGCAACAGCCAATATCTGTAGTGCCGAGATAAGCCCGTCGCCGGTGGTGGTGAAATCGGACAACACGATGTGGCCCGACTGTTCGCCGCCGACATTGTAACCGTGCTTGCGCATATGTTCGACGACGTAGCGATCACCGACGGGCGTACGCACCATGTCGAGGCCCAATGCGGCCAGATAGCGCTCAAGCCCGAGGTTCGACATCACGGTCGCGACGACACCGCCACCAACCAGATCCTCACGCTTCAGCCAGCTTTCCGCGATTACCGCCATCAACTGATCGCCATCGACGATATTACCCTTTTCATCGACCAACACGACGCGATCTGCATCGCCGTCCAGCGCGATGCCGATATCGGCGCGCGTTTCGCGCACTTTTTCCACCAGCGCTTCCGGCGCCGTCGAGCCGCATTTGTGATTGATATTGCGGCCGTTTGGCTCAACGCCAATCTTGATGACTTCGGCGCCCAGCTCCCACAATGCTTCGGGGGCAACCTTGTAACCAGCACCATTGGCGCAATCGATCACAATCCGCAGGCCATCGAGCCGCAAATTCTTCGGTAGTGTGCGCTTCGCATACTCGATGTAGCGCTCCTGGGCGCTCTCGACTCGGGTGGCTCGCCCAATTGACTCGGGCGCTGCCAGCAGATCTTCAGACTTGGCGTCGATCAAGCGCTCGATCTTGGCCTCTGTCTCGTCAGACAGCTTGTAGCCGTCTGGATCGAACAACTTGATGCCGTTGTCGTCGAAACGATTATGCGACGCCGAAATCATTACGCCCAGGTCAGCGCGCAGCGAGCGCGTCAACATGGCCACGGCCGGCGTCGGCATAGGGCCAAGCAGGAACACATCGCAGCCGACGGCAGTGAACCCCGACAGCAGGGCGCTTTCAATCATATAGCCGGATAGTCGCGTGTCCTTACCGATAACGACGCGATGCCGATGATGACCGTTCTGGAAGATATGGCCGGCCGCCATGCCGACTTTGAGTGCGACTTCGGATGTCATCGGATGGCGATTGGCCAATCCGCGGATCCCATCAGTGCCAAAGTACCGGCGCCCCATGTATGTCCCCTAGCCCTCGGCCGGCGCACTGCAGCGGCCACTCATTCGTTCACGCAGGTGTACTGCCACCGCCCGTGATTCACAACACTGCCCATGCGTTGAAGCCGTTGCCTGTTGATCACTCATGATTGCGGCTGAATGCGGCACACCAGCAGCCTGAGACCGTTCCAAAGTGATGGACATGCAACGGACCGCATTTGGCTCATCCACTGGAATCAGCGCATAGCGACGGGGCAAACACTTCAATCTCGCGAGGCTCGCATGGCGTTCTTTATGGCAGTGGCAAACCGCAAAGGCGGCGTCGGCAAATCGACGGTAGCGGTCAGCATGGCACATGCGGCAGCAACGTGGGGGGGAAAGCGCGTGTTGGTGCTCGACCTCGACTCCCAATGCAATGCCTCGCTCATCCTGCTGGGTGGTCAGGGCTGGCTCGATGCCAAAAAAGCCAATCGCACAATCTCCGATTATTTCTTCGATATGTTCGATGAAACGGCCGGCGCACCCCGCGAATACCTTGTTCACAATGTTGGCGACGTGAAGGATGCCAACGGCAAGGCGCTGCGGTTGTCGCTGCTGCCGGGATCGCTGATGTTGGAAGACGTTCAGGGCGAGTTGTACGTAAAAGAAGCGCGCCAGGCGAAAGACCCTGATGTTGTTGCAAGCCGCGTCAAGGGCCGGTTACAACGGCTGCTGCGGCGGTTTGAGCCCGCCTTCGACCTCGTCATCCTGGATTGTGCGCCGGGATTATCGTTTGCGGCGTTGGCCGCCCTGCAGACCGCCGATCTCGTATTGGTGCCGTTCCGGCCCGACTATGTGTCACAGTTAGCCGTCGACCGCGTGGCGCTGTTGATCGAAGAAAAGCGCAATATCGATGACTTGCGCGAAATCGAGCTGGGCAATCGCCGCTATGTTTGCGTCGCCAACGGCACCCGCGCAAACACACGCGACCGCAATATCATTGACGAAATTGGCCTCGACCATCCGCTTCTGGATGCCCGGGTGCCACATAGCGACGGCATCGCCAACGCCTTCGACTGGGACGCTGGCGCCAAGCGTATCGAAGAAAAATATGGCGACGGCACTGCCGCCATCCGCGCGCTCTATGACGAGCTCGTGCCGATGATGGCCGGGCGCATGGCGGCTGAGTGAGGGCTGACCGATGGGCAAGAATACCAAAGCATTATCAGGCCCGGCCAAGACCAAATACTTGGCTGGCGCACTGGCCACCGAACCGGTGCTCGATGATGCTGCGTCGCAGCGCCTGTTGTTAATTCTTGACAATGAAATTGCTCAGATGCGCGTGCGCGTACCCGTGCCAAAACGCAAACCTCATGTAGCTACTGTGGTGGCCGTCGCTTGTACAGACGCTGCCGTCGTCACGGCCGCCGAGCCGGCGATCGAGCAGGCTTCGTTTGATCCCCACGCGTTCAGCCTCGTCGTGGTGATGAGCCGTCAGGGAGCCGACGGCTTGTCGAAGCAGCTCGACAGTATCGTTGATCCGATTGAGCTGCGTAGCATTGCCAAGGCGCAACACATTTCGATCCCTGACGACGCCAACCAGTCAGTCGGCGAGCTACGTGCGGCGCTCATCGCTGGCACTGCGCAGCGGATCGCAGATCGACGGGCTGCGGCGAGCTAATTTGGCTCAGCCCGTGCTCGTCAGGTGCGAGACGTTCTTGACGACAGTGTAACAGGCAAGCCCCTCGGTGCCGCCCTCGCGTCCGTAACCACTGTCCTTGACACCACCGAACGGGGTTTCCGCGATCGAGGCCGTGAAGTGGTTGATCGAAAGATTGCCAACCTCCACTTCGGCACTGAGCCGCTCAGCGTTGTTTGCAGAATTCGTGAATGCATAGCCTGCAAGACCAAAGGGCAGCCCGTTGGCCTTCTCGATCGCCTCGCTCAAGCTTTTCACACGAGACACGACGGCTAGTGGCCCGAACGGCTCTTCCCGCATGGCACGTGCGTCGTCCGGCACGTCGGCCAGCACGGTAAGCGGATAATAATACCCGCGATTGGTCGAGCGCGTTCCGCCTGACAAAACACGCGCACCTTTCGCGACCGCGTCAGCCACCAGCATCTCCATCGCTTCAACACGACGGGGATTGGCGAGTGGTCCCATCTGGGTCGCCTCGTCAAGACCATTGCCGAGCTTGATGGCAGCCGCCTTAGCTCCAAACGCCGTCGAGAATTTGTCGTAAACCTCATCGGCGACGAAAAAACGCGTTGGCGACACGCACACCTGGCCCGCATTGCGCGATTTTCCGGTGACTGAAGCTGCCGCCACGGTCATGGGATCGATATCGTTGCACACGATAACGGGGGCATGGCCGCCCAGTTCCATGATCACCGGCTTCATGTGCTCGCCAGCCATGGCGGCCAGTTTCTTGCCAACTGGGATGGAGCCGGTAAATGTCACCATCCGAACGATGGGGTTGGGGATCAGATGACTTGAGATTTCGGCGGGTTCACCGAACACGAGATTGAGCACGCCGGCTGGCACGCCCGCATCGACAAAGGCGCGGACCAATTGCATGGCACCGGCTGGCGTTTCCTCAGACCCTTTCAGGATCACCGCACAGCCAGCCGCCAGCGCACCGCCAACTTTGCGGGCGGGCGAGCTGACGGGAAAGTTCCACGGCGAGAATGCGGCGACCACGCCAACCGGCTGGCGCAGCACCGTGTGCCGCATGCCAGGCTCCGACGGAATAACACGACCATAAACCCGGCGGCCCTCGTTGGCGTCCCATTCGATGATGTCACAAGCACGCAGCACTTCGAGCCGCGATTGCGCAATCGGCTTGCCCTGCTCCAATGTCATCGCGACGGCCATCTCCTCGACGCGCGACCGCATAAGGCCTGCTGCCTTGATGATGATCTCGGCGCGCTTGGCCGGTGACATCCGACTCCACACCCGCTGTCCGCGAGCGGCCGCGTCAAGCGCATCGTCTAGATCAGTGCGGGTCGCATGAGGAACCGTACCGATGATCGCCTCGTCGGCGGGGTTGATGACCGAGTGGCCATCGCGGACGCGCCACTCACCACCAATCATCAACTCTAGTTTGGGGTAAGGGGTCATTGGCATCCGCCATTTATGGAAACGATAGACCGATCAAGCATCAACGAGGCGGCTGATTACAGGCCAATAGCTGGCGCCATAACCTGCCTCAATGGCGGCAGTGAGCTTGGCGCGCGCAACCGTTGCCGCACTCAGTGTCAGGCCAGCATCACGTGCGAGTTCGAACGCGTAATCCAGATCCTTGAGTGCATACTCGGTCGAGAAGGCCTGCTCGGGATATACGCCTGGCAGCATGGCTTTCATGCCGTGGTTGCGCAACGCAAAGCTATCGGCCGAACCCTTGGCCAGCGTATCGAACAACACTCCGCCATCGAGGCCGCTGCGTCGGGCGATCGCCAGTGCCTCGGCCAGCGCGACGACAGTTTCGATCAGGACCATGTTGTTGAGAATTTTGACCATCTGGCCCGACCCGATCGGGCCACAATGCGTGATCTGCGAGCCGATTGTGCCGAGCAACGGCAGCACGGCCGCATAGGTAGCGGCGTCGGCACCGACCATGATGCTGAGCGTGCCATCCTCGGCTGCCTGTCGTGTGCGTGCGATCGGCGCATCGGCGAAGATTACGCCACGGGCAGCGAACGCCTCCGCCAGACGCTTGGCCAGAGACACCGGCGAGGTGCCCAGATCGACGATGGTCTGGCCCGACCGTGCCAACGCACATAATCCGTGCTCGCCATCACACACCGTCGCGACATGCTTGCCACTCGGCAACACCATGAAAATGATATCGGTCTCGGCCGCCAGTTCGGCGAGTGACGCTACCGCCGTCACGCCGTAGTTCGCGAGCCGCGCGAGGGGCGCAGCAGCGCGGTCGAATGCGAAGACGGGCAGGCCGCTCTTGACCGCCAAATTGCGGCACATTGGCTCGCCCATGACGCCCGTGCCGATGAAGCCGATTGCGCGAAACATTGCGGCTATCCTCGCATCTTGTCGACGATCGTCTCGGCACCCGCGACCGAAGCATGCCACACCGCCAGCGCCTCGCGCGTTGCCTTCACATCATGCGCACGCACAATTTGGGCACCTTGCGCCACGGCGGCGAGGGCCGCACCGACCGACCCGTGCACGCGATCGGCGGCGATCTCGACTCCGGTCAGCGTGCCGATGAAACGCTTGCGGGACGCCCCGATCAATACCGGACAGCCAAGCCCGTGGAACAGGCTGAGCCCAGCCATCAATTGCAAATTGTGCTGCACCGTCTTGCCGAAGCCGATGCCGGGGTCAATGACGATACGGTTCAGCGCAATGCCCGCGCGGCGGCAGGCATCGATGCGCGCTTCGAGATAGTCAAACACATCGAGCAGTACGTGATCGTATTTTGGCGCGTCCTGCATCGTGCGCGGATCGCCCAGGGCGTGCATCAGGATCACAGGCAGGTCCAACTCAGCCAACACAGCAAGCGCCGTCGGGTCATGCGACAGCGCTGACACATCGTTGATGATGTCGGCGCCAGCCCTGACCGCTGCCCGCATGACGACAGCATTGCGCGTGTCGATCGACAACCGCGCATTGACCTGACCAGCCAGGGCCTCGACCACCGGGACGACCCGACCAAGCTCGACGTCGAGAGGAACCGGCACAGCACCAGGACGGGTCGACTCCCCACCGATGTCGAGAATGTCGGC
>JANNRP010000369.1:0-1640 GCA_031401535.1 Hyphomicrobiaceae bacterium | reverse complement strand
TCATCCGGCCTGCATCGAGTTGCGTCATGTCGTGATGATGACCCTAGGCGCTGAGCCTTGAACCCAATCTGAACCGCGAATTTAACCAGCGTTCATAGCTAGCTTCGGCTGCCGCCTTTGCCGCGTTGCCGAGGCACGTATTGGCCGATAGTCTCCAGCCCATGACACACAACAAGCCGATCACCACCCAATTCAAAATCGCGCTGGCGCAACTCAATCCGACGGTCGGCGACCTTGCCGGTAATATTGCGAAAGCGCGTTTAGCCCATGCCGAAGCAGCTAAGCTCGGCGCCGATCTCGTTGTGCTATCCGAGCTGTTTCTCACCGGCTATCCGCCCGAGGATCTCGTCAAGAAACCGGCGTTCGTCGAAGCCTCGAGGGTGGCGACCGAAGCGCTTGCCGCGTCATTGGCGACCGATGGCCCCGGCATGCTGATTGGCACGGTTTGGCCTGAGGACGGCAAAGTCTATAACGCCGTCGCGCTCATCGATCATGGCCACATAGAAGCCGTGCGCTTCAAGGTCGATCTGCCGAACTACGGCGTGTTCGACGAAAAGCGCGTGTTCGATGCCGGTCCGTTGCCCGGGCCAGTGAACTTCCGCGGCGTGCGCATAGGTGTGCCGATCTGCGAGGACATCTGGACCGATCAGGTGACCGAATGCCTGGCTGAGTGCGGCGCGGAACTGCTGGTCTCGCCGAATGGGTCGCCATTCGATTGGCCGAAGCCCGATCTGCGCATGAATGTCGCCGCAGCGCGTGTCACCGAGACCCGGCTGCCGCTGGTCTATCTCAACCAGATCGGCGGTCAGGATGAGTTGGTTTTTGACGGCGCATCGTTCGTGCTCAATCGCGATTCGAGCCTCGCCGTGCAACTGCCGGCTTGGGAGGAAGCGATCGTCTTGACGCAGTGGCGCCGGGGTAGCGACGGCTGGGCTTGCGAGCCCGGTCCCAAAGCGTTGCTGCCCGAGCTTGATGCCGCAGCCTACCACGCCTGCATGCTGGGGCTGCGCGATTATGTGACCAAGAACGGTTTTCCCAGCGTCGTGCTCGGACTATCGGGTGGCGTCGATTCAGCGCTGGTTGCCGCCATCGCCGCCGACGCATTGGAACCGGAGAAGGTCCACGCTGTGATGCTGCCTTACCGCTATACCGCGAAGGACAGTCTCGTCGATGCGAGTGCCTGCGCCAAGGCGCTGGGCTTACGCTACGACAATGTCGCGATCGGCGGGCCGGTCGAGGCGATCACGGCAGCGCTGGCTGAGATGTTTGCCGGCACCAAGCCGGGCCTGACGGAGGAAAACATCCAGAGCCGTGTGCGTGGCGCCATGCTGATGGCGATCTCGAACAAGTTCGGCGGCATGGTACTGACTACCGGCAACAAGAGCGAAATGTCGGTCGGCTACGCCACGCTCTATGGTGACATGAACGGGGGCTTCAATCCGATCAAGGATCTCTACAAGATGGAGGTCTATCGGCTGTGCCGCTGGCGCAATGCGCATCAGCCGACGGGGGGGAAGGGGCCGGGCGGCATCGTCATCCCGGAGAACATCATTACAAAAGCACCGACGGCTGAGTTGCGCGAAAACCAGAAGGATCAGGACTCACTTCCCGAATACGAGGTGCTGGACGACATCCTGAAG
>JANNRP010000368.1:0-10040 GCA_031401535.1 Hyphomicrobiaceae bacterium | reverse complement strand
ATTCGCTCAGCCGTTTGGAACAAGCTGTTCGGCAATGTTGCCCTCAACCCGTTGTCGGCGCTTACGGGATGCACCACTGATGATGCGCTGGCCGACCCGGAATTGCGGGGATTGCTCGCCGAGCTGATTGGCGAAGCCATGAAGGTTGCCCGTGCCGAGGGTATTATTATCGAGAGTGAAGCTGCGGCACGCGTCCGTGCGATGGCACCTCTCGGTGCTTTCAGGACGTCAATGTTGCAGGATGTCGATGCCGGCCGCCCGATCGAGCTCGATGCTATTCTGGGTGCGATGATCGAGGTTGCTGATCGCGTTGGCGTCGCGGTACCGGCCAGTCGACGACTTTATGCGCTGGTTCGTGCGTTTGCCCAAAACAAAGGGCTGATGCCGAAGTGATTCAAAACGAGCTGCCGGGCTCCTGCAGGAATTCCAACTCTTCGGCCGTCGAAGTCCGGCCTAACATCGCATTGCGGTGGGGGTAGCGGCCAAACCGTTCGATGATGGCCTGATGGGCCAATGCGTACGCCGTGTACTTTTCATTACCGAGTGCAGTGATCATAGCGACGCTATGCTGCTGGTGAACGCGATCCTCGGCATGTTCGAACGGCAAGTAGAAGAATAACCGGCGTTCAACGGGAACAGCCACGTCGAAGCCTTTTGCGATCGATGCTGTAGCTAAAGTCAACGCCTGGGCGTCTTGCGCAAATGCTCGTGCCGATGCGCGGTATATGTTCCGCGAGAACTGGTCGAGTGTGATGATCGACGCGAGTGCTGTTGCAGCGTCTGCCAACAACGTGGCTGGGATGGCGGTCGCGACGCGCGTGTGAACGTCGCCAAAGCGGGCGATGATTGTCCGGTCGACTTCGGCATCTTTCCGGAACCATTGTCCGGGTGTCAGCTCCTCGAACCAGAAATGGAGCACATCCCCGACCCAAGTTGGTTGAACGTACGATCGGCTGTTCAATGATTTCCTCCTTTTTCGAAGTGGGCATAGAACAGCTTCTGGCCGATACTCATTCGCTTCGCCTTTTCGAGGATCGCACCACCGAGTGCAATATCAGAAAGCGATAGTCCGCGATGCCAGAATAGTATGGTCTCGTCGTCTCGCTCGCGACCAGGCTTGAGGCCACTCACGATCTCGCCCATTTCGGCATGCAGATTCTCGCGATTGAGCCGCCCGCTGTCGATCTGCCGTCGGAGCGCGCCGAACTTGCCGGAATGCGCCTGGCCGAAATCGTCCATCACCCATTTGTCGATGATGTCCGGCAAATCGTCCTCGACGACGCTCATGGTGCCGTAGGGCATGACCAGCGCACCCTTCTTGATCCAAGCAGTTTTGAGCATCGGTGCGGGGGCTTCAAGGCGGGAAGCATCGACAACAATGTCGGCGCCTTCGATACAACTCTGCCAGTCGTCGGTCGCAATTACAGTCTTGCCGAGCGCTTTTCCGATCTTGACTGCGAACGCGTCGCGGCTTTCCTTGCGGCGCGAGTGCACGCGAATCTCGTCGAAGTCATAGAGCCGGTCCATCAGCTTGATGTTCCAGAATGCGGTGCCGCGTGCGCCGATATGACCGAGAATTTTGGAGGTTTTGCGGGCGAGATACTTCGCGCCAATTGCTGTTACCGCACCTGTTCGCATCGTTGTGATCGCGGTCGCGTCCATCATGGCGATCGGCTGACCGGTCTTGGGATCAGCGAGGTACAGCATCGCCATCTCGGACGGCAGATCATGCTGGTAGTTGTCAAAGAAGTCGCCGACAACTTTCACGCCAGCCAGGCCCAAAGGCTGCACCACACCGCGCAACACGTTAAAATGGCCACGTGTCGAACCCTTTTCTGGCACCAGATGCATCCGCGGCTCGATAATGGCACGACCAGTGGCTTGCGCGACGAGCGCTCCCTCCACGGCCTCGATGATCTCATCATCGGTCATCGCCAGTGCATCGATGTCTCGGCCATGCAGGTAGTGGATGTAGATGTCGCTCATGGGCTCCGTCGTCCTCTGTCTAAGCTGCACCCATGCTTGGCTTGGCAGCCTCGCGGGCCGCATTTACGACGGCGATTGCACTCATGTTGAGCAGACCGCGCACCGTGACCGACGGTGTAACGATGTGGACCGGCTGGGCTGCGCCGAGCAAGATCGGGCCGACGGCCACTGCGCCGGAAACGGCCTTTAACAAGTTGAACGCGATGTTGGCCGCGTCGAGACCGGGCATGATCAACAGGTTGGCCGCACCCTTGAGCCGTGAATTCGGGAAAATCTCGTCACGGATAAATGGCGACAACGCTGCATCCGCGTGCATCTCGCCCTCGACTTCGAGGTTCGGTGCCCACGTATTCAGTGTTGCCAGGACCTCGCGCATTTTGTGCGCCGAGTCGGTATGCTCCGATCCGAAATTGGAGTGCGACATCAGCGCGACTTTCGGCTCTATACCGAAGCGGCGGACTTCCTCGGCGGCGAGGAGTGTAATCTCGGCCAAGTGCTCCGCATCTGGGTTATAGCTGACATAGGTATCCGCCATGAACAGCGGCCCGGTCGGCAGGATGAGACCTGAAAGCGTTGCGAAACCGCGCACGCCACCCTTCTTGCCGATGAGTTGGGATACGTGACGCAATTGCGTGTGATAGCGCCCGACCGCGCCACAGATCATGGCATCAGCGTCGCCGCGCTTCAATAACAGGCCCGCAGTCACCGTCGAACCGCCACGCACGATGCGGCGTGCGTGCGACGGCGATACGCCTTCGCGCTCAACGATGCGCTCATACTCGGCGGTCATGGCAGCAACACGTGGGTCGGTGCTCTGGTCGAAAATTTCGAGGTCCTGATCGATTTTCAGGCGCAACCCCAAATGGGTCAGCATGCGTTTGATGGTGTCACGTCGGCCTACGAGAATCGGACGCGCCAGTTTCTCGGTAATGACTTGTTGAGCCGCCTGCAGCACATAGGGATGCTCACCTTCCGCGAAAACAAGCCGCATCGGCGTGCGCGCGTGCTCGGTCTTGGCTTTGTCGAAGATCGGCTTCATGACGAAGCCCGAGCGATAGACGAACCGCGACAGCTTTTCACGATAGGCGTCGAAGTCGGTGATTGGGCGGGTCGCCACGCCGCTTTCCATGGCGGCGCGGGCGACGGCGGGTGCGATCTCCAGGATCAGCCGTGGATCGAACGGCTTCGGGATGATGTAGTCCGGACCAAATACAAAGCTCTCGGCGGCGTAGGCGGACAGCACGACGTCCGAAGCCTCGATCTCGGCCATGGAGGCGAGTGCGACGACGGCAGCCTTCTTCATTTCCTCATTGATCGTGGTGGCGCCGACATCGAGCGCACCACGAAATATGAACGGAAAGCACAGCACATTGTTGATCTGGTTGGGGTAGTCGGTGCGGCCAGATGCAATGATCGCGTCGGGACGAACCGCCTTCACATCCTCCGGCATGATTTCAGGTGTCGGATTGGCAAGTGCAAAAATCAACGGCTTCGGCGCCATTTTCGCAACCATCTCTTTGGTCACTATTTTGCCGGCCGACAACCCGAGGAATATATCAGCGCCGTCGATGGCCTCAGCCATCGTGCGCGCTTTGACATCGCGGGCATAGGGCTCCTTGTAAGGGTCCATCAGCTCCTTGCGGCCTTTGTAGACGACACCTTTGATATCGCAGACGATCGTATTGTCGTGCCGCAGTCCTAGGCTGATAAGTTGGTTCAGGCAGGCCAGCGCTGCCGCGCCAGCTCCCGAGCACACAAGCTTGACGTCTTCGATCCGCTTGCCGACCACCTTCAAGCCGTTGACGATACCGGCTGCTACCACGATCGCGGTGCCATGTTGGTCGTCGTGGAACACAGGAATTTTCATGCGGGCGCGTAATCGCCGCTCGATCTCGAAGCATTCTGGGCTTTTGATGTCTTCGAGATTGATGCCGCCGAAAGTTGGTTCGAGCCGAGCGACGGCTTCGACAAATGGCTCAATTTCTTTTTCGTCGATCTCGATATCGTAGCAATCGATACCGGCAAATTTCTTGAACAGGACCGCCTTGCCTTCCATCACCGGCTTCGACGCCAGTGGCCCGATGTCGCCCAAGCCGAGCACAGCCGTGCCGTTCGTGATGACGCCGACCAAATTCCCGCGCGCTGTGTAACGGTAAGCGTTGGCTGGATCCTGTGCGATGGCCGTGCAGGCATAGGCGACGCCGGGCGAGTATGCGAGCCCCAGATCATGCTGGTTGGCGACCGGCTTGGTCGCATGGATTGCGATTTTGCCGGGCGGATCAGCCTCGTGGTAGTCGAGCGCCTGCTGGCGTAGCGTATTCTCGGGCATGGACGTCCCCTCTATTTTCTTGTTTGTTAGCTTGCACGGCGCAGCAGATTTGGAAAGTACGCTGCTGCACCCTCCACCGGTCAGATTACGAGTGCCCCCTTCGACTTTGCCTCGGCTTCGGGCTCGACATGGATCAGGATTTGCGCATTCTCGATGTAATCGCCAAGCGCTGTCTCCAGGCGGTCGCAGATGTCGTGTGCGCGGGCGACCGTCATGGCGCCAGGCACAACAAGGTGGAATTCGACGAAGGTCGCCGGTCCAGCGGTCCGTGTGCGCAGATCGTGGACCTGTAGGGCACCGTCCGCGTTGGACGCAATCAGACGGCGGATTTCCGCCATGATGTCAGCCGTTACGCTCTCGTCCATCAACCCGCTGACCGATGAACTCATGATGCGCCAGCCAGCCCAAAGAATGTTGATCGCGACGACCGCCGCCAGCAGAGGGTCTAGAATGACCCAGCCAGTGATCGTCGCAAGCGCGAGGCCAGCCAGCACCCCAACAGACGTGATCACGTCGGTGACGAGATGCCAACCGTCAGCGATCAGCGCCGGTGACTTGAGCGCTCGCCCGCGACGGATCAGAACCCACGCCCAGCCAGCGTTCAGTACAGTCGCGATGCCATTGATCGCGAGGCCGACTGCCGGGTGGTCCAACGCGCGTGGCGCCATCAAGGCGTGCCATGCTTGCTGCAGGATGAGAAGTGCAGCGACCAGGATCAGTGCTCCCTCGAGGGCAACGGCAACGTACTCGGCCTTGTGGTGTCCGAACGGGTGTCGCCGGTCGGCTGGTCGCCGTGCTATATTGACAGCAACGAACGCAGCAATCGCCGTTATGACGTTGACGACACTCTCGAGTGCATCCGAATAAAGCGCGACACTGCCGGTCGTGGCATAGGCCAGATACTTGATCGCCATGACGGCTATCGAGACGACAATGCTTGTGAGCGCCAGGGTGCCTAGTGTGATGCGGTGTGTCGGCAAGCGAAACTATCCTCTGGTACATGACTGAGCGCTGTCGTGTCATGCTCATGTGCATCGGGGCAAGTCCTATCCGACAATGCGTGGTCGTGCGGTGTGCTTATGTTGTCCACTTGTTTTCCACCGCTGCCATATCGCCCAATCCGCACGAATCTGATGCTGCTGCAAAGCTCAGTTGCTAAGGCAATCATCAGCGAGGCGCTCAAGCCATGGCAAATTTTACAACCCATATAGCTGTCGGTACTGTGGTCAGCGGCGCCCTTGCGACGTTGACACTAGCCGCCGACGTGATCGCCCCGGAAAATCTGGTGGTGGTGACCATGGCGGGTGTGCTTGGCAGCGTGTTGCCCGACGTTGATCTGAAGGACAGCCGCCCGGCGCAGGCGATGTTCGGGGGCCTCGCAATTTTCTTGTCGTTCGCGGTGCTGTTTACCGTTGCTTATAAATATTCCGTTGCCGAAATGTGGATCTTCTGGCTCGGCACGCTGGTCGGTGTGCGCTTTGGGTTGCAGGCCTTGTTCCACCGGTTTTCGTACCATCGTGGCATTTGGCATTCGCTGCTGGCCGGTCTGTTTTTTTGGTTTTTGACCGCTATCATCTTCACCAATGTGCTTCATCGCCATGAAGGGGTCGCCTGGTTGGCGGGCGGCTTCATGTTCGTGGGCTACCTGACGCACCTGATCCTTGACGAGATCTATAGTGTGGATGTGTTGGACACGCGCATCAAAGCGTCATTCGGTACCGCCATGAAACTCTATGACGGCAGGCGCCTCGGCGACACCGCGGTCATTGCTGCGGCGACTGCGATCGCGTTCGCGTTTACCCCGCCATACACCACGTTTGTCGACGGCGTGACGTCGAAGCATATGTGGACCAGTCTGCAACATAAACTGCTACCGCCCGATCAGACCTGGTTCGGGGTCTTCCAAGTCCCCGAGCCGACATTTGGCAAGGCTAAGCGGTTGCGCGCCGACGGATCGACCGTATTCGCGGAGCCTAAGCCAGCGAGCCTGTCGACAGGCTCGCTACCGGCCGTCGCCCCGTTGCTGATCCAACCGGCGCCACAGTAGCGCGGGGCGGGTCAGCCTGTTAGCCTCTCGTCAGGTGGGGTGCTAGCAGGCTGAGAGGAATACGGGTGGTCGACCAGGTCGGAGTTCCGGTTTGGGGGATTGCGGCGCTGGGCGTGCTGGCAGCCGTCGCTGTTTTTGATCATGCAGTGGCGCCCCTTATGGCGCTGATGCTGCGGCGACGGCGTCAACGGGCAATCGACGTACTCAACCAACAGCTTAAACTGCCGATTGCACCGTTCAAGCTTGCGGCGCGCCGGCTACTCGTCGAGCAATTGCTGCTTGATCCGGCTGTACAGGCCGAAATCGCTATGGAAGCGGGCGCGACCGGGCAGACGGTCATGCAGGTCACGGCCCGGGCAAAACGCTATGCGCGGGAGATTGTGCCGACGTTCAGTGCCGGGCTCTATTTTCGCGTCGGCACACGGCTCGCCCGCTGGCTCTCGAAAGCGCTCTATCGGGTACGGGTCGGGGCCAGTGATGCGGCAGCACTTGATCATATCGCGCCCAATTCGACAGTGGTCTTCGTTATCAATCATCGCTCTAATCTGGACTATATTCTCGTCACGTATCTGGTCTCGAGCAGTTCCGCATTGAGCTATGCCGTCGGTGAGTGGGCCCGCGTCTTCGGGCTTGCTGGCATGATCCGCATGATGGGCGCCTACTTCATCCGGCGTGATAGCGGCAACCGGTTATATCGACGTGTTTTGTCGCGCTATGTGCACACGGCGACCGCCGCAGGCGTCACCCAGGCTATCTTCCCCGAAGGCGGCTTGTCGCGTGACGGGGCATTGCAACCTGCCAAGATGGGATTGCTGTCATACATGGTCTCGGAGTTTGATCCGCAAGGGCCCCGCGACATCGTATTTGTGCCCGTCGGCCTCAATTATGATCGCGTGCTCGAGGATCGGATTCTGACGGCAGTTGTCGATGTGCCCAAGAGCGAGCGACCACAGTTTGCCTTCGAGTTCGCCACGTTCGCAAAATTTCTGGCACGCAATCTCTGGGGTGGATTGACTGGCCGCCGCTACCGCTACGGATATGCGTGCGTAAGTTTCGGTCGGCCAACTTCGCTGCGAGACTACTTGGCTGAGCGCCGACTGGACCTTCGCACCTTGTCCGAGCAAGGCCGATTTGGTGAAATCCAGGGGTTGGGACAGCGATTGATGGCCGATGTGGGTCGGGCAGTACCGGCTCTTCCCGTCAGTCTGGCGGCGCTTGCACTGGTCGAAGCCGATGGTCGTCCACTGTCGACGCTGGAATTGAAGGCAGCGATCTTCGATCTGATGGCGCGTTTGCGCGACCTTGGTGCTGAAGTCTATGTGCCGCGCGCCGATGCGGAGTATGTCGTTGATCTCGGCTTGCGGATGCTGGTCCTGCGGCGGCTGGTGATATCAGAGAATGGCTTGCTGTCGATTGCGCCGGGTGCGGCGATGCTGATCGCCTACTATGCCAACTCGCTTGCATCGCACACCGGACGGACAGTGTGGCCGGTCCCGACGGCAGAATCCGCTACCGCCGCAACTACAGCGCCGCAGACTGAGGGGGTGCCCACACCGGCTCAGGTCGCCTCGTTGCCAGACCCGCGAGATAGTTTTCGACCAGATCGGTGACAAGATCCTTGGCCGAAGCACTGGTTACGCTCGAAAGTTTTTCCGCGGTTGCGAGCGATGTGATGCCGTGAACGCCCGCCCACAGCACACGCGCCGACCTTTGGGTCAGCTCTGGCGTGGCAAACGGCATCAGGGGCTGTAAGGCACGTTCGACACGTTGCAGGAGCGCGTCCAATTTGACCTGATACCATTCAGGCACCGGCGTGTGTGCTGGCAGATGATGTTCGAACAACAGGTTCCACAGTCGCGGGCATTCCGACGTGAACGCCAAGTATTCCTGTGCCAAATGCAGCAGATTGGCTGTTGGTGATCGCGTTGCCGGCAGATTGGCTAGGCGCTGATCCAACTGATCCAGAACACCTGCTTCGATGTGCAGGATCAAGTCGTCGAGATTGGCAAAAATATTGTACAAAGTGCCCGGAGAATAGCCGATACGCCGTGCGATCTCCCGCGCCGAAAGTCCCGACAGCCCATCGACAGCAACGATCTTGCGCGCTTCCTCTACGACGAGTGCTCGCAGCACGTCAGGTGTGTGTTCCGAGCGGCGTCCCATGGTGTATATCTCTAGACGATCGTCCGCCCGACCAAACCGTCAGGCCACGAACAACCTAGCAAACGGGATTGCTGTTGATAGCCGTTCAGGCGCGAACAATTGTTTTTGTGCTGCGATGACAATCGCCTACCGATGGGCGCAATGCATCATTGCACGTGAGCGCGCTACGCTCAGGTTACGACGCAAAGAGCATCGGTATTGTACTGGATCATGCTCGACACGCGCGGCTTGAGATAGAATTTGTCCTGAAGTGCGGTTGCACTGGTCGTCAACGCCGTAGCGATGAAGTAGTTGAAAATCAGCGGCGTGTAATAGTACTGGACCTCCGCAACCATGACGCTGCCGCCCTTGTCGACGATACCAGCAGGCAGGGCGTAGGCCGAGCCCTGGGTATAGGTGTTGGCGCCGCCCTGGTAATTGAAGCTCCAACAAACCTTTGTATTGGTGGCGTTGGTGACATTAGCCCCCACATTTGTCAGCGTAATCCGCAGCAGGTTCGGATCATAGGGCTCCATCAATGCCCGGGCGATTGACATGACGTTGTTCAGTTGCGCCGTCGTGATGGTCTTTTCACGTGCCACGAGATCAGCGGTCGAACTGGCAATCTGCGTCACCCGCCGGTCAATCGTGATCGCCTGGCTGAACTCGATCGAACCGACCAACAGCAGGAACAGGATCGGCACGATCATCGCAAATTCGATCGCAGCCACGCCGCGCTCGTCGCGCCGCACGAGAGCTAGCGCTGATCTCATCCGCAACTTCAGCAATTGAAACAGCATGGCAGGCCTCGATGATCAAACGGTAAGCAGGGCGATGTGGCTGGGGTTGTTGGGCTGGATCAAGTGAACGGTTCGACCTTGAACGTCGTCGAGGCCTGAATCAAAGCCGCTCCGCCGCTCATACTGCCGAGTCTCAGAAACGGAATATTGCCCGTCAGATCGAATTGGTAGCATACGGTAACGAGTACGATCCGGTTGGCGGCACCCGGCGAAAAATTGGTGCTGGCAGCCGGTACCAGATCGCCGCCGGCATCCGTGCAGGACGGTGGCACGATGACGTCGGTCAACGCATAGTTCTGGACGTTGACACGCATCTTGCCGTCGCAATCGATATACTGTGGTGCATACTGACAGATCTTGGCCTTGAAGGCTTCCTTCGTCATGCCGTTGGTCATCGCCTCGCCGGTGCGGATCGGGCGTGATGCTGTCTCGATCGCGTTCTCGAGCGAGAATGTTGTGAAGAAGAACAGGCCAACTGCAATAATGCCGAAGGTCATCATCAGGAACGGCAGGCCGACCATGGCAAATTCAACTGCCGTGGCGCCGCTTTCGTTGGTGCGTACGCGCGCAGCAAAGCGGTCCGCGCGTCGACGAGCCAGCTGCCACACCGAAATCGATTGAACTACCATGACGCAAACACCTTAGCTCGGCAAAACCCATTCGTCCGTCGTCCGATCCAATACCACATTCATAAATGATCGGTTGACGGCTGAGTTCCTGGCTAAGAATCTGAAAT
>JANNRP010000367.1:0-2819 GCA_031401535.1 Hyphomicrobiaceae bacterium | reverse complement strand
ACCAGCCATGTATCAGGCGATCGACCGGCTCGAACCGGTGCACGTGCTGTATGCCAGCGCAACGGGCGGCGACAGTGCCGGGCCGAAGGCGCAGATGGAAGCCGAGCTTCGCAATGCATTCGACGTTGCGAAGAGCTATGCCGTCAATCGCGCCGACTGGTTCGAGCGGACATGGAGCGGATTTCATGCCGGAAGCATTGCCGAAATGGTGGTGGATGTGGATACCGGCATCCCCGACACCGAACTGAAACGGTTGGGACGCGTCATCACCGACCCGCCCAACGGGTTTGCGATCGACCCGAAGGTTGCAAAGTTCCTGATCGATCGCCGCCGCACGATCGAGACAGGCGATGGCATCACCTGGGCGACCGCGGAGACGCTCGGCCTTGCATCACTGCTGGCGGATGGCGTGGCCGTACGCTTTGGTGGCCAGGATGCACTGCGGGGTGCGTTCACGCAGCGACACTGGCAGCTCCATGACCAGCTGACAGGCAAGCCGCATCTCGTGCTCGGCGCGGCGGCACGTGCAGGCACGGCCCACGAGATACACAACACGCCGCTGATCGAGCATGCGGTGCTGTGCTTCGAGTACGGCATCACGCTGAACGACCCGAACAAGCTCGTCATCTGGGAAGCGCAGTTCGGCGAGTTTCTGAACATCGCGCAGCCAGTGTTCGACCAGTGCATCGCGTGCGGCGAGGACCGTTGGCTCAGGTCGTCCGGGCTCGTTATTCTACTGCCACATGGGCTCGATGGCGGCGGGCCGGATCACTCCACTGGTCGCCCCGAACGACTGCTTGCTGCCTGTGCAGGCAACAATCTCCAGGTCGTCAACGCGTCGACGCCGGCAAACGTCTTCCACGTCCTGCGGCGGCAGATGATGCGTCCGTTTCGCAAGCCGCTAGTGGTGCTGACGCCGAAGGCTCTGTTGCGGCACAAGGCGTGCGTGTCGGCGCTGGCGGAGTTTGGCCCGGGCACAGGTTTTCGAACAGTCATCCCCGATACGGCGGTGACAACGCCGCAGCGTGTGATCCTGTGCACGGGGAAGGTTTACTACACGCTGCTCGCCGAGCGCGCGCGCCGGAACCTTGACGGCACGGTCGCTCTTGTGCGTGTTGAGCAGCTTCATCCGTTACCGGAGGACGCCTTGCGTGGCATCGTTGCGCAACATCCGGATGCAATGCTGATCTGGTGTGAGGAGGAGCCTGAAAACATGGGCTACTTCACGCATTTGCGTCGGCAACTCGAAGGCTTGACTTCACGTCCAATCCTACGCGCTGGCCGGAAGGCAGCAGCGACGCCGGCGGTTGGTGTCAAAGCCTGGTTGGAGGCCGAGGAAGCAGCCTTCCTCGATGCGGCATTCGGCTAAAAGCCATTGAGTCAAAAGCTAAGGGACGTCTTATGCCGGATGCAACGGCTGCCGTGCGGGCCAACGAGCGGTTGGGGTTGATCCTTGGCATCGTCGGCGTGACGATTTTCGGACTAACCTACCCATTCACAAAATTGGCGGTGGCAGACATGGACCCGCTGTTCGTGGCGCTCGGCCGTGCCGTGGTCGCAGCCGCGTTCGCTGCCGTGGTGCTGCTCGCCACCCGTCCGCCGATGCTCAAGCGCGAGGACTGGGGTCCGCTCGCCCGCTATAGCCTCGGTGTCGTGCTCGGGTTTCCTGTACTGGCAACGATTGCGGTGAAGGCTGCAACGGCCGCCCACGCTGGCGTCATCTCGGCGGTACTGCCGCTGGCAACTGCGATGGCGAGCGTGGCGGTGGCAGGCGAACGGCCATCGCGTGCGTTCTGGGCCTGCGGTGTTGCGGGCAGTGCAGCCGTCCTGATCTACGCGCTGATCCATGGATCGAGCGTTAGCGGCACGGCGGCGGCAACGCCGTGGTGGGCCGATGTGCTACTGGTGGGGGCCATCGCTTGTGCGTCGTGGGGCTACGCTGAGGGGGCGACGCTTAGCCGTCGCATCGGTGGATGGCAGGCGATCTCGTGGGCACTTGTCGTATCCGCGCCGGTGATGATCGTGCTGCTAATTGCATTTGGCGGTCCGATCCCATGGGGCGCCAGTGCGCGGTCCTGGGCCGGGTTTCTTTACGTCGCTGTGTTCAGTATGTTCATCGGCTTCTTTGCCTGGAATCGTGGCTTGGCGCTTGGCGGCATCGCCAAGGTTGGGCAGGTGCAGTTGCTGCAGACATTCGTCACGCTTGGCGGCGCGGCGATGCTGCTTGGCGAACCTGTTGGCCTGCTGGAGGTCGGCTTCGCCGCTCTCGTGGTCGCGCTGGTGGCGCTCGGCTGGCAGACGCGCGTTGTTCGGAAATCCGTATAGCAATTGTTCATCGGGTGGCCACTTTGCGGGCTGAAAAATCGTGGTACACTTCACCGACAATAAGAGGGCGGCACAAAGCTTGCCCCAACGATGGGAGTGGCACCAATGAGACGTGTACGACGTGTACTATGCGCCATGGCGGGCGTGGCGGTATCGGTCTTTAGCGCGAACTCAGCGTCCGCTCAGACCGCCGAAGATGCGTTTGGCACGTGGAAGCACCCGGAAAACGGCAGCCATGTTGAGATGTATAAGTGCGGCGATGGGTTGTGTGCGAAGATCTCCAAGGTCATTGACGGTCAGAAAGCCGATGATAAGAATCCAGATGCGGCCAAGAAATCGCGCCCGATTGTCGGTTTGGTGATCATGTCTGGCGCGAAGAAGACCGGTGCTGCCGAGTGGAAAGGCCAGCTCTATAATCGCGCCGATGGCGGCCTCTATTCGGGCACGCTGACGGTCAAGAGCAAGGCGGCGATCGACTTGTCCGGCTGCACGGC
>JANNRP010000366.1:0-19734 GCA_031401535.1 Hyphomicrobiaceae bacterium | reverse complement strand
GCGCGACGGAGCATGGACGATCGTGCATGGCTGGCAAGGTCTGTCGCGCCATCGGTTCCCCCAGTTGGGGCAACGCTGGATGGGCTATTGCGACATCCCGGATCTGACGTTGTTCCCCATGCGCTATCCAACTTTGCGGACGGTCGACTTTCGGGCTGGGGTCGAGGTTTCGCTGTTTCACCTTGGCTTATGGGTGTTGTCGTGGCCGGTTCGCTGGCGGTGGCTTGCCAGCTTCGAGCGGTTGGCGGCTCCATTGCTCGCGGCAAAGCGGTGGTTGCGCTGGCTCGGCACCGATGCAGGTGGCATGTTCGTGACGTTGCGAGGGCAAGGCGTTGACGACCAGCCACTGCGGATCGATTGGCACCTGATTGCGGGTCGGGGTCACGGGCCATTCATTCCGACACTCGCCGCTGTGATCCTGGCGCGACGGCTTGCTCTCGGACAGGAAACACGACGCGGCGCCATGCCGTGCCTGGGGTTGGTGTCACTTGACGAGATCATGGCCGAAGTCGGCGACCTTGATATTCGCGCTGTGCAATCATGATCCCACTCTATCGAAGATTGCTTGGCGATCGATTTGAGACGCTGCCGTCCCAGGTGCGCAGTCTACATGATCTGGTGGGTCTATCCACGTGGAGCGGTCGCGCAGACGTCGTGCGCGGCACTTCGTTCGCAAGTCGATTGATTGCTGGACTGTTTCGACTGCCACCTGACGGACTGGATCAGCCGATTGCGGTCACCTTCGAGCCGCGCGGCGATGGCGAACGCTGGGTCAGGGCGTTCGGGCGACGCACCTTCCCGTCGATCCAACGTGCTGTCGACGGCGAACTGGTCGAAACCGTGGGGCCGGTTAGTCTCACGATGACGCTCGTTTGTCGCGACGAGGCGCTATCCTTGCATGTGCGCCGGGCGCGTGCGCTGGGATTGCCGTTGCCGCAAACGCTGGCGCCGGTGATCCGCACACGCGAGACTGAACTGGATGGGCGCTACCATTTTGAGGTGGAGGCCGTCATGCCACTATTCGGTCGGCTGATCGTCTACCGAGGTTGGCTGGTTCCGTCTGCCAGGTAAGCTGCAAGCTGCTCGGGTGTGTCGATGTCGAGGCCTACACCGCGGCCAAGTCCCGGCACGCCGACGACGGATGCAGCTTCCGCGATCAGGATAGTTTTAGCGCCTTCGTCGCCGGACAGTTGGCACAGTACTGCGAACAAGCGGCGCGGCCACAAAACCGGATTGCCTTGGCGTCCGTCATTGGTGATGGGATGAACGACCGAGGCGCCGCCTGCCGCAGCAAACGCTTTGCACAATGCGGCCACCGCATCAGCCGACAATGCTGGCATATCGCCTTGCACGATCAGGACGCCGTCGACGTCGTCATCCAATGCCTTGATGCCACTTGCGATCGACGTGCCTAATCCTTGAGTGTGACGTTCATTGTAGGTGATACGGCGGCCGGTGCGCGCGACGGCGGCGGCAATCCGGTCAGCCTGATGTCCGGTTACGACAACCAGTCGGTCAATGCCACCAGCCTCGAGCGTGTCGGCAACGCGACCAACTAAAGGTTGGCCGCTGATTTCTGTGAGCAACTTGTTTGCCGACCCAAATCGCCGTGATGAGCCGGCTGCGAGTAGCAGAGCAGCGATCTTGGGGGCGGGGGACACGTCAGGCGCTCCAGTCAGTTTGCTCGCTTCGGCTTTGGACCGCGAACGGACGATATAACTTCAGCCATCACCGACACGGCAATCTCTGCTGGCGTTTGTGCGCCAATGTCGAGGCCAATCGGGCATTTGATGCGGGCGATTTCCGCCGCCGTGAAACCTTCTTCGACAAGCCGTTCCGTACGTTTGGCGTGATTACGCGCGCTGCCGAGAGCGCCGATGTAGAGACAGTCGGCACGCAAAGCCACTTTCAGCGCTTCGTCATCGATATGTGCGACGTGAGCCAGCACGACGAGCGCAGTGTAGGGATCTAGGCCAATCCGCGGCAGCGCGTCTTGCGGCCATTCCGCGTGTAGCGTGATATCCTTGAATCGGTCGGCGGAGGCAAACGCCGTACGCGGGTCGATCACCTGGACATCGTAGCCGCTGAGCTTGGCGATCTCGGCGACGATCTGCGCGATGTGCGTAGCGCCGATGATGACGATCCGCGCCGGCGGCACAATGGCGTGCACGAATGTTTCGCCGTCGCTGGTGGCGAGCAAAGCGCTTTTACCAGACTTGAACCGGGGGGCAACGTCGTCTGGAACGTCACTAGTGCCGCGCGTGAAAATTTCACGGGCACCGTCGGCTAGGCGCGTGCGTACAACAAGGCCACTGCGAGACGTTCCGGCGGCGACGGCCTCGTCCAGCAATGCAAGACCACCATTGCTGGTATCAAGCCGTTCGATCATGACGCGGACCTTGCCGCCGCACGGCAAGCCAACGCTCCAGGCGGTTTCGTCGTCCACCCCGAATGCCAATGTGCGTGGAGGTCCGCCCTCGACCACCTCCGACGCGGCCGTAATGATTTCGCCTTCGATGCAGCCACCCGACACCGAGCCCTGGAACTGGCCATCGACCGCCACGGCCATCTGCCCACCGACAGGCACCGGGGCTGAACCCCACGTATCGATCACGGTTGCCAGCGCAACCCGGCCGTCGCGCGCCAGCCAGGCCTGTGCAGCGGACAGTGCATTCAGGGGGCTCGTTGATACTGTCGCGGGGACCGGATCGCCCATTCGTAACACTCCTCCGTCGATGCGCTGTTATCGCCTCTGCGGTATGTGGCGATCGACGCTCGGTCCGCAAGAGGCTGAAGATCAATCGTAGAACAGGCTCGATACGCTTTCTTCCCGTGCGGTCCGTGCAATCGCTGCGGCCAACAGGGGGGCGACCGACAGGACTCGGATGTTCTTGGCCGATTTGACGACTTCGGTCGGTTGGATAGAATCCGTGATCACCAGCGACTTCAGGCTTGAATTCTGTATCTTGGCCACTGCTCCACCGGACAGCACGCCATGCGTGATGTACGCCATCACTTCGATGGCGCCGTTTTTCAGCAGCGCCTCGGCGGCATTGCACAGCGTGCCGCCGGAGTCGACGATGTCGTCGACCAAGATGCAGCGCTTGCCGCGCACGTCGCCGATGACATTCATGATCTCGCTTTCGCCTGCCCGCTCGCGACGCTTATCGCAGATGGCAATCGGGGCATCGATACGTTTGGCCAGCGCCCGAGCCCGCACCACGCCGCCGACATCGGGCGATACGACCATTAGGTTCGCCAGATCAAATCGCGCTTTGATGTCCTTCACCATGGTTGGTGCAGCGAACAGATTGTCAGTTGGAATATCGAAGAAGCCCTGGATCTGACCGGCATGCAGGTCGAGGGTGAGAACCCGGTCGGCGCCGGCCCGCTCTATCATATTGGCGACGAGCTTGGCGGAGATGGGTGTTCGTGGACCCGGTTTTCGATCCTGGCGGGCGTAGCCAAAATACGGCATCACGGCATTGATACGGCGCGCTGACGCACGTTTCAGCGCATCGATAAGGATCAGCAATTCCATCAGATTATCGTTGGTCGGAAACGATGTCGATTGGATCACGAAGACGTCCCGGCCGCGTACATTCTCCTGGATTTCGACGAACACTTCCATATCGGCGAAACGGCGACAAACGCCGCGCGTCAGAGGTGTTTTCAAGCTGGCTGAGATTGCGTCGCTGAGCGGCTTGTTGCTGTTGCCAGCGACTAGCTCGATCTGGATGCCGTTCAGCAGATCCACGGAATCTGAGGTTTCCCTCGGCGTGTCTTTCGACATCAGCAATCCTTTTGCCCGCAGCTACTGACCGAAGAACCGACCGTTCAAGGTCGTTTCGCGCAGCAACTGTGCCGATCTGCGCGCCGGAGGACTAGCAAGTGAGGTCGGCGCTGTAAACGGGCTGACACGGATTTGACACAAGTCGTGGTGCCCTGCGTGTCCAGTCTGTCCACTTTGATATCCATTGCGCAGAGCCGTGCTTGATCAGTAGCTTGCGTGAACCGAGGTCATTTCAAGACTTAGGCGGCTCGATTGCCGAAGGGGCTCGACGGCAGCCGCACATTGGCGTTAGCGTTGCCCAATATTTGTACAGTCGCTAAGGAGCCCTAGGGACAACCGTATGATTGATCACCCGCGCGCCGAACACGCTCTGAATATCCCAAATTTCATTACCGTCGGTCGCGTTGTGCTCGTCCCCGTTGTGTTTTGGCTACTGGTATCAGGCCGTTTGCAGGCGGCGTTCTTCGTATTTGTGATCGCCGGGGTCAGCGACGCCGTCGATGGCTTTCTGGCAAAGCGCTTTGGCTGGACCACAGAACTTGGCGCCTACCTTGATCCGCTGGCCGACAAGCTGCTGCTGGTCTCTGTTTTCATAGCGTTGGGCGTTCTGGGCGAATTGCCGTCCTGGCTCGTGATTGGTGTTGTCACGCGCGACATCATGATTGTTGCGGCCGTCATGTTGTCCTGGTTGATGAATAACCCTGTACGCATCAAACCTCTGGGCGTCAGCAAGGCCAATACGGCGGCGCAATTGCTGCTGGCCTCGACGGTCCTTGCCGACGGCGGCTTCGAACTGGGGCTGACTTCACTCCGTCTGGTCCTGATTTGGTTGACAGCAGCACTCACATTGGCGTCGCTTGCAGCGTATATGAGAGAATGGCTGTATCATATGACCGGAAATCAAGCGCCGGACGCATGAAGGCGGCATTGGCTCTCAATCGCGTTAAGGGATCTGCACATGAGAGTTGAGCGTCAGGTTCTGTTCTGGCTAACGGCTGCGCTGGTCGTGTTGTTCGCGGTTCTGCTTTTGAAGGACGTGCTGTTGCCGTTCCTGATTGGCATCGTCATCGCCTACGCCTTGAATCCGATGGCCGATCGTATGGCATCGTGGGGGATGAGCCGTAGCATAGCGTCGGCGTTGATCGTTGCGGCCTTGGTGATCGTGATCGCGCTGTTGCTGGTATTTCTCGTTCCGCTCCTGGTCAATCAAATCCAGCAGATGGGGTTGTCGCTTCCAGGCGAGTTCGAACGCCTGCGCGGCGTAGTCGACGGTTGGGCTCGCGAAAAGCTAGGCGCCCGCTTCGCTGATTTCCAGGTAGCGCTGGATCGGGCAACGGCCGAGCTTTCCAACAACTGGTCGAGCGTCGCGGGTGTCGTCGCCAAATCGGTGTGGGCGCAAGGACTGGCGCTCGTCAATTTCCTGTCGCTGCTGCTGATTACACCGCTTGTCGTGTTCTACCTGCTGGTCGACTGGCACCCGATGCTCGACCGGATCGAGACGTGGTTGCCGCGCGATCACAAGGTAACGATCGTGCGGC
This sequence comes from Hyphomicrobiaceae bacterium, assembly GCA_031401535.1. Taxonomy (GTDB): domain Bacteria; phylum Pseudomonadota; class Alphaproteobacteria; order Rhizobiales; family Hyphomicrobiaceae; genus JAKFWF01. The sequence goes on along the minus strand of JANNRP010000366.1, from coordinate 14,403 downwards.
TTGCTGGCGACATCAACGATGCAATCTCGGCCTTCATTCGCGGTCAAGGGCTCGTGTGCCTGGTGCTTGGCGCGCTCTATGCCATCGGGCTGACCTGGGTGGGCTTGCGCTATGGACTGGTCATCGGCCTGGCAACCGGACTGCTGAGCTTCGTGCCGTTCGTAGGTTGGGCGCTCGGGTTGATCACTGCATCGACGCTGGCCGTTCTGCAGTTCTGGCCCGATACGGTGCCGTTGCTGAAAGTGCTCGGCGTGTTTGCTGCCGGTCAGGCAATCGATGCCGCTTTCTTATCGCCTAAGATTGTCGGCTCGAAGATTGGCCTGCACCCAGTTTGGCTAATCGCCGCACTATTTGTGTTCAGCTATCTGTTCGGGTTCGCGGGCGTCCTGGTCGCAGTACCGGTGGCCGCCGCCGTTGCAGTAGTAGTGCGCTTTGCCCTCGAAGTGTATCTGGATTCCTCAATTTATCACGGTCAGCAACAATCCGAGCGACCGTCGGCCAATGCTGATCGACCACCGGCAGGTCCGCTGTGACTGATCCGCAAATCTCGCAACCAATACCTGCGCAACTCGTGCTCGACCTGCCGCATCGTACGGCATTTGAGGCTGAGGATTTCCTTGTCTCATCCTCGAACGCCGCAGCTGTGGCGATGATAGACAATTGGCCGCATTGGCCACACTGGGCTGTTGTCGTTGCAGGGCCAATGGGTGCCGGCAAATCACATCTCGTCAATGTCTGGCGCAGCCGCTCCGGCGGCACCCACCTGCGCGCCAGCGACATCAACGAAAGCGCGATTGGCCGGTTCGAGGATGCGCATGCGCTGGCGGTCGAGAACCTCGATACCGGCATTGGCGATGAACGGGTGCTGTTCCACCTTCTGAACATGGCCCGTGAACAAAAACATTCGATCTTGTTGACGTCGCGCATCGCGCCCGGCGACCTCGACGTGACGCTTCCTGACCTGCGCTCACGCCTACGCGCACTGCCCTTGGTGACAATTGCCCCACCGGACCAGAGCCTTTTGCAGGCGCTGCTGGTCAAACTGTTCGCTGACCGGCAGCTGGCTGTAGAGCCCGTCGTTATTGCTCACCTTGTTCGCCATATGGAACGATCAACCGAGGCTGCATTGCGTCTCGTCGACGAGATTGACCGACAAAGCCTTATGACCCATCGAAAGGTCACGCGCGCGACAGCCGCCGCAGCGCTCAGCCGACTGCAGATACTCGATGATTGAACGCTATGCGGCAGTGACGACAACGCACGGAACGCCTGCCCATGGCTGGACGAGCACTGTCATAATCGTGTCATGACAAACGCGCCAAAACTGCTGACAGCTTGTAAGAGAGGCTGCAGCCCGGGAGATTTCGATGACGATAATGCGCGGCAAGGCGAAGAACGCGAGCGCTGCAACTGCCAAAGTCGCGCGACCGCCTGAAGGGCCGGATCGGTTTCAAAATCGCGAGCTATCGTGGCTACAGTTCAATCGACGCGTGCTCGAAGAGGCGATGAATACCCGCCATCCCTTGCTTGAGCGGTTGCGTTTCTTGTCGATCTCGGCATCGAACCTGGATGAATTCTACATGGTGCGTGCGGCCGGTCTCTACGGCCAGGTTGCCGCCGGTGTCACGACCCTCAGTTCTGATGGCAAATCAGCCAGCGATCAGTTGACTGATATAAATCACTTTGCGGCAGCCTTGGTGGCTGATAAGCAGGCGTGCTGGATCGGTCTTAAGAGGGAACTGGGCAATGCCGGCATACTTCTTGTCGATCAGGGCGATCTGACCGCAGCAGACAAGACGTGGCTCGAAGCCTTGTTCATGAGCCATGTATTCCCGATTCTGACGCCGATGAACGTCGATCCAGCGCACCCGTTCCCATTCATACAAAACAAGGGTCTAACGCTCGCGATCGCCATGCAAGACCCGACTGGAAAGGCCATGAACGGCCTGATTCCGATTCCGTCGCAGGTTGATCGATTTATCAGGTTGCCGCCGGGCCAAGCGAAGCCAACCGCCATCCGCTTCATTCAGATGGAGACGATGATCGGCTTATTCATCTCGGAGCTATATCCAAACTTCAAGATCAAGGCGCAGGGAGCGTTCCGTGTGTTGCGCGACAGCGACGTGGAATTCCAAGAGGAAGCGGAAGACCTCACGCGCGCCTACGAAACCCAGCTCAAGCGGCGGCGCCGTGGCCGTGTGATCCGCCTGGAAATCGACGGCGCCATGGCGCCGGCCTTGCAGAAGTTCGTGGTAGAGGAACTCGAGGTGAAAAAGGAGTTGATGTTCGTCAAGAATGGCCTCCTCGGCCTCTCGGACACGACACAGCTGATCGTCAACGACCGCCCCGACTTACTGTTTAAGCCGTTCCATCCGCGCTTTCCCGAACGCATCCGTGAATTCAACGGTGATGTCTTTGGCGCAATCCGCGCAAAGGACATCGTGATCCATCATCCGTACGAATCGTTCGACGTGGTGCTGCAGTACCTGCGACAGGCGGTTGCCGACCCGCAAGTGATGGCGATCAAATGGACACTCTATCGAACGTCGCGCGAAAACAGCCCGATCGTAGCTGCATTGAAGGAAGCCGCCGACATGGGCAAGTCGGTCACGGCGGTCGTCGAACTCAAGGCACGCTTCGACGAGACCACGAACATCAATCTCGCGCGCGAACTCGAAAAAGTCGGGGTTCACGTCGTCTACGGCTTCATCGAACTGAAGACACACGCCAAGCTTGGCATGGTAGTGCGTAAGGAAGGCTCGAACATCGCCACTTACTGCCACATCGGCACTGGCAATTATCATCCACAGACGGCGAAGATTTACACCGATCTGTCATTTTTTACAGCCGACCCGGCGGTCGGGCGCGACGTTGCCCGTATCTTCAACTTCGTCACAGGCTACGGCAAGCCGACCGAGTTCGAGGCCCTCGCTGCCAGTCCGCACGGCATACGCGCGCGGATCATCGCGCATATCGACGAGGAGATCGGTCATGCCAAGGCCGGTCGGCCGGCCGCGATCTGGGGCAAGATGAATGCGCTTGTCGATCCACAGATCATTACCAAGCTCTATGAGGCGAGCGAGGTGGGCGTCGAGATCGACCTCATCGTGCGTGGTGTGTGCTGTTTACGACCGGGCATCCCCGGATTGTCATCGAATATTCGCGTCAAAAGCGTGATCGGGCGCTTCCTTGAGCATGCGCGGATCTATTGTTTCGGCCGCGGCGAAGGGCTGCCGTCGCCCGACGCCGCGGTCTATATCAGTTCGGCCGATCTGATGCCGCGCAATCTCGACCGGCGCGTGGAGGCGATGGTGCCGATCAACAACCCGACGACGCACGCCCAGGTTCTCGATCAGATCATGGTTGCTAATTTGAAGGATAACCAGCAGAGCTGGCGCGTTGCCGCGGATGGCTCGTCGCAGCGGATCGTTCCGGCTAAGGGTGAAGCGCCCTTCAATGCGCACCAGTACTTCATGACCAATCCCAGCCTGTCCGGTCGTGGGCAGTCACTGAAAGATCATAGGCCGCCGCGTTTCGATCTGGCGCGCGACGAATAGTGAAACAGAGAGCGACGGTTTGACAGAACAGCATTGGGCGCCGGGCGATCGTGGCAGGTTTGCGGGTCTGGAACCGCTCGGGGTCATCGACATTGGCTCCAACTCGGTGCGCCTTGTTGTCTATGAGGGAGCGGTGCGGGCGCCGACACCGCTGTTTAACGAGAAGGTGCTGTGCGGCCTCGGGCGGTCGGTGGCGACGTCCCATAAGCTCGGTACGGAGGCGGTAAATCGGGCGCTAGCCGCACTGGCCCGCTTTCGCTCCATCGCCCGCATTCTGGGTGTGAAGCATCTGCGTGCGATTGCCACTGCCGCCGTGCGCGATGCCGAGGACGGGCCGGACTTCATCGCCCGCGGACAAATTGCTTGCGGCGTGCCGATTCAGGTGCTGTCGGGCGAGCGCGAAGCCGAACTTGCTGCACACGGCATTCGGATGGGCTTTGCCGATGCGGACGGTATCGCAGGTGATCTCGGCGGCGGTAGCCTTGAATTGATCGACGTCCACGGTGCTGATCTCAAGAATGCGATCACACTGCCGCTTGGTGGCCTGCGCTTGATCGACACCACAGGCAACAAGATCGACAAGGCGTTGGAGTTCACCGACGCACAGCTGCAACGCGCTGATTGGTTGAGCGGGAACCGTGGCCGCACATTCTATGCGGTCGGCGGCACATGGCGAGCGCTCGCCAAGTTACACATGGAGACGGTCGATTATCCGCTGCGGGTGATGCACGGCTATGCGATGCCGACCCGTGAGGCGATCAATTTTTGCGAGAGCATTCGGAAGGGCAAGCGCATGCCCGGAATTGACGACATCTCGAAGGCGCGCCGCGAGGTGCTGCCCTACGGCGCACTGGTGATGGAGCGCACCTTGCGCCGTTTGGAGCCGAGCCAGGTGGTTTTTTCGGTGTTCGGCATTCGTGAGGGGTTGCTGTTCAGCTTTCTGTCGGCGCACGAGCAGGCCAAGGACCCGTTGCTCAGTTTCTGCGAGGACTATGCGCGATTGCGTTCGCGGTCGGTAGCGCATGCCCACGAACTATGCGCTTGGACCGACGCTATTTTCGCAGATCCTGGTCCAAGGGAGACACCAGAGGAGCGGCGCCAGCGCCATGGTGCCTGTCTGTTGTCGGATATTGGTTGGCGCGCGCATCCCGACTATCGCGGCGAGCAGAGCCTGAACGTCATCGCGCATGCCGCCCTCGTCGGCGTCGACCATCCGGGTCGTCTGTTCCTGGCGCTCGCCATCTATTTCCGGCATGTCGGCCCTGGCGAGCAAACGGCCGAAGAGTTGTCGGTCAGGCTGAAAAAGGCGATCGACCGGCGTGCCCTCAAGCGTGCCCGCATTATAGGTGCGGCAATCCGTGCGGCGCACATGTTGTCGATCGGCATGTCGGGCATCATCGACGAGACGGAGCTCAGCTATGACAAGAACAAGCTCGTTTTAACGATTCCCCAAGCTTACGCCAACATGGACGGCGAGCGCCTGTCGCGTCGGTTCGAGACCTTGGGCACGCTGCTGGAACGGTCGACCGAAATTCGCATACGCGCCTAGCTGACAAAAACGCAATTTGACGAATGTCGTGGCGAATGCCAGTTAGTCGGCATAACGTGATGCGGTGCAATACCTGGAAGTTGCGGAGAAAGCCCCATGCCCGGCTCGATGCGAGGCGCGACGCGCCGTAAGGTTCTGGTCACGGCCATGAGTGCCGGGGCGTCGTTGGTCGCGTTACCAGGGGTGTCGTTTGCGGCTCCAGAGCAGGTGGCTGCAGAGCTCAAAAAGTTGTTTGGTGACAAGAAAATCGCCGAGGGCAAGGTGAAGCTCGATCTGCCGTCGATTGCCGAGAATGGTCTCGTGGTGCCGCTGAGCTTCGAGGTCGAGAGCCCGATGACGGAGCAAAGCTTCGTCAAAGCCGTCCATATCCTCGCCGAGGGCAATCCCAATCCATCGGTCGCGTCGTTCCAGTTTTCGGCGCTGAGCCCGAAAGCAGCCGCGTCGATCCGCATCCGGCTCGCGCAAACGCAGAACATCGTCGCGGTGGCCGAAATGTCCAATGGCGAGATATTCTCAACCAAGCGCGAAGTGAAGGTTACAATCGGCGGTTGCGGCGGCTAGCCTGCTGCGCCTGATGCCGCACTTCATCTCCGACGTTTCATGAAGGATCACGCGTATGGCCGATACACCGAAACCGATGCCGCGGGTGCGCATGCCAGCCACGGCTAAGGCTGGCGAAGTGATCGAGGTCAAGACGCTGATTTCGCACGAGATGGAGAGCGGGCAGCGCAAGGATGCGTCGGGCCAACTGGTGCCGCGCAAGATCATCAAGCAGTTCACTGCGACCTTCAATGGCCGAGAAGTCATGAAGGCAGACTGGCATGGCGCCGTCTCGGCAAATCCATACCAGTCATTTTTCGTCCGCGTGCCGGAGAGCGGGACGTTCGTCTTCACGTGGCTCGACGACGATGGCACGGTTTACAAGGCCGAGCAGAAGGTCACCGTCAGTTAAGGTCAAGGCGGCGCCGACCGGGGCTTTGATTTCGATCCCCTCACGCCAAGGGCTTCAGGTTCGCCTCGATGCTGGCACGGCGCGCCTCCAGGAATGGCGGCAGCGACAAGGTTTCGCCCAACGTGTCGAGCGGTTCGTCGACGGTGAAGCCGGGGCCGTCGGTCGCGATCTCGATCAATATGCCATTGGGCTCGCGCACGTAGAGTGAGCGAAAGTAGTGCCGCTCCACTTCACCGCTGTGACGCAGACCGAATTGGGTCAGCCGGTCGGTCCAGGCAGTGAGCTGCGCAACGTTCGAAGTACGAAACGCAATGTGGTGCACTGCGCCAGCCCCTTGCCCCGCAAGCGGCAGATCTGGCTGCTCGATGACGTGCACCTGAGAGCCCAGCCCGCCGGTGCCGGTTGCGAACATATGCACGGTGTGCTCGCCGTCCTGCGCGGTGCCGACGCGCCGCAGGTTCAATACGTCGGTCAGGATGCGCTCCGTCGCACCCAGCCGCCGCACACTCAGCACCACCGGGCCGAGACCGCGAATCTGATGTTCAACTGGCACCGGACTTTTGTTCCAGGGGTGAGACGGTCCAGCGCCATCATCGCTGATCAGTCGCAGCCGTTGACCCTCGGGGTCTTCGAAGTCGAGGCATGGCGAGCCAACGCGATCGGCGATGCCATCGTTCACCAAACCCATCGATGCGATGCGCTCTGCCCACCAATCGAGACTGGCCGCACTACCCACCCGCAGCCCTGTGCGTACGACGCTGCCGGTGCCGCGCCGTTCACGGCCAGCCGGGAAGTCGAAGAACGTCAGGTCGGTGCCGGGGCTGGCGAGGCCGTCGGCATAAAACAGATGATAGGCGCTGGTGTCGTCCTGGTTCACTGTTTTCTTGACGAGCCTGAGCCCGAGCGCCTGCGCATAAAACTGCCGGTTTGCGGATGCCTGCGCGGTAATCGCCGTGACGTGGTGCAGGCCGGTCAGTTCCAAGTCCATGACGATCTCCGATGCGCTTTTCCGGTTCAAGCGGTCCTGCTCGCCAGTCGGTGTTCGATCAGCGTTGCCAGCAGGGATGCCCCATAAGGTGTGGCGTCATCGTTGAAGTTGTAGGCCGGGTTGTGCAGATCTGCGCTGTCGCCATTGCCGAGCTGGATGTAAGCGCCGGGTACCTTCTCCATCATGAAGCTGAAGTCTTCCGAGCCCATGCTGGGCGGTTTGGCGCGGTCGACGTTACCTTCGCCAACGAGTGCGGCGGCGGCATCGGCGAAAACGTCGGTTTGCTTGGCCGCATTGACCAATGGTGCGAAGATTACGCGGAAGTCCACATGGGCCTCAGCACCGAAACCGTGCGCTACACCTTGGGCGATGCGCGTCAGCCGTTGCTCGATCAATGTCATGACCTCGGGCTTGAAGGCGCGGGCGGTGCCGGACATTTTTGCCGTCTGCGGGATCACGTTATAGGCATCGCCACCGACGATCTTTGTGACGCTCAGAACCGCTGTGTCAGCGGGGGACACGTTGCGCGATACGATCGATTGCAGCGCCGACGTGATATGCGCCGCGACCAGCACGGGATCGATGCTGGCCTCGGGCCTGGCGCCATGGGCGCCGAGGCCGGTGATGGTGATGTCAAAAAATGCGCCGCCGGCCGCCGATGGTCCTTTGTTGATCGCGAATTTGCCGACCGGCATTCCCGGACGATTATGCATTCCGAAGATTTCATCGCATGGGAATCGCTCGAACAATCCATCTTCCAGCATGGCAAGAGCTCCGCCCATGCCTTCCTCGCCGGGTTGGAAGATAAAATTGACGGTGCCGTTGAAGGTGCCAGACGACGCCAGATACTTGGCGGCTCCCAGCAGCATCGTGGTGTGCCCGTCATGTCCACAAGCATGCATGCGGCCTGCATTCTTGCTGCGATAGGTGAGGTTCGTCTGCTCGTCCATTGGCAAGCAATCCATATCGGCTCTGAGCCCGATTGCGGGCCCGCCGGTGCCTCGGCGCAGCACACCGACGACGCCGGTCCGGCCGACGCCTTCATGCACCTCGATGCCCCATTCCTTGAGTTTGGCGGCTACGATTCCTGCGGTGCGGTGCTCTTCGAGCCCCAATTCAGGGTTGGTGTGAAGATCGTGCCGAATGGCGGTCAGTTCGGTTTGAAAGCTGCGGATCTGATCGATGACGGGCATGTCTACTCCTGAATGTGCGACGTGGGGGATCATCTCACGATACGATGGATTGGGGCCACGCGCAGTATCGCTGTTATCCAGGTTGTTGTCAGGATTTCGCAATAGCCGCAATTTTCGAATTGGCAACGAGGTGTTGCTTTTGATGGCGCGATAGACGTTTGATCCGCGCCTCTTCCTTTTGGGCAGCCGAGCGCGTGTCAAAGCGCACCTGATATACCAGCCGAACGGGACGGCGCGCAGACGTGTAGCGCGCCCCCCGGGCCCGCTCGCCGTTATGCTCGGCAAGGCGACGGATCACGTCGATCGCGATGCCCGTGTAAAGGCTGCCATCGGCGCACGCGACGATATAGAGCCAATAGCTGGTAATGGTTTCATTGGCCTCAATCATACTTTAACCTTCACCAACCTCTATGGTAGACACCGCGTTGGCCGACTTTGCTCCCGCAAGCATGGTCGACGTGAGCGTAGCCATCTGCTGCTTCGGCCGGGTCAGTCAAATGAAGTTTCGCCATTCGGGCCAAGTTCTACTGCAGGCGCTATCGCTGACCGGCGTGCTTGCAATCATGCAGCTTCTGCCTGTTGCATCTTCAACGCCCAGTTATGCGCAGGATGCTTCGCCTGAAGGCCTGTCACGTCTGACGCCCGAGCAGCGCCGCATCTATGACGTCTACCAGGCTGCGCGGTCCACGTTCGATGCTGAGCTTGACGCCTATTGGCAAACGGTCAACGCCCGACGCGATGAACGCAAGCGTAAGCGCAGTAGCGGGCAGCCGTTCAAGATCACCGACTATGTTATGACGATGCCGCCGAAGTATGCAGGACCGTCACTGCCGGAACCGATCGCGAAGATCCTGGTAGAGGCGAAGCCGCCTGTCCCTGAGAAGCAATTGCCGGGCGTCATCGACTTTCTGCAGGCGGCCCTCGACGAATACAAATTCACACCCGAGATCACGACCGAGGCCGAGTTCAAGCGGCGCTATGCTGTGGAAGCTTTGGCCATCGGGTTGTCAAAAGATCAGGTGGTGAAGGTCTACGCGTTGGAGACCGGCGGACTTGGCACCTATGACATGCAGGCGGGCATCCACCCGATCAAGCGGACCGGCAAGCCGATATCGTCGGCGTTGGGGTATGCGCAGCTATTGAACGGCAACTCGGTCAGCGAACTCGTCAAGCATGGCGACGGTTTCGTTCGCCGGCTGGAAACCATGGCCGTAGCAGAGGCGGGCGCCATGCCCTGGCGCGCGTCGGCGTTACGCCAGAAAGCCGCGATCCTGCGTACAATGCTGGCGGCAGCGCGCGGCGTACCGAACGAATGGGGCGACCATGTTCGGATGGGCAGTACGCCTAAGGGGCTAGGCATTCACGCCCTCAACCTCGATGCCGATATTGGCCCTTGGTTGCAGGTGATCAAGCTCAAAGGTCTGAAGGAGACGGCCGCTATCGAAGCCGGTCGCACCAGCCTGAGCGGGCCCGAGATCGAGTTGATGAACCTTGCAGGCCCTCGAACCGGTCTCGAGATGCTGCTGCCGGTTGCCCAAACAGTGCCGACCACGAATTTTTTCAGCAGGGGTGGCTATGAGCGCAATTCCGTCGTGCGTGAGCGCAACGCCGCCGAGTTGCTGGTCGAGCTTGGCAAGCGGATGGAATTGGCGTTGCAGAAACCCGGTGCAATCGACTTCGCCGCGGCGTTCGATGCTGCGGCAAAGCAGCAATGAAATCCGGAGTGCCCATTTATTGCGGGCGCATGTCGGCCTTGTTGATACCCGCGACTTCAACGGGTTTCTTCATCGCATCGCGACGGAACGGCTCTCCGAGTTCCTGATTGAGAATGACCTCGATGAACGTCGTCACCTTCTTTTTCTGCGCCTCGCATGCCACCTTCAACGCTGCGGTTAACTCGGCCTGCGTCCTGACTGTCACACCCTTCAACCCGCAACCTTCCGCCACTTTGGCGTAACTCAAGTGCGGGTCGAGCTCGGTGCCGACGAAGTTGTCGTCGTACCAAAGCGTCGAGTTGCGCTTTTCCGCTCCCCACTGGTAGTTGCGGAAGATCACCATGGTGATCGCCGGCCATTCGTCGCGGCCAATCGAACTCATCTCACTCATAGAGATGCCGAAGGCGCCATCGCCGGCGAATCCTACAACCGGCACGTCCGGGCAGCCGATTTTCGCGCCGATGATCGATGGGAAGCCATAACCGCATGGCCCGAACAATCCAGGTGCCAAATACTTGCGGCCCTGTTCGAAGGTCGGATAGGCGTTGCCGATGGCGCAGTTGTTGCCGATGTCGGACGAGATGATCGCGTCCTTTGGCAAGCCTGCCTGGATCGCCCGCCACGCTTGCCGCGGCGACATACGGTCCGCATCGCGCTTACGGGCGCGCTCGTTCCATGTCGTGCCGGGATCATCATCCTCATGGTCCATGCTGGACAGCGCCTGCAACCACGCGGACTTGGTCTTGTGGACGAGCGCCTTGCGCTCTTCGCGACCCGAATTGCCAGCGCCAGCCGACAGTTGCGCGAGAATCTGTTGCGCCACCTGTTTGGCGTCGCCGCAGATGCCGACCGTGACCGGCTTCGTCAAACCGATACGGTCCGCGTTGATATCAACCTGGATGATCTTCGCCGTCTTTGGCCAGTAGTCGATGCCGTAGCCGGGCAGTGTCGAGAAGGGGTTAAGGCGCGTGCCGAGCGCAAGCACCACGTCAGCCTTGGCGATCAACTCCATTGCAGCCTTCGAGCCATTGTAACCAAGCGGGCCGCAGGCGAGGCGGTGGCTGCCGGGGAAACTATCGTTGTGTTGGTAGTTGGAGCAAACCGGTGCATCAAGCTTTTCGGCGAGCGCCACACAATCGGGGATCGCATTACCGATCACGACGCCAGCACCTGACAAGATCACTGGGAACTTTGCAGCTGACAAAAGTTTCGCAGCTTCCGCGATGGCTTTGGCCCCGCCTGATGGGCGTTCGAACTCCAGGATTGCCGGCAGTGTGATATCGATCACCTGTGTCCAGAAATCGCGTGGAATGTTGATCTGGGCCGGTGCCGACAGCCGCTTGGCCTTCAGGATTACGCGATTCAAAACTTCGGCAACGCGCGTCGCGTCGCGGACTTCCTCCTGGTAGCAGACCATGTCCCGGAACATCGCCATCTGTTCCACTTCCTGGAAGCCGCCCATGCCGATGGTCTTGTTGGCGGCCTGTGGGGTCACGAGCAGCATCGGCGTGTGATTCCAATAGGCTGTCTTCACTGCGGTGACGAAGCCGGTAACACCGGGGCCGTTCTGTGCAATCGCCATACCCATTTTACCGGTAACCCGCGTATAGCCATCACAGATCAACCCGCCGTTCGTCTCCTGCGCCACATCCCAGAATGTGATTCCGGCCTTCGGAAACAGATCGGAAATCGGCATGAACGCCGAACCTATGATACCAAACGCGTGCTCGATGCCATGCATCTGCAGCACTTTCACGAAGGCTTCTTCGGTTGTCATACGCATGGAAGTGGTCCTTCGGTCGACATGGCGCTGTTCCGCCAGAAGATACAATTCGTCTCGTGATTTGACATGGGCGTTCGACGACTGTCAAATCGTCGAAGACATTGGAGGAAATTGCCTTGGCCACGCCCCTCGACCAAATGCCGGACGCCGAGCGGGTCGCACCGCTGATCGGGCGCGCGCGCATCGCGATGGCAACCTATGCTGCGGAAATTGCGGCTCATGGTCAGCCCCGCATTGACGAAGCGGTGACAGGTTTGGCCTGGTCGATTTATGAACCCGGTCGCGCGCGCAGCCTCGCTGAGATCGCCGTCGAAGTCACCGGCATCGGCAACGTCGACAGCAAGATCATCAAAAACCAGCGCAAAACTTTTGGTACGCTGCGCGATCTGTTGCGCGTGAAATCAACTGGTATCATCGAGGAAATCCCGGAAAAAGGCCTCGTCAAATACGCCAAGCCGGTGGGCGTGGTTTCAGCCATCACACCCTCGACCAACCCGAGCGCGACGCCGGTCAACAATGCGATGATGGCGCTCAAGGGCGGCAACGCCATTATCATCGCGCCGCCTCCGAACGCCTGGGCTGCAACGAAGCCGACAGTCGATGGTATGCGCGCCGAACTGGAACGCATCGGGCTGCCAGCCGACCTCGTGCAGATCCTGCCTGCGCCAGTGACGCGCGAGATGACGGCGCAACTCATGGAACTGTCCGATCTCGTCGTCTGCACGGGCAGTCAGGTCAACGTCAAACAATCGTACAGGTCGGGGAAACCAGCACTTGGTGTCGGCCTCGGTAATGTGCCTGTGATCATCGACGCCAGCGCCGACCTCACCGATGCGGCACATAAAATAATGGCTTCGAAAACGTTCGACCACGCCACGTCGTGTTCGTCGGAGAATTCCGTCGTCATTGTCGATGCGGTTTATGATAAGGCAATCGCGGCGCTCGCGGCCCAAGGCGGCTATATGGCATCCTCTCTTGAGCGCCAACGGATCGTCGATCGGCTTTGGGTTGATGGAAAGCTCAACCGCGCCGTGATCGCGCAAGGGCCTGCAGCGCTGGTCAAGACCTTCGAACTGGGCCCCAAGTCGAAAGGCTGCACGTTCGTGATGGCGGAGGAAACCGGCATCGGCAAAGCGTTTCCGCTATCGGGCGAGAAACTGTCCCTGGTGCTGACAATCTATCGGGCTAGAGATTTCGCCGACGCCAAACGCATCGTGCGCGACATACTCGACTACCAGGGCAAAGGCCACTCCTGCGGCATCCACACCAAGGACTTCGATCATGCCCGGGAACTCGCCAGCGACATCGACGTCGTGCGTGTGCTGGTCAACCAAGCGCACACCTTCGGCAACGGAGGCGGCTACGACAACGGCTTGGCGTTCACGCTGACAATGGGTTGCGGCACGTGGCAGGGCAATTCGATCAGCGACAATCTGAACTGGCGCTGCTTCGTCAACATCACCCACCTCGTGACGACGATCCCCGAGGACAGGCCCAGCGAAGAGGTATTGTTCGGCGGCTACTGGAAAAAGTTCGGGCGGGGGTAGGGACTACTCCGCCGCCTGTGCTGCCGCCGTTTCCCACTCCACCGTTTCGCGACGCATGTAGTCAGTGAACCACAGCGGGTCCGTGCGGTAGGTCACGCGGCCATCGGCGTGGATGCGGGCGCAGGCGCGGCGCGACGACAGGCAGAACATGTGCATGCTCATCTGCATGCCGCCGGTATGGCAGTAGCCGACCTCGATGTGTGCATCTACCACCATCGATGATCCCATGAACCCCATGGCGCCCATGCCGATGGAATTGCCGACATCCTTCAATTCGAGCTCAAGTGCTGCGATCTTCGGGTCGGGATTGCGGTCGCCGACCGTGCGCAGGCACGCTGCCTGCTTGCCGAGCACCATGCACGTGTCTTTCGAACCGCCTAGTCCGATACCGACGATGGCTGGCTGGCAGGCGAGCCCGCGTTTGCCAAACCCGATCAGCGTATCGAGGTAGAACCGCTTGATGCCTTCGATGCCATCGGCTGGAAACAGCATGCGGTAGTCCGAACCGAACAGGCCGCCCTTGTGCACGGTGACGAGGTCGATCCAGTCGGCATCCGGGTGGAAAGCGTACTCGATCTCCGGTGCGCCGATGCCGCAGTTGTTGTTGTGGTCGGTGCGCCAAAGCGGATGCACGCGGTTCGGCCGCAGCGGCACGTTGTGGGTGGCGCGCGCCGTCGCCCGCCTCAAAGCGGCTTCGAGTGCGATCGGGCCACCCTCGTTGCGGGCCTCGTTGCCGATCTTCACGTACCAGCGCGGCACGCCAGTATCGCCGCACATGGCGCGCCGGTCTTCTTTCGCCGCATCGTAGTTTTCCAGCATGGCCTGGATGACGAAGGCAGACAGCTCGCCGGTCTCGGTCTTGGCGCAGCCGCGCAAGCCGGTCAGATAATCATCCGGGATCTCGATGGCGGCCTTCGCCATCAGTGCTTCGGCGGTCGATTGCAGGGTGCTCAACGGGATCATGGGTCACCATTGCGGTTTTCAGGGTCTATCACCCCGATCATAGCCCAAAGGATGCCAATTGGCGCAACCTTGACATCGGGTGACGTGCATGTGTTCTTCGGGCCGAATTCAACGTTATTTACCGAGAAAGCTCGCGCCATGACTGCAGACATGCAC
>JANNRP010000365.1:0-17853 GCA_031401535.1 Hyphomicrobiaceae bacterium | reverse complement strand
TTCTCCATCTGGCCAAGCTGTGAACCCATGGCGACGATGGCAACGCCATCTTCAAACGCGCCGCCGAATGCGCCGTGTGCACCCATTAGGTTACGCATACCTTCTTCGATTTTGGATGCACTTGTGCGGGTCGCAGCACCGGCCAGCGCCAACATCGACGCCCGCTCGTTCAACTGCTGATCGTACTTTGCCGGATCTTTCTCGGAGCCGTAGATTATGCCGTAAGTTCCGAGTGCCTTCGCCATGGTCGCCGCGTCCGCATCCTTGTCCGACATTTGGACCAGACCGGCAGCCTTCATCATCGACTTGGATTGATCGAAGTTGAGACCCATCTTGGCAGCCTCGGTGCCAGCCTTCTGGAATACCTCGGGCATCATGCCCATGGAGCGACTGAGGTTCATCGCCTCGGTGCGCAACTGCTCAGCCTGCTTGCGCGCTCGCTCAAGTTGGTCGCCACCGGTCTTGAGCGCCTTGTCGTCCATGGCGCTTGCGAGCAACGCGTTCTGTGCATCGAACGTCAGTTGCGCGCTCTCACGCGTTGCCTGGACGAGCGACTGTAGACCATAGGCTGCCATACCACCGGACAGCGCCGGGGCCAGCCCCTGTGCGCGTTGCACCTGACTGCGTAGGCCAGCGCCGATGCTCTTGACCTTGTTCGCCATGCCCTGCAATGGGCCGGTGAGTTGGTCGTGCGCGCGAATGACGGCTGTGGTGGTGAGCGTGGCCATGGGTTATTCCGCCTGCATCAAGATCGAGTTCACACGGGTCACGAGCCCGAGCCAGTCATTCCGGCTCAGCGTACCGAGCACGATCTCGTCGTGACCGGTGAGGCGTGATGCCCACTTGGCCGCGAGATCGAAGTGCACGACCGAGCGCCGGTTGTCGCCATCGCCGCGCACGTCAAAGGGCACGCGCTGCAATGCGATGTAGTCGGCAGCGATTGGCTCGCGCAGTTTGAGCTCGTGAACCACGCCGCCGTGTGTCGTGACGGGGCTGGTCAACGCAAGCGTGTAGGGATCGGTAATCACGTCGACAGCAGTAGTCGTGGCGGGCGCGGATGCGCCAACCTTGGGGACGGTCAACATCGGTGAGTTCCTTATGCGGTCAATCGTTCGACGGCATCGCGTAGCCGTGACAAGTCAGCGTCGAGCACCTGATAGCCGATGCCGCCGCCCTGGCCGCGCATGGCCATTGTGGGTGAGCTGACGTGCTCGGTGCTGAATGGCAGCGTCACGCCCTGGTGACGTGCCCGGTCGAGCAGCATGTCTGGATCAACCGGCACGGCAATCCGACGCAGGCCGCTCGCCAACGCGGCGGCTTTTGATCTATGCCACATCACGAGCCTCGCTTGCGGGTCGGTGCCACGACTGCGGCAATGCCACGCTTGACCAGGTCGTCGGCCATCTCGCGCGGCACCCGCACGGTGGCGTGTTCCGGCGACACGATGCAGGCCAGCTCTAGCGCCGCGATGCTCTGCGGTTTCACCTTCTGTTTGGCGAGCACTGTGGCCCCATCGACAACTTCGATGAGCGGGTCCAGGCTACCGGCGAGGAACTGGCCGATCTCATCCGGCGTCAACCGGCGTGTCACCGCGATGAGGCCGACGAAACGCTTGCGTGGCACCTTCTCTTTGACGATGGTCCCGTCTTCACGTTCAACAAGCATATCGTCGATCACGTCGGCATCGGCCAACGCGCAACGATAGCTGCCGACGAACGGCTTCAACGGCTTGAGTTCAACGAGTTCCATTGGATATTCCCCCTATGTGTTTCGGTTACCACCAGCCCCAATTCGAGGCGGCTTCGGCGGTCTGCTTGATACTCACGTCGACCAGATCGTCCGCATACTCCAACGCCCACGCCCGCACCGATTGTGCCGCGCCAACGTCGAATTGTTCGGGACACGCAATGGCACCGGGCACGCCGCCGATGTAGCAACCGATGCTTTTGTTGACGGTGACGGCGCGGGCCTTGAGCGCCAACCATCCGACGGTGAGGCCAGCCGACTTGCAGACCGAGTTCAGCTTGTCGAGGTTGGATCCGGTTGCGTCGACACCGGGCGTAAAGGGTGCGAGGCCGACGGTGCGTGCCAGCAGGAGGGCGTGCTCGCGGTTCACGTCGCTCAGGTCGGACGTGTAAAACGGGCCAGGGCTTGGCATTCGATGATCTCCCGTTGAAAACGAAAAAACCCCCGGTGCTGGTGCACCGAGGGCTGACGGGCCGAGTTAACGACCTTGGTTCTTGCTGCGCTGATTTGGGCCACCGTGTCAAGCGGCCATCCGCACCGCCTCTCGCTTGGCCAGCTCGATGGCGACAAGTGCCAACCCCTCGTCAAGTCGCCGCCGCAGTGTTGATCGTGGCACCTTCAACGTCGCAGCCAACGTCCGCTGCGTGTGCACGGGCCGACAATTCCGGGTTTGCATGCTCAGCGACAATACCCGACGCAGCCCGGCGCTCCTGACAGCCGCAACCGCGTCTACGTGATCGAGTGCCAGGGTCACCATCGCGTCATCGATCTCCATCGGATAGTGGCTCCGCTCGGCGAGTGCGGAGTGCACACCACGAGGGCCACCGATGCGCTCAACACGACGCAGTACACAGTCGCTTGCGATCAGACTTTGCAGCACCAGCGACGTGCCGCCAGTCCGAGCACCGACCAGCGGGCCGCGATACGTTTCGGTGGTCATGCGGCCTCCGCGAGTTTGACCGGCTCACGTTCGTCACAGGCGACCGTGACCTCTGCCTTGGGATCGAACGCGAGGTTGACGCGGTAGACGATCACCGGTCGGCCGTCGGTGTCTTGGCCAAGCACGCGCCCCTTGCAGCGGCCTGCCTCGCAATAGCCGATCAGCCGTTCGCGGATGAACCGGGGAGCCAGCCCGGTCTCCCGTGCAAGTTCGGCTACCGATTTCGGCGTCTTCTTGATGCGTCGGCAGATGTTGCGCCGCGCGTTGGCTTCCGGTCGGGTTTCTTCCATTTTCGATTGTCCTGTTTTTCGCTGCGTGCACGCGCCGTTCCAGGCCAACTGTGTTTTTGGGTACCCATGGCAGGGGCGACCTCTAAATCGCCGCCGGGCACATACCCCCTGCATGAAACAACCGCTATTGCTGGCCTCAGTGTGTGGGCATGTCCGGCTCCCAGCCCTCGCGACCGAAGCGCTCGTCCTGCTTGAGCAATTCCGTAACGTCGCACTTGATCCCGAACTCACGATGCCACTCGCGGTCAAGTTTGTGAAACTCCGCAATGGTTAGTCCGCAGTGTTGCGGTCGAAAAGTGCAAGCCCAGAGCTTCACGCGTGAAGCATAATTGCGCGCCGCCTGTTCGGTCGGAAAAGTCTCGGTGTCTTTCTGATGGTAGAAGTCGCGCGAACGAACGTGCCAGTACACTTCGCCCGAGTGCGATTGGTGCGGCCCGGTCACTTCAACTTGCTGCATCTGCCGGAACGGATGCTCGACTGGAATTGCAAAGACCGTGACTTCAAAACCGAAGTCGTCGATTTCTGTACGTGATGAAAGTTTCATGTCCATGT
This sequence comes from Hyphomicrobiaceae bacterium, assembly GCA_031401535.1. Lineage (GTDB taxonomy): Bacteria > Pseudomonadota > Alphaproteobacteria > Rhizobiales > Hyphomicrobiaceae > JAKFWF01. Next base: position 14,325 of record JANNRP010000365.1, on the reverse strand, counting down.
TCCTCAGTTGAATGAGCCAGCTTCGGCAGTCTCGTCATGTGTGTCGGTCGCTGACGAATGCTCGGCTCCCGTTGTTTTCCGCTTGGCAGCCTTGGCTGTTTTTGCGGCTTCCTCTCGCGCCTTGATCGGGTCGAAGGCCAGCTTGGCGATCTGTGCCGTTTTGGCGTCAAAGGTTATCCAGTGCTTGCCGGGATAGCCGTTCACGTCGTGACGCTTCGATTTTGCAATGATCAGCTTCGTGTGTGGTTTGTCCTCGTCGGGACGCCATGCGATCAGCACATGATCGGCCCGTCGGGCGAAGTTCGCGCTATCTGCGATGTCGGCCATTTTCGGCTCGACCTGCTTCCAGCTTTCGCGCTTTGGGGTCGTGTGCGTGACGATGATCACGAACAAGTTGAACCTCGTTGCCAGCGAATGGATGTCCAGCAGCGCTTGGTTGGTCGCGTCTGTTTTTGTCGAGCCGCGCGGTACGGGCATTTCAAGCCAATTCCACGGGTCGATTACGAACACCCGACGGTCACGGCGCAAGGCGTGCAGTTCCATTGTGGATAGCAGCCAATCCAGCGTCACGCGTGACCCTTGCGGCGGCTCCATGATGCCGACGTGCTCGTTGATCCAACATTCCTTGGCGGTCACGTCTAGCTTGCGCTCAGGCTGCTTCGAGTTCCAGAACTTCCAGGCGTCATTGACGAGCGAATGAATGCCGCCCTCGCCGTTGAAGATTGAGGCCTTCAACTGTGGGTTGGTCCACATGAGGTTAAGCAAGATGTTTCGCATGATGACCGACTTACCCGAGCCGGGATCACCAGCAATCAACATCAAGCCGGGCTGCGTGATCTTGATGTTTTTGGCTAGAAACTCGATGCCGATTTCCATTGGCACCGGCTTGCGCGTTCGCTTTGCCAAGTCGGACGCGCCGACAAAGCGGTCTTCTTCGGCTGCCTCAGCGTAGTTCACAAGGTCTCGCACACCCTCAACTCCATGAGCGCGCAACACTTCGTTGGCGTCCTTGCAGCCGTCGGGATACCGAGGCAGGAAGCACACCCGCTTGGTGAGCAAGCCGGTAAGGACATCGCGCAACGCAACCCCTGCCGCATCACCGTCGGTCGCAATTACGACACGATCGAATTTCCCGATTATCGGGCGGACAAACTCGCCCTGGCCATCAACGGTCACGTAGCTGTTGGCCTTCGACAGATTTCCATTGACGGTCTTGTCCGCCCCCGACGGAACCGACACGACGAAGCGGAACCCTGCCTGGAGAAACGACAACGCATCCAGTTCGCCTTCCGCAATCACCAGCGGCTCGTCCGGGTTCGGGTCTTCCGACAGGGCGTCCTCGTTCCAGAAGAACGTCTGCGGGACTTTCGACGGGTCGCAGAACATGCCCTTCGACTTCTCTGGCCAGCGCACTTTTGAGAATTGCGTCACTCCGCCCAAGGCGTATGGGATTGCGACCTTCGGCCCCCGACTGAACAGGCCCATGCGAACCGCGAGTTCCGGGTCGAGTGCTCGACTTTCCAGCCATTCCACGTGAGCTGCCGTTAGTGTGGTCATTGGTCGTTCCCTCGTAAAGTTGATGACCGTGCCAATCACAGTGATGGCAGGCCCATTTGATGCCGATATTGTCGATCAGAACACCGAGGCATGGCTTGCGGCGGTTGGCCGCTTTCCGTGTCGGTGAGCACTCGGGACAGGTCGTGTAGTTCCGCTTGCCGAACTGGTAGCCACGCGTGAAGCGGATGCCAGCAGCGGCGAGGAGATCGTCAGGGCCGGTCATGACCAACCCCGCTGTTCGAGGTTCATCGCGTTGTATTGTTCGAGCGTCAGCCCTTTGCCCGTAGTCGCGGGATCGACTTCGGGCTCGGCAGTAAATTCGAGATCGTAGCGCGCAGCACATTCGTCGAAGAATTCTTTCGACCACTCGGAGCCAAAGCCGGTTTTCTCAGCAGCGTGCCAAGCAACGAACGTGTCGATGATCAATCGGCGGGCTTCGGGGCGCTCGATGTTCAGCCGTCTGCACAGGATGGCAACGTCGCGAGCGGTGACTGCGCGCTTGGCTGTGCCTGACTTGCCAGACGCTCGGCTGGTGTACGGGATGTTGGCAGTGATCGTGCCGCCGACAACCGCGATGAAGCGGGACGCGTCATCGTCAAGGTCAAGACCATCGGGCACGTCAGCAATCTGCTCGCGCACCTCTACCTTCATCCCTCTCTTTCCCTTTCTTACATCCCTTATCCCTGGTCCTGGACCGGGGAAGTCGGGTGCCTCCTGGACCGGGGAAGTTGATGCCTCCTGGACCGGGGAAGTTGACTTCCCTGGTTGTGGACCGGGGAAGTTGATGTCGCTTCCCTGGTCCTGGACCGGGGAAGTCTGTGTTTGACTTCCCTGGTTGTGGACCGGGGAAGTTGATGCCTCCTGGACCGGGGAAGTCTGGTCATTAGCAAGTGGCGCTATCACTCTGAGTGATGTGCGACCCTGACGACGTTCCGAATTCAGCAGCACACAGCCCGCTTCTTCAAGAAGCGCTAGGGCGTGGTCAACCGACTGCTCACGTTGCCGCGTTTCCTTTGGGCATTGCGTCGGCTCACGAAACACCTTCTGAGTGATCACTCGAAGGCTGGCGTAACACTGTCCACTTTGACCATCCGAAAGCTGCGCAACGGCAAAGAGCGTGGCGACTGTAGTTCCGCTTACAGTGCTGACCCGTGAGCCCCCGTCACTTCGTCTGACTTGGCCACCGCGACACAACCGACCTGCATGAATGCTCGCGTGATTTACTACGTCACGCAGCCGTTGGTAGGGCGCAAGTTCTGAGAGACGCTTGCGCTCGGCGCAAAAAACCGCGATGGCGGTCTCGACTTCTTTACTGTTGTGCCCGATGCCGGGTGACTTGGTATGTTTATTGGTCATGATCTGCCCCCGTTGGCTTGTCCGGTCAGTGCCGGACGCTTTCGCCAATGCGGGGACGGGACTTAAACCAAGCGTCAATTTCGCTGGCAAACCAGCCCTTCAGCCCTGGACCGAACAAACGGCGGCGAGGGATTGCGCCGAGTTTTTCCCAGCGGCGCACCGTGGCCTTGCTGACATTCAATCGCTTGGTCACGTCTACCATGCGAAGGACTTGATCGGGGTCTGTAAGGGTCATATTGGGCTCCATCTGGTTGATGGTTGCAAGGTCGCCCAATTCGAAAACTAATAGTAATCCCCAAAGTTGGATTATTTTTCAGCGAGTTTGGGGATGGTCGAAAACTGCCGCATTGTCACAGCTTGCGTCTCGCTGATCGCCACCAAGGGGGGCGATTGCCGAGCCTTCTTAAAGTCCTCGATGACGTGGTTTATGCGCTTGGCAAGCAAGCTGTCGGCAGGTGCCCGAGCGCCTATGCCAATGCGGACGGCATTGCAAACGAAACGACACAGCGGCCCGCCATACTCGCCAAGGTCTTTCGAGATCGAAGCGGGCCTCAGAGTGATCCTCTCGTAAAGTTTTATGAGGGCTGTGACCCACTCGTTGATGGCCGTCTCTCCGCCTCCATGAAAGTCTGCGCGGTATTGCGGCCCACGATCGATCTCCGCGTGCGATGCGACCGCGTGCAACAGTTCCAACGCCTTCGCAATAGCAACCATCTGATGCGGTGCCTCGTCAGCATCCATGAGCGCATCTACAGCTTTAGGGTTCAATGCCTCAGCTTGCGCGAACACACCAATCCCGTGTTTTTTTGCAAGTCCGTGATGGATCAATAGCTGCATCAACTTCGCGGGACCTTGCGGCTCCTTCGCCTCCATCGCGCGCACCAAACGGTCAGCGGCCTTCCTGATGCCTTTGGCATAGTTGCGGAGTTCAGCAGGTGTAGAACCAAACATCGCCGCAGCTTCGTAGGCTTCCCAAAATGCCGTCAATTCTTCGGCAACAATATCGACAAGCCCAGGATAGGCATGGTTCGGCGTGGCTTTTGCGACAAGCGCATCGACTATGGGTCTCGTGTACGGGTTGCTGGTCATCGCTTTGTGCCCTTCTTCAATGTCGCTGGTCGCACTTCGTCGGGATGCTCGTCCATCCATTGCCTAACAATGCGGTGGAGCTGCGCGGCGAATGTGCGGTCTTCCCGCTCGGCAATCGCCTCTATCTGCCCTTTTAACTCAATGTCGAAGCGCATCGAGATCATCGTTTTACGTGGTTCATCGGTCATGTGGCCCTCCAGGTGGTCATGCCGATCACAGTACAAGATATTTACGCAATAAGCAATATATTGACATTACTCCGTCAAGAGTGCATTATCGCGGTTGTGGCATCTTCGGATGCCTCAAACAAAGCGGCCCCGACCAGTGCTTGAACACCGGCCAGGGCCTTGTCGACAACCCTACTCACATAGGATCACCAACCATGACAACGCATACAACCATTCGCTCGCCGGGCGCAATTGCCCTCGGCACCTTCTTCGCCGGGGGTCACCGGCTACGTTCTGTTCAAGGACGTAATTGATGGCGGGCCGATCAACACCAGCCACGTGCTGGCGTTGGCCGCGCTCGTCGCTGCCATCGCCGCCGGTCACATGGTCTGGCCACAACTCAGGTCGGGTGCTGTGATGCCCGCGCTGCTGTTGGCCGTGCTGTTCCTCGGTGCCACGGGCTACGTCGTCGTATCCTCGGGCGCACGCAATGCCGAGACGTCGGGCATCAAGGCCGCACGCATCGGTGACGCAAATGCAGCACGGGCACGGGAACTCAAGTTGCTGGCACAGGCAGAGGCGATGCACCGTGCCGCAACGTCAAAGCTCGATGCCGCCTGCAAGGGCGGCGACGGCAAGAACTGCGCTGGCGTCAAGGCGACGCTGGCCGTCTATGAGGCTGCGATCCGTGGTCACAACGGCACCCTGCGTGAGTTGGGACCGGAGCTGCCAGCATCGGGCGGTTACGGACACGCCGCAAAAGTGATCGCCGCGTTGCCGGGCGTCACGGCAACCGCGTCGGACATCGAGGCCCGGCTCGTGCTGTTGTTGCCATTCGTCACTGTCCTGATTGCGGAGTTGGGAACCATCGTGTTCCTTCACATCGGGCTCGGCAACCATGGCGGCAACCGAACGGTTGCCCAACAACGACAGGGGTTTGCGAAAGGTCCGGCAACCATCGCAACGGTCGCCAATAGCAACGATCCAGGCCCCAAGGGCGGCACTCGTCAACAGTTGCCGACACGCTCGGTTGCAACCAAGGCCGCAGCATCGGCCGACGTGATCCGGCTCATCGGTCGCGGGGAAGCGTTGCCGTCACAGGAGACGCTTGCCGCACGTTGGGGCGTACACAAAGGCACGGCATCCAAGTGGCTTGCAGCGTTCGAGGCCGATGGCATCATCAGTCGTCACACAGAAGGTCGCTGCAAGCGTGTCGCCGCCGCTTGAGGCTACACCCCCGACCGCTGGCATATCGCCGCCAGCGGTCAACCCCCTAGAGCAGCAAACACACATCAGGAGATCACATGCCGGAACATCTTGCGCACGTCGATATCGCACCCGACCGACTACAGCGCTGGCGAGACGCGGCAGTCGCGCTCGGCGAGGCAGGCACCGCACTACGCATTGAGCTACACAGCGTCACCGATGACCCCAGCCGCCACAACCTGACACGGGCAGCACGTGCCGCCCGGTACGCCGAGACCATCACCACAGGTGAGTTTCAACAGACCGCCAATATCACCGCAACCGAACTGGAGAACGACGCATCATGACGACCCCAGCCACCGCCGCCCCGATTGAGACCGTTGACCAGCCCGCCTCGAAGGCCATGATCGGCCCGCGTGCCATCATAGTTCTTGAGCAACTTGAAGATGAGGCGCGCCGCTTGCGGAAGATGCTGAAGCGCAATCTTGAGGCACAGGCGCATATGGCCGTGATCGTCGGCCTGACGCGCTAAAGTTCACGACATCTTCGAGCCCGTCGCGGGAAACTGCGGCGGGCTTATTTGTGCCAGCGCCGCCTCACCCGCCTCGGTGATCGTCCAACACCCGTGCTTGCGCCAAACGAGGCCAGCCCGCTCCAGACCGAAGATCAGCGCCAGAACCTGTTGCGGCAGCCGTTCCGGTGGCCAGCATTCGAGACCCATGTCACGCAGGGCCTCAAGTTGGAGCGTCGTCAGATGTGGAATTGTTGTCATATAGATGATCCCTCGCAGGACCGTGTACTCAAAGCGAGTTAATCCAAGGTGTACGGGAAAAGGGACAGTTGCGTGCCGGTGAGGATCGATAAAATTTTGTCGTCCGGGTGAACAGTCTAGCAATATTAATCCGGTATCGTCCTGTAGCTGGCCGGTGAACATCCCCCAAGAGACCCCCCAACGCCGGTCAGCCTGTTGCCCCGCGTGGACCTACAGGGGGAGGGGTCACCCTTTCAGGTAACATCCTGATACATAATGCTTTCCACGAATTTTGACGTAGCGCGCACCCCTCCCCCTTAGCGTGCGCTTGAGCGCTTCCGCCGCGTTGCGCGACCCCTCCCCCTCACCCTGGAATGCCGTCAGCAATTCGCTCGGGGTGACCCTTCCCCCTACCGACCAAATCAGCGTGTCAGCGAACGCTTGTGCAGCCGCATCGAGGTCGGTCATGGGCTGCATCGCTAGCGCCAAGTTGCCGACGATGGTGACCCGGCTCGACGCCATTGAGCGACCGCCTGTGATGACCGTGAATGATGGTCGCACGGTGCTGCGCTTGGTGGCGCGACGGTGCGGCTTGGGCTGGCGGGTCGACTTCGGCTTGGGGTCCATCGGCGCGTGATCGGCAACAGCCTGGACGGTCACGCTGGACGACGCCTGAGACAGCAACGCGCGCTCATACGCAAGACACTCCGTGGCTTGAGTTTGCATCGCCGCCGTGAACGGTGCGGGCACAGATACAGTTTGCTTTTTTCGCCAGAACATCGGTCCCCCCACTTTGCAGATTACGCAAGTTCGGGGGTATCTGATTTGCGGCAATGCGCCAAGTTGCATCTGCGGTAGTACCCCGAGCGGTAGTACTTCCAGCGGTACCGGTTGCATGTGCGCGGGCGACGCAGCGGGAGATTGACGGTGTACCATTTGGAACACCGTCAAAACAGTCTGCATCGGCGCGGGCGACGAAGCGGGGAGGCGAATACCCCCAATAGCAAATGTGCTGTCAAGTCGGTAGAAGTGTCACCAACGCGACATACAACGGCGGGTTGAGCCCCTTTGATACGTTCGTGCAGTCGGCAAATTCGACGAACGACAGACGCACGATCCCCTCAGCCTCCATCAGGCGAAGTTGATCGACGACCACGTGAATGTGAGGCTGCGTTTTGAAGCCTCGACGCTTGCGCAGTTGTCGCTCAAGATAGCCGCCCGTGCTGTGCCCAAGTAGTTCGCGCAGCGCTTTCGCAAGCCGGGGCTGCGTCTGTGGTGCTCGCTCAACGGTCTTGCCGGTGGTCAGAGAGACGCACTCCGATGCCGCACCGAACGTGCCCAACTGTCGAGTGGTGTAAGCCTCCATCTGGCGCACCTTCTTGCGGGCTGCACCGCTGCTCCTGCACCACTCGGGAAGCATCCCGTGATATCCCTTCGCGCTTCTCGTCATCTTGTTTTCCCTCCCTCTGTGCGTAGCCTTTCGCTATACCCCCCGCCCAAGCGGAACGGCCCCGTGCGATAGGGACCTTGAGGCATCAGCAGTTTCAGCGCCGTATATCCGAGATGCCGATTAGGTCGGCCAGACCACCCCCCACGCAGTACACTGGGAAATATTTGTCATATCGTCGCCTGTGACAGAGGAACCCGAAGGTTCATGCCCGTTACGCACTACTGGCACGCCGATATCCCGCATTAAGCAGGTCGGTTTTTCCTTGGGCCGCTGAAGGCTTTCAGGAGGGTAGAAAGTCCATTTCTGGCGAAATTCCCCCGGCGCAATCGCGGTCGTTTTATGCTTAGGGGACCGCCGCCCCGCTAGGACCTCAGCACGATCTATGGTCGGGTGCTTTTATCCACCGACCGGCGCAGGAGAGGTCCGTTACCCCGCCCGCGCAAATGATGTGCTCGATCACATTGTTGCGACGATGCAACATACTCAGTGGGCACTGCACCCGAACTCGTAGGTTGTCGGCTTGAAAGGCGGGAGGGATGTTGCGTTGACCAGCGAACCGGTCTACCACTTTCATCAGTCTCCGGTGTGCTCGCAAGGTATTCACCGTTGAGATACGAGGCTCGCTCCGTCACAGGGGCGGGCCTCATTTCATTATGGTGCACCGTTCCGCGCGAACAATCAACTCGGTACGGACTGTCCGCAAACTGCGGATATGCAACGATCACAGCGACTTAGCAATATTGCGCTCCGATAGCTGTGGGAATGTTGCGGTTGAGGCACGCACCCGTCACGGGTCGCTGGTTGCCCGACGGCACGTTCGAACTCGCAGCCGGTCATCACCGTGTTGAGGCCGTGCGCCTGCTCGGTCACGCGACCATCGAGGCCAACGTGTTCGCCTATGACGACAACGAGCTTTGGAGCGTCGGTGAGGCGGAGAACGGCAGCCAGCGCGGCGAAGTCATGGGCGCGGCGTTGTGCTCAACGGCCGGGCTGATCAAGCTCGTTGCGGGTCATCACTTCAATGACCGAGACAAGGAGTTGGGGGAGTTGGTCGGGGAGGTTCGGGGTGAATTGCAATTCAACCCGAGCAGGACCGCAAGTTTTCAGATCAAGACCGCCATTGAGAAGGGTACTGGCATCGGAATGCCGACTATCCTCGGGATCATCCAGCGTCGCCGCAAGATGCACGCCAAGCCCGGTGAGGCCGACAAGTCCGACACGCGCGGCCTACACGCCATCCGCGAGGCCATCGCCAGTCTCAAGGCATCCGGCGAGCATGACCGGATCATCGCGGGCGTTGCCTCAGAGGCAGCCGCACGACGCTGCCGAAGTGGCGATTGGTGTTACCACGGTAACACTTTTGGCCCTCTTTGCCATCTTCGACGCTAGATCGCGATTGGAGGCGGCGTTAGACCCGGTTTTGACACCAGCACCGCGTTTTGCTTGATCAGAAAGCGGTGGTTTTATGGAACCACCGCTTGCCCTCTTTGCCTTTCGCCCTTCCTTTGCCGCCAGCGCCTCAGCCGCGACTTGCTCCGCTGCCGCAACCTTTGCCGCTTTATCCGCGTCACGGACTGCAATCGCCCGCACCAGAATAGCGCATCGTCCACCTTCGGCACCCGTTCAAGGGTCTCGGTGCCGAGCGCCGCTACGGTCTGAAGATCGCGATGGACTTGATCTTTGGACCGCCCTTGCTCTTTGGCGATTGCACGGACGCTGGCTTCGGATTTTGGTCTGCCGCCGCCTGTGCCACGCCCGACACCTGTCGGCTTGTGGGTCTTGGGGGGAAGTTTCGTCCCACATTGGGACAAAACTTCCCCCGCCTTCTCATCCGCCAGTTTCTTGGCCGCTTCCTCTTTCGACCGGCGCAACTCTACCAGCCGGGCGGTCAATGTCGCCTTCGTCGCCGTGTCAAGATCACGCCGAAGCAGGTTTTCCTCAATCTCCGCAATCTCGGCCTTCGCTGATGCCGGTTTTGGCGGTGATGTCGCGGACCGAGGCGGGAGTAACATCACGGCGTCGTTCGCCTTTGCCACGTCCGACCTCTTTGTTTTTGTGGCTGACACGGGAATTATCTGTACCATTTGGTACAGATAATTCCCGCCTCGCCTTCGTCCTCGCCTTATCGCGCAGGTTGACCGCTGGCGGGCGTTCGCGATCCGGGATGCACCACGGCGGGGCGAACGCAAAAGGCCGCCCACGGGTCAACGTGAGCGGCCTATGGTGATGCAGTCAGTCGATGGTCAGTTCGTGACGCGCCGTGCTGCGCCTTGCGCGCGACCAAGGTTTGCGAGGATCGCATCGACTTCGGACTGCAACCAGCCAGTGCGGTTGCCGGGCAGCTTGCGACGAATGGGAACTAACCCCAGATGCTCCCATCGCAGCAACGTCGTGCGGTGAACGCTGAGCCGCTGGCCAACCTCTTTCAGCGTCACAAATCGCTCGCCGCCCATCTGCGGCACCGGCCTCGCAGCAGGAGCCCTAACGGGCTCGGGCAAGTTAGCCTTGAGCAGGTCGGGCAGCCGTCTTTCGAGAGCGCGCTCCACTGCGGCTTCGATCATTTGGCTTAGCGGGTCTGTCTTCATTTGGCACCTCGTTGGATGCGCTTATTATGTTGCGATCAATCGTATGTGCCGAACGCGCACCGACGCCATTTTCAATAACTGATTGCGCCTTACGCAATCGCGACAACCTCATACGAATTGCGGAAGGCGCAAGTTGATCACTGATCAGCCCGGCCGTAGCGAACCCCCAAAACAGGATAAACTTGCCTGTCGTCTCCCCGGTGACTGACGCATACGTGGTGGTTGCTCGACGCCTCGTCGCCGCTTCGTAGACGTTGATCAGTGCAATCAGCAACGCGGTCGTCGCTTGGCCTTCCGCATTCACCGGATTGCATGCCTCGCGCGCTAACTCTATGTCCTTGCAAATCGCCCGAGCAGAAGTCGCCAACCGATCAGCGGCTTCGACGGGATCGCCGCAAATCGGGTCAGCGATAGCGATCGACATCAAGCCCGTGACCAATTGAGCGCGATTGCCGCGACCGTCGATCAGGTTGGCAAGATGCCGCGCCGCGTCGGCGATGGTATCCAAATGCTTGAAAGATTGTCGCGTACGTTCCGCATGATCGCGACCGCTCATAGCTGATCTATAACCGCAAACTGCGCGGGCGATCTTGCGCGATATCCAACTTGCATCGACGCTCAAATTGCCGCCGAGCGCTTCCAGTACACTAAGCAAGTGGGGACCGGACAGCTCAGGCTCACCAAAAATGGCGTCAAATTCAGCTTCGTCAAACTGCTGCGTCATGACGCAACCCTCCTAAATGCGACAACGCTGCTGGTCATCGCTGGTGCGTCTTTCAATAGTTCAGCCTCGATGGCATCCGCGTCGTCGAACGTCGCCGCGAATGGGTCTTCGCCTGCAAGGATGGCCCGCATGTGCTTCTCCCACGTCGTAAGACCCAAGCGTTTTGCCTTCAACGTGTCGCCGTGAAGGTAGTGCGATTGGGTGACGCTCTGGCCCATCCGGTCACGATGGTTCAGGATCAGCGACACTACACTCGACGGAGTTCCTGACTGTTCAAGCCACGTTGCCAACGTGCGGCGGAGATCGTGCGTCGTGAACGGGTTGGGCGAACCGTCTGCTGCCTTGAACCCGAGCGTGACCTGTACGCGCTGAACACCGACGGCAATCGCGGCACTCGTCATCGTCACCCCATCGGGGCGAGGGAATAGACGCCGGTCTCGATCGGTCGTTTTGCGCATCGCTCGCTCGATGATATCTCGAGCCATCGGCGGCAGGGGAACCTCGTGCTCCGTGCCATTCTTCGTTCGCTCCTGTGGCAGCACCCATACTTTTCGGTTGAGGTCGATCTCGTGCCGCTTCATGCCTGCAACCTCGCCGATGCGCTGCCCAAGCAACAATTGAAGCCGAAGTATATCCCGCTCGGGCTCGTGCAAATTCAGATCAGGCAGCATCCGCCAGAATGCTCGTATCTCAGATACCGATAGGAACCGTGAGCGTGGCTCCGAAGGGTTGGTATTCCTAAGCCCGGCAATTGGGTTCGTATCGATGTACCCCTTACCAACGCACCAATTCAACATGGAGCGGACGATCGCCAGTGCCAAGCCTGCTTGTCGAAGCGATCCACGATCCTCAATGGTGTCGATGATGCGTTGAACATCCTGCTTGGTAACGTCGGCCAGAGCCTTTTTCCCGATGGCAGGAATGACATCGCGCCGAAACAGCAGACCGAAATTGCGAAGCGTGGTTGCCTTCGTGATTTGGTGTTTGAGGTATCGCCCGATGGCGTCAGAAACGATCACCCGAGAAGCCTTGTCCGCCTCTGCCGTCACGGCCGCTTCTCGGAGAGCCTTGCGCTCACCGATCACGTCCTTGCCCACGGCGACGGCTTCCGAGTGTCCCTTGGCGATCTGACGGGCTGCCGCAAGCGAGCAACGGGGGTAGGGGCCGATGGTAATGCGCTGCGTCGAGCGTGTCCCCTTCGGACGGTATGCAAATGCAAACGTCGCTGAGCCCTTCGGCGTGATGCGAAGTACAAGTCCGCGGATGCCTCGGTCGGCAACGTCGGTGCGCTTACCCCCACTCACCACTCGGGCGATTTCTGCCTTGATGCTCGTGTCCGTCAATAGTCGTCCCGCCATCTCGCGCCTCATAAATATCTGGCCGCCCCATTGGCCGCCCCATGGTAACATGGGTTGGCTGTAAGACCTCAACCGATCCGTACTAGTTTAACAGATTGATGGTTTCGACGCTATCGCCGGGGCGGCTCTTGGGGCGGCCAAATCACCACTATAAGGCCGTATTCATTGAGCTTAACTGCGATATTGAAATTACCACAACAACCCAATGATTGACGGGACTTGAGGATGATTTGCAACGCATAACTATGCCTTGCGACACCCATAAATAACCTATTCGATGTCGGCTTCCAGATGTCCTACGCGGCGGTCGTGGCGCTGGTGTGCGTCTACGAATGGCTCCGCGACCGCGAGGATCAGCGTGGATGGACCGGCCCCCGCCATCCACTGATCACCATGCTGTTGTTCTTCGGCGGTATCATTCTGACGACGCTGGTGGCGAGTGCCGCCGTGGCGCCACTGGCCGCCTACTACTTTCATAAGAGCCAGAGCTATGCGGTGCTCGCCAATCTGATCGCCATCCCGATCTGCAATCTCGTCGTGATGCCCGCAGCGCTTGCAACGCTTGTCGCCATGCCGCTCGGGCTTGAGGCATGGCCGCTGTTGGCAATGGGAATGGGCATCGACGCCATGACCTGGATTGCCTACGCAGTTGCGCGATTGCCGGGCGCTGTCGGCCGCATCCCGGCTGTGCCGACGGCCGCCTTCACATTGATGATGTTGGGCGGCCTCTGGCTTTGCCTGTTCCGAACACGGCTGCGACTGTTCGGCTTGGTACTCGTCGCCGCCGGCCTCGGCCTGGCGCCATTGCGCGATCGCCCTGACGTGCTGATCGGTCGGGATGGCGCACTCGTTGCGGTTCGTACCGCATCGGGCCTGTTATCCAGTCTGCCGGCCAAGGGCGCAGCGTTCGAGTTGACCCGTTCGCTCGAACACGAAGCCGACGGACGCAGCGCCCGAGACGTGTCGGCAGCGGAAGGCTTCCGTTGTGACGCGGCCGGCTGCACCACGACCATCAAGGGATTGCCACTTGCCGTCGCGCGTCATCCCGCGGCACTGGCCGATGACTGCTCGCGCGCGCGTATTCTCGTGCTCACATTTCCCAAGCCAGACGGCTGCAACCCGCCGAGAGCCGTCATCGTCGACTTCTTCGCGTCACGCGCCCAAGGCACCACCGCGCTCTATATCAAGGGCGATGCCGTCGAGATCAGAACCGTGGCGCAGCAGCGTGGCGATCGGCCGTGGTCATCGAGCCGCGACGTGCGCCGGAACACGCTGCGGCGACCACTAGGTGGACCAGATGCATCACGATTGGGTGCCTTCGCCGCGCCGTTCGATTTGACCGATGGCGATCAACGCTTGCGCCCTGACATCGAGGACGATGAGACAACGCTGATGGAAGGAGACGAACGCTGACGTTCAGAACTCGATCACCATCCCGTCGAAAGCCGGCTCCACACCATCGGGGAGCTCACGGCGCAGCTTATCGTAGTCGAGATCACCGAGCAGATGCGTGAGAATAGCCCGTTTCGGCTTCAGTCTGGCAATCTGCTCCAGTGTCTGCCTGACGCTCCAGTGGCTTGGATGCGGGACATATCGGAGCGCATCCACGATCCATACGTCGAGGCCTTCGAGCAACGGCAACGAACTGTCAGGCAGACCACTGATATCGGGCGAATATGCGACGTTACCAAAGCGAAATCCGAGCGAGATGATGTCGCCGTGCAGTTGCGGGATCGGCTGTGCAATGATGTTGCCGCCGCCACCAGAAATCTCGATCGGCGTGCTGTCGACGATATCGTTTGCCTTCAGGATCGGGGGATAGTTGCCGCCTGGCTTCGTTGCAAAGCAATAGCCAAACCGCGAGATCAGGCTGTCGCGCGTGGGTGCGTCGAACCACACGGGTATGCGACGCTTCATGGCGTATGACAGCGCCCGAAGGTCGTCGATGCCGTGTGTATGATCGGCATGATCGTGAGTAAACAGAACGCCATCCAATACCTTGAGGCGCACCGACAATAATTGCTCGCGCACATCCGGGCCCGTATCGATCAGCACTGTTGTCGCTGTGCTGTTGTCCCGGCG
>JANNRP010000364.1:0-2208 GCA_031401535.1 Hyphomicrobiaceae bacterium | reverse complement strand
ACGCCGTCGTCGAGTACGCGCAGACCGTTGGCACGCAGTGTCTCGCCGGTGGTTGTGATGTCGACGATCAGGTCGGCGCTGCCGGCCGCCACCGTGCCTTCGGTCGCCCCCAGGCTCTCGACGATGCGATAGCTCGCAACGTCGTGGCTCGCAAAGAACCGGCGTGTGATGTTCATGTACTTGGTCGCGACGCGCAGGCGGCGACCATGCTTACGGCGATACGCAATCGCAATATCCTCGAGGTCACGCATGACGCTGACATCGAGCCAGCAGGCAGGCACGGCGACCACCACATCGGCTGGCCCGAACGCGAACGCACGGACGATATCGACTTTGGCTTCGTAGTCATCGATGTGCTCTTCGACGAGATCGCGCCCCGTGATGCCGAGGTGGGCTTCGCCGGCGCGCAAGTGACGGACGATCTCGGATGCCGACACGAACGCCACCTCGACACCATCGAGGCCTTCAATCTCGCCGCGATAGCCGCGTTCGGGTCCGGTTTTCTTGACCATCAGTCCGGCCTTGGCCAGCGCCTCGGCACATTGCTCCATCAGGCGGCCTTTGGACGGCACAGCGAAGATCAGATTATCGCTCATAGCTCGCGCCCCCAAGCGGCGGCCAAAAGCCGGTCGGTATAGATGGCGGCACCCACGGCTGGCACGGGTGCGGGTGAGCCGACAGCCTGCAGCAGGCCATCATAACGTCCGCCGCCCGCAATGACGCTGCCACTTTTGGCAGATGGGGTCGTCACCTCGAATACGAAGCCGGTATAGTATTCGAAGTCACGGCCAAAATCGGCAGCAAACGTCATGTCGCTGGTGTCGATGCGGGCTTGGGCGAACAACTCAAGGCGCCGTTCGAACGCACTCAGGGAACGTGACAGGTCGAGGCCGGGCTGGCGTGCGGCCAGTTCGGCGATGCGCTTCAAGGCTTCGGCCGGTGGCGCCTGGATGTTCAGATAGTTGTCGATGATTGAGGCGGTTGAGAGCTCGAGTGGTGGCTCGCTCTCGTCCGCCATCAGCTCGAGCAGGTGGGTTGTGATGTCGGTAAGCGAGCGCGTGCCTAGCAATTGGATGCCTTTTGCTTCGAGATAGCCCGCAACGGCCGCCGCCGACTTGGCAGCGTCGGTGACATCCATAATCTGACGGAGGTCATCGGGGATCGGCGCCGTTTGGCGGCTGGTCAAGCGGCGCAAGTAGGCCATGAACGCACGCGGCCGCCAGTAGTGGTGGCACAACTTGTCGCGCCAGCGCTGCGGCATGGCGATGGCATCGATCAGATCGTGGAAGATCGCCACGTCACCGATGCGGACCTTGACCGCGCGCAGTTCACTGCGGCGCACGGCATTGAGCACGAGATCGAGCACTTCGACCTCGGCACGAATGGGATCGCGCGCGTGGAATACCTCTATGCCGACCTGATGCAGTTCGCCCGCATCGAGACCGTCGGTGCCGGGGACCACTGGTTGGCGGAACACCGTGCCGCTGTAGGAATATTTGGCTGGCTGCCGGGCGTCGGCAAAGCGCTGCAGGTACAGGCGGCAGGTCGGCACGGTCATGTCGGTGCGCAGGCACAGTTCCTGACCCGAGCGATCGGCGCAGCCATAGGTCTGCTCGCGCATCTGCTCACCGACGATATCTATCAGCAGGGCCGCTGGTTGGATGTGCGAAGGGGCGACGAGTTCGAAACCGGCGCCATCGAACACTTTGAGGATGGTGCCGGCGCGCGCGCTCAACGCTTCGAGCCAGCGTGCGGATTGACGGTCGAGGGCGGCGGTCATGGTCGCATTTCCCCGGAGGGCCGCGCTGTGACACCGCTGCCGACCACCAAGACGGTGTCATTAGCGGACGTATAGTCAGCGCGGCTCACGGTCGCGAATTCAGTCGTCGGCATCATTCAAATCCCGTGCCGGGCGAGGATTTTGCGCACTTCCGCCACCATGTCCGCTTCTGGCACCGACACCTGGGCGGGACGGCCTTCGCGCCACTCTTTCGAGTCCTTGATCTCGGCGGATCGTTTCGCGCCCTCGATCAAATCCTTGATTTGTACTTCTGCCTTCTCGCGCTCCTGGCTGCCCTGGATGATGACGCAGGGTGCGCCGCGCTTGTCGGCATATTTCATCTGCGGTTTCATGCCAGCGGTGCCGAGGTACATCTCGGCGCGGATGTCGGCGTCGCGCAGCGTTTGCGCCAGTTTCTGATAGCGCGG
>JANNRP010000363.1:0-5820 GCA_031401535.1 Hyphomicrobiaceae bacterium | reverse complement strand
GTCCAACGCCTTGTAGACGACCGAGAGGCCGATGATGGCGTCGATCAGATAGGCATTGACGTTGGTGCCGTAGAGCACGCCGAACAGCAGTGTTGTGCTGTGACCGATCGCAAACAACGTCACGTAAAGACCGACATCCTTGAGCCGGTACAGGAAAAAGATCACGCCGAATAGAAACAGTAGGTGATCGTAGCCGGTCACCATGTGCTTGGCGCCAAGGTACATGAAGGGTATCAGGTTTTGGCCACTGACATTTTCGATGTACGCCTGATCTCCGGTCGGCACACCGTGCGCCCAACTGGGCTCAGTCAGAGCAGTCGCCGCAACAATAACCACGAGCGTGCATGCCGCTCGCCAGAGTGGGTGCTTCATAACAGATCCCCGATTTAGATCGCTGGAGAAGGATTTGATTTTGGATAGGAAATGCGCAGCATCGACCGCGTCTATTGGGCGGCGGCGCGAGCCACTCGTGTCATATCTTTCGTGGTGGGCGCTCAAGCATCCTGCCAGCAATGCCGGACAAATTCTCGCGATCATAACCGAAGCGGCTTCGCAAAACTGTCGGCTCCCAGGCGACAACCGCAGGCGACGTCAGCAGAAGTGTCATATTGATCGAGTGTTCGTGAACGCCATCGTGAGGTGATTGAGCTTGCCCGTCTGGCGTGCTCGCGATTGTACTCAAAATCCCGTAATCGCTCGGGTGGGACGCCGAATAATCATCATCGTGGTCGTGATCGGCATGCCCTTCATGAGCGTGTGCGTGCTCAAAACTACTCAGCGTACCCGTTACTGCACTGAAGCAAAAGCACAACGCCATGAGCGCGCGGATGAACACCGACCGACGATAGCTATAACAATGTCGCCGCATTTCCATCAGCCGAAAGACCGGCTGGGGCGCAACGTGCCAGCTCCCGAACTGGCCTGGGGGTGACGATGGACAGCGCCACTAGGCGCAGTTATTTTTACGTGGTTCGTCATTTGGCCCCCTCTGGCGCCACATCCAACGGTCTTTCGGATCCGCCACCGGGAATATCGTTCTTCAAATGGTCGAGGGTGTGGCTAGCGGTGCCGAATCCGAATTCGTCCGGGTATGCGTTGTGTTGGTAGCCATGCACTTGATGCAAGAACAGCCCGGTTCCGACGATCAGCAGAGCGGTGTTGGCGATCACGGTGAAGGGTACAAAGGCTTGTGATGTCCGAAAAAGGGTGAGTACTGTCGTCATGGCGACGAGGGCCGTGATCTGGCCAATTTCAATGCCAGCGTTGAAAGCCAGTAAACGCGGCACAAGCCCATCGCGCGGCAGGCCAAACTCTTGCAGGCGCGTGGCAAGGCCAAACCCGTGGATCAGGCCGAATGCGAATACCATGCCCAGCATGTTTGGCGCATTAATGCCAAACCAGCGACGAAACCCATCGAGGTTCTCAAAGCCCTTATAGATGACCGAGATCGCGATCACGGCGTCAATCAGATAATAGTTGGCCTTGAGCCCGAGCAGCGTCGCGCCAATAAGCGTAATGCTGTGGCCTATGGTGAAGGCCGTGATGCCAGCGACTACGGCCGTGAAGCTGGTCAAGAAAAACATGACACCGAACAGGAATAGTAGGTGATCATAACCGGTCAGCATATGCACCGCGCCGACCCGGAAGTAGCTGAGTGGTCCCTCAAATGCCAGCACTTTGGCATGCTCACCATGAACGCCATGCCCCCATGCAGCGCTGACTACGAGGCAGCACAGCGCCACCATCGGCAACCCACAGCGCGCTGATGCCTTCATTGTCAGATTGTTAGTTTTCACCACTGCAGACCTGCGTTGAGTTAGTAGCGGTGTTCTGGCGGTTCGGTCATGGCAAAGGGCAACACAACTTTTTGATCTCTGAGATGCAGTCGAAGTTCTGCGGCGAACTCGTGCGGCTCGTTAGGCGCGACAGCGCTTTCGAGAATGAACGATTGCGCGGTCGTCGGCAGCATCACTAACGTCTCGATGGTGTCGCCAGCACGGTGAATCGCGACCGTCGCCTGCAGCCCCTCCACATGATGGTCGAGCGTAAGCCGTATGCGCTCGCCGTTGGCTGTATCGACAATCGCAAGAACACCGTTGGCAATCGAACTTATGACTTGGAACGGTTGCGGCGCATGATGATGGCTGCGTTGATGGACGGGATCAGCGATGCGATCCAGCATGTCGCCGCCGTGGCACCTGACGTTGACCACCGAAAGCGTTGGAATGTGCGCCATCATTTCAAGTTTGAGCGCTTTACCGAACTTGTCGGCTTCGGCAACCGGGAGAGCACCATCCACGAGAATAGCGACATCGGCGTGTAGCTTGTGGCCGAGCCAGCGCGCTTTGACGTCGAGAACCTTTTTGATGCCGGGAACGTGTTCGGCGGCATGGCGGATTTCGCCGACAATCGCTGGATCGACCCCATCAAGCATGCGGGTCAGCACTGATTTCGCCGACTGCCAAACAATTCCGAAGATAACGATTGTGATCAGAAGGCCGATCACAGGATCGGCAAGCGGAAAGCCAAGCCAGACAAACAAGGCACCGGCGACCACGGCTAGGCTCGTCAGACCATCGGTGCGGGCATGGTAGCCATCAGCGATGAGCGCGGCGCTGTTGATTTCGCGACCTACACGAATGCGGAACACGGCAACGACTTCATTGCCGATGAAGCCGACCAGTCCGGCGAGCGCAACCCAGCCGAGACCGGTTATTGGCTGCGGATGCAGGATGCGGTTGATCGATTCATATCCGGCAACTAGGGCGCTGAACAAAATGATAAGAACGATGGAAATACCGGCCAAGTCTTCAACGCGCCCGTAGCCGTAAGTGAATGTCGCCGTCGGCTTGCGTTGCGCGAGCTTGAAAGCGATCCACAAGGGAATGGCCGTAGTCGCGTCAGCGACATTGTGAATGGTATCGGCGAGCAGAGCCACACTGCCAGTAGCCAGAACAACTATGATTTGGAGGCCAGCTGTTACGGCGAGAATTACGAACGACCACTTGATCGCCCAGATGCCGCGCTCGGTCGTCGCAATCATCGGATCGATAACGCCGTGCGTGTGGCCGTGGCTGCTTTCCGTACCATGGTGGTGGCCGTGACCGGCGTGGCCGACCTCGGAAGAGAAACCAAACCAGTCGCGGACTTTGTCGAGCAGAGCAAGTTCTTTCATAGATATTTGCTCAGCGCTTTGAACTCGGTGAGAGCAGCCCGCGCTGCTTTGCCGTCGCCTTTGACCGTCTCATCGAGGCAATGGTCGATGTGGTCGTGGATCAGCTCGCGTTTGGCATTGGCAATAGCGTTCTCGACGGCGTGCAACTGTTGCGCCAGTTCCAGGCACGGCTTACCCGCCTCGATCATACTGATGAGGGAGCGTAGATGGCCTTCAGCACGCTTCAGACGTTTGATGATGTCGGGGTGACTGTGGTGTTGCATGCCTTTACCTATCCTGGTGGGTAGGATAAGGCAAGTAACAGATGATGGATTGGCTGATCACCTATTTGGCTTCGGCACAGGGCGGAATTCTGCGCACGTTAGCGGCTGAGCTGCGTGCCGGGGGCATCGGCGCGGCTGCGCTTGCCTTTGGGCTTGGTGCCTTGCACGCTCTGACACCAGGCCATGGTAAAGCGGCGCTTGCGGCATATTTCATTGGCAAGGAGTCGCGTCTAGGCAAAGGCGTTCAGGTTGCGCTGACCGCGGCGCTCTTGCATGTGCTGTCCGGTTTCTCCGTCTTCCTCGTGCTGCGATTTATCGTTGGGCAAGTGCCGTCAATATCGGGGCGCGGTTCCCCGGTGTTCACGGTCTTTGGCTACGGCCTCGTCATCGTCGCTGGCTTTATCATGCTGTACCAGAGCCTGCGCCCAGCCCACGTCCATCAAGACGGGGCGCACGCGTTGACGGCCGGCATTGGTCTGTTGCCATGTCCTCTCACGATTTCGGTGCTTGGCTTTGCCTGGGTTCAGGCTAGCGCGGTCATGGTCGGACTAGTGCTGGTATCGCTGGCACTTGGGATCGCGTTGACTATCGGCACGGTGGCTATGCTGGCGATTGTCGCGCGCCGCTTTCTCGGTACGGCCGTGGCGGCATGGCTGCCCGGTCTCGAACGCTGGGCGCGAGTACTGCAGGGATTTGCTGGTGGGCTGATTGTGGTCATCGCCGCTTTTACGCTTTGGTCGCTGCGACTTTAAATCCATCCTCGTTTAGTTCGTAAGCGCTGCGCTTTGCCGTTTCGAATGCGGGGTCAATAGTAAACCGCTCTTGGTCGGTGAGCAGGTCAACCTCATCCGTAGTTTCCGACAGTGAATTGACGGCCAAGCCCTTGTGGATCTTGCGCAGCGGACGGACTGTCGAGATCTGTGGTGCTGGTTTTACTCTGGGCTGCAACATCACCTAAGTATAACAGATAAGGCGACCAGCGACGGTGATCAACGGCGATTGACACACGTGCGACCGTGCTGCCCCTCATTCAGCGTCAATAGCTGAACGATCTTGGGCGTGGTGGTAGATGCCAAGGACGGTTATAAATTGGGCAGTCTGGTCGATGCGGTAGATCACGAAAAACGGCGTGCGGGGCACCCAGGCCTCGTGGAAATCACGAACCGGATGACGTGTGCCAACCGTGTCTGGATGCCGGGCAAGCGTTCCGTGGATGAAGCTGTCCAGCCGGTGGAATGTACGCTCGGCAACACGTTGCCCGAAATGGGCTACACTAAATGCGAACCGGCGCTGGATGTGCTTGCGGGCGCGGCTACATTGATCCGCAAGGCACTACACGCGGAGCGGCTTCCGTGGTATCGTCAGCTAATGATCAAAGTTCTTGAACAAGCGATCGAGAAAGTAAAAACCTTGTCCGAAGAGCGTCAGCAGTACGCTGCGCGTGTGCTTGAGCAAATCGCCGAGGCTGGCGAGGCCGTGTATCCGCTGACCGACGAGGAACGTCGTTTGGTGCGCGAGGGGCTTGATGACTTGGATGCTGGTCGCGTCGTCTCTGGTGCCGACATGGATGGCTTTTGGAATCGCCATCGCGCATGAAGGTGGTGTTCGCCGAGCGGGCACAACGCGACATCGGCGATATCTACGACGCCATCTCACAGCGCAGCATTGCATCGGCTCAGCGCGTCGAAGATTTGATCCGCACCTCCTGCGAAAGCCTTGCTGATTTTCCCTTCGCATCAGCGGCCACTGACGAGCCGAACGTGCGGCGCCTGCCGCTGGTGCGGTATCCCTACACCATCTTTTATCGCATCGATCTGGTTCGTGACCTGGTCGAGATTGCGCGCGTTGTTCACGGTGCGCGCATCAAGGATCTGGGTGCGTTGCCCGAGAATGATTGATCTCTGCGTCACGCGCATCGCTAGCGCCATGGGATCGTGACCCGCATGGGCGGAAACCGCTTTGGCGGGTTCCGTCGCCACCGGCACAGCGCGGGGGAGATAGAGCCCGGTCACCCGCGACTCTCGACGCGGGCGAGGCGCTTACATAAAAGTTGCACAAATCCCGCCGATAACAGCGATTTATGGCGTGACCGGCAAGCGCATGCTCGGCGCTGCATAAACACTTACGACACAGTATGGCGCTGCCGCCGACAGCACCCATATTGAGAGAAGTCGAGCGGCCTGAAAGAGGACGACGCACGTGTGCAATCTCTACTCACTGATTACCAATCACGCTGCGATCGGTGACTTGTTCCGTGTCTCACACAATCGCAGCGTCGCATTCGATCCTGTCGCTGCAATTTTTCCGCGCCAGGTGGCGCCGGTGGTTCGCTATGCTGCCGATGGGGAGCGCGAACTCGTCATGATGAACTGGGGCTTCATG
>JANNRP010000362.1:0-2487 GCA_031401535.1 Hyphomicrobiaceae bacterium | reverse complement strand
GTCTGTCTCGCTGACGATGCGACGATCCGGACAGCGATTGGTGCCAGCATCTTGTGGAACTCGCCGCTCGGACCACTGCGTCTCGACTACGGTCACGCATTGACCAAGGAAAGCTACGACAAAACCCAGCAGATCCGCTTTGGTGCGTCGACCAAGTTCTAATTGGGCGCGACAAACGGCATTAAATTTTCCAAAGGGCGGGCCTCAGGCTCGCCCTTTTGCCGTCGTCAAGCAGTGAAGTGGTTGTTAGTGTTGCAATGTGAGGCGTGCGGAAATTGAATAATCGATCAAACCGTCCCGCTTGCCTTTTAATCTCAGCAGCTCTTTCAAGGCGTTGTTATGGAACATCCGGGCTTCTTTGACCGCGCAGGGCCGTTTCGTCTCGACGCGGTCGCCGTGGCGGTGGATGCCGAGCTGCCGCCGGGTGTGAACCCTGCGCAAATGCTCAGCGGCGTTGCCCCGCTCGCAGATGCGCGGGTTGAGGATGTGACGTTCATCGACAACAAGAAGTATCTGGGGCAGCTCTCCAGCACCGCGGCCGGCGCGTGCCTCGTTCATCCGGCCTTTGCCGCTCGCCTCCCCTTGGCAACGACCGCACTGCTCACCAAGGCGCCATACCGCAGCTTTGCGCTGGCGTTGGCGCTGTTTTATCCAGACGCCATGCGGCCGAAAGTGATGGGCGCCCGTGCCCAAACTCTGATCGATGCGACTGCGCGCATTGAAGACGGCGCCAGCATTGAACCTGGCGCGATGATCGGTCCGGAAGCCTGCATCGGTCGCGGCACTGTGATCGCTGCCGGGGCGGTGGTCGGTTACCGCTGCATGGTTGGTCGCGATTGCTTCGTCGGACCTGGCGCCTCGCTGACCCATGCGCTGGTCGGCGACCGGGTTGTAATTCACGCAGGAACCCGCATCGGCCAGGATGGGTTCGGTTTTGCCATGGGTGCGGGCGGACACCTGAAAGTGCCCCAGATCGGCCGCGTTATAATCCAAGACGACGTCGAAATCGGCGCCAATTCCGCGATAGATCGAGGCGCACTTAAGGATACGATCATCGGAGAAGGCACAAAAATTGATAATTTGGTACAAATCGGGCACAACGTTGTCATTGGTCGGCACTGCGTCATCGTCGGTCAATGCGGCATTGCCGGCTCCGCGGAGCTGGGTGATTTCGTCGTGATGGGTGGCCATGCAGGTGTTGCAGGACACATCAAGATTGGAGCTGGCGCGCAAATTGCAGGTTCCAGCCACGTGATCAAGGATCTGGCACCAGGCATGCGAGTGGTCGGCACGCCGTCGCAGTCGCTCAGGCAATGGACCAAGGAGCGGTTGGCGTTGAGGCGGTTAGCTGAACCCACCGGTGGCGGTGGTGTCGGCGACGACGAGGGCGATAGCGGTTGAGGTGGTAGACGGAGCATGAAGGATATGGACCAGACGAGCCCGAAGCCCAAGCTGGGTACCGCCGATGTAACCCGGCTGATGAAGCTGTTGCCGCATCGCTACCCGTTCTTGATGGTTGATCGCATGTACGACATGGATCGCGATCAGTCCGCCGTCGGCGTCAAAAACGTGACGATCAACGAGCCCTTCTTCCCAGGACATTTTCCGGGCTATCCAGTGATGCCGGGTGTGCTGATCATTGAAGGACTGGCGCAAACCGCCGGTGCGCTGTGCGTGCATAGTCTCGGCGATGCCTACAAGCCGCAGATCGTATATTTTATGGGGATCGATAACGCGAAATTTCGCAAACCGGTATTACCGGGCGATCAACTGCACTATCATGTTCGCAAGATCCGTGGCCGTGGTCGGGCTTGGCGCTTCTTTGGCGAAGCGAAGGTCAACGATGCGGTTGTCGCGGAAGCTGAAATCAGCGCCATGATCGTGGATCCCGATGCCCTACCAAACCACAGCGGGTCAAACCCCAACGGCTAACGGTCGTATTCACCCAAGTTCTGTGATCGAGGACGGCGCCAAGCTTGGTGCCGATGTCACGGTTGGCCCATTCTGTACGGTGGGTCGCGACGTAACGCTGGGTGATGGCGTCGAGTTGATCAGTCATGTCGCGGTTGCTGGCAGCACCAGTATCGGCGCGCGAACCCGTATTTTCCCGTTTGCCTCCATCGGCCATCAGCCGCAGGATCTCAAATACAAGGGCGAGCCTGCCACACTTAACGTGGGCGACGACTGCACGATCCGAGAAGGCGTTACGATGAACCCCGGCACGGCCGGTGGCGGATCAGTCACGACTGTCGGAAACGGCTGTGCCTTTCTAGCCAACAGCCACGTCGGGCACGACTGCCGGGTTGGCAACAACGTCATATTCTCCAACAACGTCATGCTCGCTGGCCACTGCGACGTTGGCGATTATGTCATCATCGGCGGCGGGGCAGCTGTCATCCAGTTCGCCCGCATTGGTGCGCACGCGTTCGTTGGCGGTATGTCCGGTCTCGAGAACGATCTGATCCCCTACGGCATGGCGATCGGCAA
>JANNRP010000361.1:0-2670 GCA_031401535.1 Hyphomicrobiaceae bacterium | reverse complement strand
GCAGCAATGATCGCCTAGAGGAAACCAAAAGATGCGGCGGAGTTGCTTCTGGCTCGCGACTTCTTTGGTTTTCGATACATCAAGGACTTGGAAAGACAATGGCCGAAAAATCCGCCCGTTCGCCGCGTAATATCGAAACGCGCAAAAAGAAAGCCCGCCGTGCGGCTCCCCGTGCCAAGGTTTCGCGCAACCAGGGCAATACGTCAGCCGTGCGTAAGCAGTTGAAGCGTGCCGCTGGCAAAGCTCGCTCTGCGGCTGCAGCACCTCAGGCGTAGGCCTGAATTATATTGGATACAGCAGATTTGGCGTGTTCTCGCGGGCGGTGTTGTGTGCGGGAACGCATAGCTGTGCCCCCTGACAAGCGGCCTGCCGGTCTGCTAAAGCTGCTTGGGCTTATCCAAATCCACACCCATTGAGGCGTTGCGCCGATGACATCCTATGCGTTTGCCCCGCCACCTCAGGCGGCGTTACCGATTGCTGGTTCAGACCAGCTGTTTCCCGTGCGGCGCCTCTACTGCGTTGGCCGCAACTATGCAGAGCACACCCGCGAGATGGGTTTTGATCCCGATAAAGAGCCGCCGTTCTTCTTCATGAAGACCCCGGACGCGCTGCGCACGGACGGCAAATTTCCCTATCCGGCGGTGTCGAAAGACGTGCATTGGGAAATCGAATTGGTCGTTGCCCTCAAGTCTGGTGGCAAGAACATCAAAGCTGCCGATGCGATGAGCCACGTATTCGGCTATGCGATCGCACTCGACATGACGCGTCGCGATCTGCAAGGAGAGGCTAAAAAGACCGGTCGTCCTTGGGAAGTAGGCAAGGCATTCGACGATGCCGCGCCCTGCACTGCAATTCAGCCAGTGTCCAAGATCGGGCATCCGGCCAAGGGCGCGATCTGGCTCGATCTCAATGGCGTGCGCAAGCAGACCGGTGACTTGGCACAGATGATTTGGGATATCCCCTCGCAGATCGAATATCTCTCGGGTCTTTGGGAACTAAAGGCAGGCGATTTGATCTTCACAGGCACGCCTGCCGGTGTCGGCGCAGTGAAGAAAGGCGATCGCCTTACGGGTCACGTCGATGGCGTCGGCGATCTCGATGTGACGGTCGTCTGACAAAATTTAATGTGCTCGCACGGTTGACAAATTGTCGCCGTGCGAGCAATTAGCCGACACGGGACCACAAGCGGCCGTCCCGTCAGGCTCCAGGTTCAGGCGACCCCTGATCCCTTGCCCAAGTGCCGCGCCATCCCGCTAAGGAGGCGCTAGCAATGGGCCCATTTTCCATCACTCCCTATGATTTGTCGGCACGGCTCGGTCATGCGGACAGTCCGCTCGTGTTCGATGTCTGCAAATGTGAAGACTACGACGCACAGCCACTCATGATCCCTGGATCGGTGTGGCGCGACCACCAGCAAACCGCGAGCTGGGCGGATGATATTCCTGACGGCGCCAAGGTCGTTATCGTTTGCGTCAAGGGCCTGAAGGTCAGTCAGGCAGCAGCGACTGAGCTGCGGCTGCGCGGGATCGACGCGTCGATCCTGGAAGGTGGTCTTGTGGCTTGGATTGCTGCGGGTTTGGCCACGGTTACCAAGCGTGGACTGATCGGCAACCGTGAAGGTAAGCCGTCGCGCTGGGTCACGCGGGTCAATCCGAAGATCGACCGGATCGCCTGCCCGTGGCTGATCAGTCGGTTTCTCGATCCAGCGGCACAGTTTTTTTATGTCGAGACCTCGCAGGTGATAAATTCCGGGATCGAACTCAACGCCGTTCCCTACGATGTCGAGGGCGTCGAGATCACGCATCGCGGGCCCACCTGTTCGTTCGATACGATTATTGAGCTGTATAAAATATCGGACCCGGCTCTCGATCGGGTAGCGCTGATCGTGCGCGGCGCCGATACCGCGCGGATGGATCTCGCACCGGAAGCGGCAGGATTGTTGGCGATTTCGCTCGGAAACTCGCATCTAAGCGGTGCCGACGATCACGAGGCGCTTGAGCGCGGCATGCTGGTCTATGACGCGCTCTATGCCTGGGCGCGCTTTGCGTCGGGCGAGACGCACAACTGGCCGGCGAAGAAGGCGTGATCAGATGAGCAAAACCAATACGACGTCGCAAGTTCCGGTTGAAGGGCTGGCCCCTCATCCGACCTTTGCCGAGGCTTTATCCGTTTGGCTCAAGATCGGGCTGCTGTCGTTCGGTGGACCTGCAGGTCAGATCGCACTGATGCACCGGGTGCTGGTCGATGAGAAGAAGTGGATCGACGAGCCGCGCTATTTGTCGGCGCTCAACTTCTGCATGCTGCTGCCCGGGCCGGAGGCGATGCAGCTTGCTACCTACGTGGGTTGGCGCCTGCATGGCTTGAAGGGCGGACTTGCCGCCGGGTTGTTGTTCGTGATCCCAGGTGCACTCGTCGTGCTCGCGCTATCGATGGCCTATGCAGCGTTCGGTAAATTGCCGATTGCCGAGGCACTGTTCATCGGCGTCAAAGCCGCGGTGCTCGCGATCGTGGTCGAGGCACTGCTGCGGCTGGCAAAGCGTGCTCTCAAAGGCAACACCGATTGGGCGATTGCGAGTGCGGCGTTCGTTGCGATCTTCGCGCTTCAAGTGCCGTTTCCCATCATTGTTCTGGCTGCGGCATTGTTTGGGTTTTGGCGTGGCTTTGGCCTGA
>JANNRP010000360.1:0-4049 GCA_031401535.1 Hyphomicrobiaceae bacterium | reverse complement strand
ACCGGTCCCTCCATGCATAGAAACCACTCACGCTGACGTTCAAGGCTGTACACGCGGTGACGATCGGAATGTCGGCCTTCTTTGCATCGATCAACGCGAAACTCATCGACTTGTCTCCTTGGCAAAGAAGGCGGTTGCTTTTTTTAACAAATCCCTCTCTGCACGAAGCAATTCGTTCTCACGACGCAGGCGCGCCAGTTCCTTGTGCACGTCGTCGTGCGGGCCAGCCAGCAGCGCTGCCTCTTCGATCTGATGCTTCCACTTGCCAAGTGACGACACGCCGACGCCGAGATCCTCGGCTACCTGCCGGATCGTCCGGTCGCTGGCGGCCAGGATCCTGACCGCCTCCCGTCGGAACGCGTCGTCGAAAACCCGTCGCTGCTTGTCTTTGATCTTGACCATTCCCGCTCCTCTGATTCCAAAGACCTATCAGAAAAGCCCTCCACTTTTGCGGGGGAAGTCCAATCTGGTAGCGCGCGTACCAGGTCCTGACGCCGGAGGGACTGACGTAGAGCCAAAGGCCCGGCACGCCCTCGATACGATAGCGTGTCTTCTTGCCGTCTACCGGCTTGGCCGCGAGAATTTGCTTATGATTGGCCTTGAGAGTCGGCATGGGACATTTCCTCGCGCATCGTCAGGCACGTCCCCGTTCACGCTGTTCACGCAGCCCTGACCGCTTGCAGAAAAAGCGCAAGCGGTCAGCTTTTTGACCCTGAATCGGTTCACGCTGAGTTCTCGCAGGAGGGCGTTTCTTGACGTTCTTTGATGGTCTGATTGAACTCCACAAAAGCACCGAAAAAATGTTCTGATTCAGTGTGTTGAAGTGAACCTGCCAGAGCATCCGGAGTCATCGAAAAACATGCCTGGGAAAAATCGCACTGCAGAGGTCAGGAGTTCGATCCTCCTCGGCTCCACCAATAAAAACAGCAACTTAGAGCAGCGCACCTTGCTAGAGCCACCTTGCTAAGCAAGGTGGTGGCCCAGGTAACTGCATAGCCTCGATGACGGGCTGCTCGCATACCTAGAGTACTGCCGGTATGCTCAAGAAGCCTTGTCGCGCAGCCACGAGCCGAGGCCCGCTTCCAAAACCATTTCGGCGATGCGGTGTCGGTCTAGGAGAACGACCTCAGAAGCCGCCGTCGGGAGTTGCACCGTGCCCTTATGCCAAGCGAAGAACATGCGGTCATACTTGTCGTAAGCGTCGAAGCGAGTCAGGTAGTCACTGAGCGTTGCAGTGCTCGCCTCACTCTTGACCTGGATGAACGCAAGCTCACCGGTGCTCGGGAGCTGAAGCTCGAGATCGATGGATTTTTAAGTCTTGCCGAGAGCCCCAAGCCGACGCCAACCACTGTTGGCGAAGATAAGATCAACTAGCAGCTCAAAGTCTTGCCACGTCAAAAGCCCGATTAGATTTTCAATGGCGGAAAGGTAGGCCGCACGTGCCTCGTCGGCCAATAGGACTGCTGGAGGCAGCTCGTCATTGATCCAACCCACCAGATATAACAACTGCTCGATAGCGCAAATTGTGCCTCGATAACCCTGGACGCGCAGCAGCGCGCCCGACAGTCGATCCGTCCGGAGTGGCTGGCCTCCGACACTGGTACTGTGCCGGCCATCAACTGTTTGGCGGACGCGGGTGTCGTCAACAGGATCGATGATGACACCGGGCTGAGCCCGGCACTAGTACAGAAGGTCCCCGTGAAAAGTGACAAAGAGGGCACTACGGCCGCTCTCGTAGTAGATTTTCATCTGCTTTGTATCGCGGGTGGCAGCACCTTGGTCGCCCCGAGCTTTCAGCCAAAACTCGTGCACCTTGTCCCACCGACCTTGTAGGCTGTCTTCGTGTGACGCCTCGCGATACCCGAAGCGAAGCACCCCTTCGCGAAGGCAGCGCTCCTACCACTCGCCGCCGCGACCGAGCTTGATGAAATATGCCTTGTCCGCTGTGATCGTCATCGGCTCGAGTTTTCTTTTGGAATTGAAACACTAGGTCTGCCTGAAAGTCCTTCCGGCCTCCCCGCTGCAGAATTTAGCAGCAGATGGTGTAAACTTTGAATGAATGGAGGGCCGGGGCAGTGCGGCCCCGACCCAGCTTCAGTCACACGCCGTAGCACCGCTTCGGCTTGCCCTGTCAACGGCACTTTGAAACTGATGGAGTGGACGGCGCCCGCTCCCGGCATCGAGTGTGCGATAGGGTGATCGTTGAAGAACGAATTACTTGAGAGAGGCCGTCGACATGCAAATTAGCACAATCGGTTTGGATCTAGCCAAGAACGTCTTTCAGGCTCATGGCGTCGACATCGATGGCAAGGTAGTGATCACTAGGCAGCTGCGTCGCGGTCAGGTCTTGACGTTTTTCACCAAGCTATCTCCCTGCTTGGTCGGCATGGAGGCGTGCGCGACTGCGCATTATTGGGCGCGTGAATTGACGAAATTCGGTCATACGGTACGGTTGATGCCGCCAAGTTACGTGAAGGCGTATGTCAAGCGTTCGAAGAATGATGCCGCTGATGCGGCGGCCATTTGCGAAGCAGTGACGCGACCGTCGATGCGGTTCGTGCCGATCAAAACCATCGATCAGCAGGCTGCTCTAATGTTGCATCGATCGCGCGAACTTTTCATCGGACAGCGCACACAGTTGATCAATGCGATGCGCGCGCACTTAGCGGAACTTGGATTGATCGCGCCCACGGGGATCGACGGTGTAAAGTCACTGCTGGCAATTATTGCCGAAGCAGGCCCAACGCATAAAATGCCGACGCCTATGCAGCAAGCATTGCGGGCTCTCGTCGCGCAATTGACGGCCGTGCAGTTGCAAATTGCCGAGATGGAGCGCGGCATCCAGACGCAACGCCGGGCCAGTGATACAAGTCGGCGCCTCGAATCCGTTCCAGGTATTGGCGTTTTGGGCGCTACCGCGATCACGGCGACCGTTGCTGATCCTAGCGCGTTCAAATCGGGGCGAGAGTTCGCCGCTTGGATTAGTCTTGTACCTCGACAAAACTCCACTGGAGGTAAAGACCGTCTCGGTGGAATATCCAAGCAGGGCGACCGATACTTGCGCAAACTATTGGTAGTAGGTGCGACTGCAGTGATCCGACATGCGCGCACGCATCCCAACAAGCACCCTTGGTTGACAAAGCTATTGGCCAAGAAACCGGCCAAACTCGTCGCGGTGGCACTTGCCAACAAAATGGCAAGAATTGCATGGGCTATTTTCGCCAAAGGCGGAATCTATCGTAAGCCGACGCTTGCGGTAGCCAATTAAAAGAGGCTCGGCGGTGAGTGCTTCTGGCTCGCTCAGCGTGCGATAAGTAATTGCGAGGGTGCTTATGATGTGATGCGAACCGGTCGATCTAACGATCAAGAAAACCCGTCCCGGGTCATTGGGTGTCAAAACTCGAGAAACTGATTGGGACTTGATTGGCGGATAACATCTGGGCCAGCGGTCAAGTGCCGCGTTAAAAGGCCGGACACATGACTTGCACCCGACCGCAAGCAGAACGTCAGAATCTCCTTGCAACGCGGGCGTCGTCCACACATGACCCGGGTTTGCCGTTGTCGCCAACTTGAACCTGACCCGCCCGCGCTTTGCGTCAGTGTTCCCGCGAGCGAGAACACTGACGCTTAAACCTTTTCTTCCTTCGTCACTTTGCCCTTCGGGCTGGCGGTCGCCGTCGGTGTCGGATTAGGCTGCGGCCGGGCCAGGATGCCGGTGCGCCGCTTGTCCTTGAGCCGGTAGCTCTCGCCCGAGATCTGCACGACGGTGGCGTGATGCAGGATGCGATCGAGCATGGCGGCGGTCAGCACGGCGTCGGCTGCGAACGCCTCGTCCCAACTGCCGAACGCCAGGTTCGAGGTCAGAACCAGTAAGCCCTTTTCGTAGCACCGCGCCACGACCTGGACGAACAGGTTCGCTCGTTCACGGCCCGACGGCAAATAACCGATCTCGTCAATGATCAGAGGCTTAGGCGAGGCAACGACCCGGTGCATCATCGAAACAGAGGGTGGCCCTCTGTTTCAATCATGATCCTTAAACTTTGTATCCG
>JANNRP010000359.1:0-1516 GCA_031401535.1 Hyphomicrobiaceae bacterium | reverse complement strand
GTCGTAACAGTTGCCGCGGCCGCTCATCGAAGCGACGAAGCCGTAGTCTCTGAGAAGCCGTCGGTAGTCGTCCGAACAGTATTGGCTGCCGCGGTCCGAATGATGGATCAGTCCGGCAGGTGGCCGACGCTGGTCGATCGTGCTGCAGGGCATCCATCGCGTCGCGCCCCGCGCGCTTCGCCACACGCCTCTTTTCATCCGGTCGCTCAGGCTCCAGCCGACGATCCGTCGCGAGAACAGGTCCAGCACGATGGCGAGATACAGCCAGCCCTCGGCGGTCCACACGTAGGCGATGTCGAATTGCGGATGCAGAGCAAGAAGGATTGCATTGAAGTCCATGTCGATGGCCCACCGATCCGCTTCGGCATGAACAGTGATCGTATCCAGCGCCTCGAGCCAACACCGAAAAGCGTCTGCTTTATGCCCGCCGGGACGGATTTGCGCCTGCAGGGTGGAAACTACGAGCCAAATTTGGTGCTTTATTTCGACCCCGTGCGCGTCGCCGAACAGACTGATGGAAACGACCGACTGAACATCGGCGGCAACCGTGTGCTGGCGTGGGCTCCAAATGCCGAAATCGGCGCACTCGGAAAGCTGGCGACAAACTATCTGCGCTCAGGCGAGCCGATCAATCGACTCTACATCGAGAGCATCGGTACGGCGATCCTGTCGCTGACACTCCCGATGTCAGCCGGGGTGGCCGCGCCAGGTCTGCGTTCGCTCGGCCTGGACCATCGCGTCGCCCGCGCCCGCGACTTCATCGAAGCTCATCTTGGAGATAGAATCGAGCTGGCCGAAATAGCAGCAGCAGCTTGCCTCTCGCCCTATCATTTCCTCCGAACGTTCAAAGCCGCCACTGGCGAGACGCCACACGGCTACGTGATGCGCCGTCGCTTGGAGGAAGCGCAGCGATTGCTGGTATCTGGCGCGCTATCGATAGTGCAAATTGCTTTAGCGACGGGATTTTCCAGTCAGGCACATCTGACGACGGCGTTAAGGGCAGCAACGGGGTCGACTCCTGCTGCGGTTCGCCAACACGGTCAAGCAACCGCTAAGCGGCCAAGTTGATAGCAAGGAGATCTCATCAGCAACATTGAGAACCGCGCTACCCAAGACGGATCGATCGCATCAGAGAAAACTTTATCTAAGCGCTTGAAATCCAGAATTATTTCTGCGCGGTGTTCTACGCTTTGATCCGCACACCAGCCCAGTACTGCAATAGCCGTTGCGCACCCCCGCAACCAATCAGTTTTTAGGGTGGTTCATGAAGAACGCACAGAATAATCATATAATGTCAGTGCGTAGCGATCGAGATGGCAGTCACCCCCTCCGCCAATCTCCGCTTAATTTTGACCGCCCGTCGCTCTTTCTTTATTATGACCTCAGCGGACTTGGTCCACACGATCGGTTTCGGATCGGCATTGTGTTGCATGGGGTAGTCGTGGATCGCGGCTTCCAACTCGGCAATACTGGTAAAAGCGTGCTGAACCTTGGGCTGGAAGCGAAGGGGTCATTA
>JANNRP010000358.1:0-14783 GCA_031401535.1 Hyphomicrobiaceae bacterium | reverse complement strand
CCACTTTGGCCTAACTGGCCGGCGCGCCATCTCGTTGCGCTTGATAAATCGGAGATCCACCATGCCGCTATCCCGCGCGCGTGCGGAGGGATTGCTATATTTGGCAGCCTTCGCTCTTTGCATCCCCATGGCCAACTGGCTCATCGGCAACGCAGGCACGAAATGTGTACCAAACGGTCCGTGCCTGATCCCCGTCGCGCCCGGCTTGATGGCACCCAGCGGTGTGCTGATGATCGGCCTCGCTCTCGTTCTACGCGATTTGGTCCAGCGCAGACTGGGCGCGTTCTGGTCGATCACGGCCATTCTCTTCGGCACCGCACTGTCCGCACTACTCGCACCTCCAGCGCTTGTGACCGCGTCAGCGGCGGCATTCCTGATCTCCGAGATGGCCGATTTTGCTGTTTTCACCCCACTGCAAAAGCGCGGACTGGTGCTGGCTGTTGCCGCGAGCAGTATGATCGGTCTCGTTGTCGATAGCGTCGTGTTCCTGAGCCTCGCATTCGGCAACTTCGACTATCTTGCAGGCCAGATTGTAGGCAAGGCATGGATGGTCGCTCTTTCTATTCCACTGATTGCCTGGCTGCGCCGCCGCGATGAGCGTCGCGGCATGGCCGTAGCGTGAGAATTGATCAATGATCAAATCACCACCCCTTCCGCTCAACCAACTTGGCCAGCAAGTCGCCCCGCCAACAAACCCTGACGCAGCCGACCTCGAGCGTGTCGCCAATCCGCATCCGGGCACGCATTACGTGGCGCGCTTCACCGTTCCCGAATTCACCTCGCTGTGCCCAGTGACCGGTCAGCCCGATTTCGCGCACCTCGTGATCGATTACATACCCGGCGACTGGCTCGTCGAAAGCAAAAGCCTTAAATTGTATCTGGCATCTTTCCGCAATCATGGTGCCTTCCATGAGGATTGTACGGTTGCCATAGGCAAGCGGCTCGTTGAACTGTTGGCACCGGTGTTCCTGCGAATCGGGGGCTACTGGTATCCACGCGGCGGCATACCGATCGACGTGTTCTGGCAGACCGGTACGCTACCACAAGGCGTGTGGCTGCCCGAGCAAGGCGTCGCTAGCTATCGGGGTCGCGGTTAAACAAAACAAGTCAACCCGTCCCCTCAGCGCGCAGCTTGAAGCGCTGAATTTTGCCGGTGGCGGTCTTCGGCAGGTCCGCCCGCACGTCGATCCAGCGCGGATACTTCCACGGTCCCGCCTGCGCTTTGACGTGCGCTTTGATATCCTCGAACAACGCCTCGTCCGCCGTGATGCCCGGCTTCAGCACCACAAACGCCTTGGGCTTGGTCAGTCCGTCGCCATCGTCGAGCCCGATGACCGCCGCCTCGAGCACGGCCTTGTGCGACACGAGCGCGGACTCGACCTCGAACGGCGACACCCAGATGCCGGAGACCTTGAACATGTCGTCGGTGCGCCCACAGTAGTAATAGAGGCCGTCGTCGCCGACCCGGTACTTGTCACCGGTATGGGTCCAGGCGCCGCGGAATGTGGCGCGGGATTTGTCGCGCTGCAGCCAGTAGCCGTCGGCAGCCGTCGGCCCCTTGACCACAAGCTCGCCGATTTCGCCAACAGAAACTCGTTCACCGGCATCATCGAGTAGCTTCGCCTCGTAGCCCGGCACCGGTAGGCCGGACGATCCATAGCGCACTGACCCCGGCCGGTTCGACACGAAGATATGCAGCATTTCGGTCGAGCCGATGCCGTCGATCACCTCGACGCCGGTCGTCGCCTGCCAGCGCTGGCCAATCTCCTCGGGCAACGCCTCACCGGCGGAGACGCACAACCGCAGCCGCGATGACCCGGCTCGACGCCCCAGCCCAGCATGAGTGAGCAGAGCCGCATACAGCGTTGGCACTCCGCAGAAGATCGTCGGGCTATGAGCCCGCAAGGTATCCAAAACGCTATCCGGCGTCGGGCGGTCGGACAACAGGATTGCGGTCGCGCCGACCGACATCGGAAACGACATGGCATTGCCCAAGCCGTAGGCGAAGAACAGCTTAGCAGCCGAGAACACCACATCGTCGGCGGTGATCTCGAGTACCTGCTGCCCATACAGCCGTGCCGTAAAGGCAGGGCTTGCGTGCACGTGTCGCGTGCCCTTCGGTGTACCCGTCGAGCCCGACGAATAGAGCCAGAACGCGACGTCATCGGCGTGACTATTGACGGCCACGAAGTCCGGCTCGCTGGTGGAGAGCAGATCCGTGAAATCGATAAACTCCGCCGCCGCCTGAGCACCACTGACGATGATATGCAAATGTCGCCGACTGGCAATCTCGACAAGCACTGGGGCGGCGCGCTCCAACAGCGCTGCGGAAACGACAACGGCGTCGGCGCGGCTGTCCTCGATCATATAGCGCCACTGGTCGAGCGGCAGCAGCGTGTTGAGCGGGATCGGCACGACGCCGGCCTTGATCGCGCCCCAGAACGCGACGGGGAGATCGTTGGTATCGAGCATGATCAGCGCCAGCCGGTGTTCGCGCGGTATGCCCAGCCGCGACATGGCGTTGGCGAACCGGTTGCAGCGCTCCTGCAGCCGACCATAGGTCAGCGCGCCCGAGGCATCGATGAAGGCGGCTTTATCGCCGCGCCCTTCGGCGACGTTGCGGTCCACCATGTCGACGGCTGCGTTGTAGGCACCCGACGGCGCGATCCAAACGCCCGGTCGTTCCTGTATCGCCATCCCCACGGCCTCCCCGTCATTCTTTTATCGGATCAATACGTCTCGACATGATAACGCCCGGCCGACCGCATTTCGGGCTTCAGCGCCGCCCAGTCCATGCCGCGACTACGGCAAATATCGGCCAGCGCTTCGTCGACCCCGACCTCCATGCCCCGCAGTCCACAGATGAAGATGTGGGTCTGGGGCACCGCCAGCAACTGTCCCACACTGTCCTGTTCGGCCCGCAGCCGGTCCTGCACGTATTCCTTCGGCTGATGCTCGATGCGGGAGAACACCAGATGCTTGCGCAGCAAACTGTCCGGCACCTTCTGCAGCGGCCCGAAGTAGGGCAGCTCCTCCGGCGTACGCGCGCCAAAGAACATCACGAGGCGACCACCCGCGTTCTGCATGGCGCGCCGTCGCCGCTCGGTGAAGGCACGGAATGGTGCGGAACCGGTGCCGGTGCAGATCATGATGATGTTGGCGGTGGTGTCATCCGGCATCAGGAACGTCGCCCCGAACGGGCCGGTGACAGTGACCCGGTCGCCGGGTTTCAGATTACACATGTAGTTGGAGCCGATGCCGCCGGTGACGCGCTTGATCGTCAGCGACACGTTGTTGGCGTTGCGCTTTTCCCCGTCGCGGGCCGAGGCGATCGAGTACAGCCGGATATCGTGCGGCCGCCCGTCAGGCTTTGTGCCCGGGGGCACGATGCCGACCGACTGGCCTTCGAGTACGGGAAACTGGGCATCCTTGAACCCCAGCACGATATGGCGCACGTCGCTGTCGGTGCCGTCGGCCGTGATGCGGAAATTGCCCTGCACAGTGGCGATGGCAGGTTTATCGCGGCGGTACATGTTGACGGTCGGCTTGGCGGCCGAGGCCGGCGCCACCGCCTTGCCACCGAGCCCCGCATGCGCGCCGTTGAGCAGCGCGTCGACATCGGCCTCGAGCGCCTGCACAGCGTCCGCATTGCCGTGGTTCTGCGTATCCTGCGCCGGCAGTTCGGTCCACCCGAATTGCTCCATCAGCGAATAGACACGCGCTGCCGGCACCACGCGCCAGTTGTCGATCGAGCCCGTGGGACAGGGCGCGATGCAGTCCATGCAGAAATTGCACTTTTCGGCATCGACGACGTAGTTGGTGTCGTCGTGCGTCACCGCGCCGACCGGGCACGTTGCCTCGCACGTGTTGCACCGGATGCAGATCTCGGGGTCGATCACATGCTGCTTTTTTAGGGCCGCGGCGGGCTGAGCACTCACGATTGCACCGCACATTTGTGCGAAGATCGCCTCAAGTCGCGAATGTCAGCACCCCGATCATCACTAGGACCGCCAGAAAAAGACCAATCCCTAGTACGTAGCGCACGCCGTGCCCTGTATCGCCCTGCCGAGCATCCTGTTCGGTCAGCACCGTTTTGTCTTCGATGGCCATGGATTGCACTCCTGAACGGACTTGCCCCCATTTTCCCTCGGTGCCTTAGCATGAGCCTGTTTCCGGGTTCTGTCATTCTGGAGTTATCGCGACGCAAGTTGCCTTTTTTCTCCTTGGTGACGAAGGAGGGAGCACCCAGGCAGGCGAGCTAAGAATTACATCACTCCCGGGCAATCTTCACGTACTCGAAATCTCCGCCCTTGTTGTCGATACCGATCTTCGGGGCTGCAATCCAGTTCGCATAACGGCCACGCTCCCAGCACGGCTGCATCAGGCTCTGGATGAAATCGCCATCGTCCTTCGACGGTACCCACTGGTGCATTTTCGTCGCCCAGTCGGTCTCATTCAGCAGATGGCCATCGGGCGAGGCCTTGATGCCCTTGAATTCGCCGATATGCCGATGGAATGCGACCGACGGCAGAGCGAGCTGGAACTTGATGCCCATCTTCTCGATGATCTTGTTCCAGCGGTTCACGCCGCCCTGGCAATCCTTCACGTAGTCATCGCGCAGGCGCATGTTGAGGGCGGTCAAGGCCGGCTCATCCACCATGCGGATCTGACCGTCGATGAACTTCAAGACCGGATAGGTCGCCGACGTCAGCGCGTGGTCGTCCTCAATGCGGGACTCCATGAAGCGGCCTTTGAGACCCGAGTTGTAGAAGTTGGCAGCGTTGGTAGATACCTCAGAACCGAACAGATCGAGCGACAGCGAGAAATGCAGATTGGCTTTCTTCTGGATCGTGGGCAGATCGATGACGCCAAGCGCGCGGACGCGGGCGACATCGTAGGGGTCTTCGATACCGGCAGCCTTCATCGCTTCGCAGGTGCGCTCAATGGTGCGCCCGACTCCGGTTTCGCCGACGAACATGTGATGCGCTTCCTCGGTCAACATGAACCGGCACGTGCGCGACATCGGATCAAAGCCCGACTGAGCCAAGCTCTCCAGCTGCATCTTGCCGTCGCGATCAGTGAAGAACGTGAACATGAAGAGCGACAACCAGTCCGGCGTCTCCTCATTAAACGCTCCGAGCATACGCGGCTTGTCCTCGTCGCCCGAGCGACGCTGCAGCAGGCCGTCGGCTTCCTCACGGCCATCTTTGCCGAAGTATTTGTGCAGCAGATAGACCATCGCCCACAGGTGGCGGCCTTCCTCGACGTTGATCTGGAACAGGTTGCGCATGTCGTAGAGCGACGGCGCGGTCTTGCCGAGGAAGCGCTGCTGTTCGACGCTGGCCGGTTCGGTGTCGCCCTGGATGACGATGAGGCGTCGCAGCATGGCGCGGTACTCGCCAGGCACTTCCTGCCAGGCTTTTTCGCCCTTGTGCCCGCCAAAGTTGACGGTGCGCTCCGGATCTTGGGGAGCAAGGAGTATGCCCCAACGGTATTCCGGCATCTTGACGTAGTCGAACTTCGCCCAGCCCTTGGGATCGATCGAGATCGCCGTGCGCAAGTACACGTCCGAGGTTTGGAAGCCGTCCGGCCCCATCGTCATCCACCAGTCGATATAGCCGGGGTGCCATTGCTCGAGCGCTTTCAGCACCCGCCCATCGTCTGCAAGGCCGACGTTATTCGGGATCTTGGTCGAGTAGTCGACGGTGCCTTGAATGGCGGCGGTGGACATGGGCGGCTCCTAGAATCGTAATTAGCACTTAGTGAGTGGGCGGTCGCGCGTGGAGATAGCGGCTGGATGAACGACTGCGCAGGTGCTCAAAACATGCAACTCACACCTGACCAGCCGTCGCTACTCTTTTTCACGCCCGCTCCTTGTTGAAATCAGCCTTGACGCCGGAGCCGTAGCGCTTGAGCGCGCCGTCAGGCCCCACCGCGTTCGGGCGCTGGAAGATCCAGTTCTGCCAGGCGGTCAGCCTCCCGAAGATTTTTGTTTCCATGGTCTCAGGACCAGGGAAGCGCAGGTTCGCCTCCATGCCGGTCAACCCGTCGGGGGAGAAGCTTGCACGCTCCTCAAGGAAAATCCGCACCTCGTCGGCCCAGTCGACGTCGTCGAACGAAGCCGTGACGAGCCCTTGTGCTTCGGCATCGGACGCGTCTAGCGCATGCCCAATCGCCGCCTCGGCTTTCGCGACGCTGTCAGGCTCGCCGAGGAACCGGGTTGCCAGTCGCGTCAGACCGTTCGACATCGGATACGGGCCGAAGTTGAGCTCGGTTAGCGTTAGCGCCGCTGCCGGGCGATTGTCGCCCTTCATGGGGCCTGAAAACATGAACGACCGGTCGCAGGCAAACACGAGTTCGGCGAGGGTTCCAGCGAAGCATGAGCCAGGTTCGATCAAAGCGACGAGCGACCGTGAGGTCACGTCGATGCGCTTCAAAACACGCTTCCAGTTGTTGAGAACTTCGCGCACAAACCAGTCGGTCGCATGGGCGGCCATGAAGGCGTCAAAGGCTGCGACCTTCGCCGGATCGCCTGCCGACTTGAATACCAGCGTGCCGACATCGAGTTCGTTGAGCCGCAAATGCAGGATCGCATCATCGAGTTCGCGCGCCACTCTCAGCGGATAAAATTCGGCGCCCAACGCATGACAGTCAGCCGGCGTCGCGGGCGGCGCGTTCGTCGGCCCATCGACCAGGATCGTGGCGCGACGGCCGCTTCGATCGATCTCCACCTTGACGACAGAATACGTGACGGCGTTGTCAGCGAACGTGCGCGCGAGCGGCGTCAGTGCAACGCCCGCGGCGTCGGCCGGACGATCCGACAGAGCGGCGAGTTGCCTTGCGGTCTCGGCCACAGCTGCGTCGAACTTCGAATTCGGCACGGCTTGATCGACCAGCCGCCACTCGACGGCGCGACGGCCTTTCACGCCTTCTTCCGTGGTGCAGAACGCGTCGGCCCGGTCACGGCGCACTTTGCGCTTGTCGGTGACGCGGGTCAGCCCGCCGGTACCGGGCAGAACCGCCAACAACGGGATTTCGGGCAGCGACACGGTAGAGTTGCCGTCATCGGCGAGAATGATCCGGTCGCAGGCAAGAGCTAGCTCATAGCCGCCGCCCGCGGCCGTGCCACGCACCGCGCAGACGAATTTCTGCCCCGAGTGTTCGGAGCTGTCTTCCATGCCGTTGCGCGTCTCATTGGTGAACTTGCAGAAATTCACCTTGTGGGCGTGCGTGGTGCCAGCGAGCATGCGGATGTTGGCACCCGCACAGAACACTTTGTCCTTGCCGGATTTGAAGATGACGACCTTGACCTCGGGATGCTCGAAGCGCAGGCGCTGCAGCGCGTCCGCCAGTTCGATATCGACGCCCAGGTCATAAGAATTGAGTTTCAGCTGGTAGCCGTCGAATAGTCCGGCGGTCTCGTCTACATCCATGATGAGGTGCGCGGTATCGCCTTCGAACCTGAGCTTCCAGTGACGATACCGTTCCGGAGACGTGACAAAGTCAATGCGGGCTTGACCAGTCCCCAGCCCACCGCTTGTCGCTAAAACTGCATTATATTTCATTTGAAGCTCCGCACTTGCCGTTGATAGGCATTTTAATGCAGTTTTGTGCAGTCTTAGCTAGTCTTGGCAATTTACGCAATGGGCACCGAAAGGCTCGCGCAGCCGCCAAAAGGGAACCGGATTCCTGCATTCCCACTGTCTTCCCCTCTCGCGTTAGGCGGAAGTACAGGGTGGGGCAACAAAAGATGAGGCTCTGAAAGCCGCGCAAACCTACCGCTGCGTCTTGAGCCAGGCCGTCAGACGCACCATAGCTTCCTGCAGCGGAGCCGCCGAACGCAGGAAGCAGATGCGGAAATAACCCTCCGCCGCTTCACCGAATGCAATGCCCGGCGCCAGGCCGACGTTCGCCTCGTCAATAAGGCGCAGCGCGGCCTTCATGGAGTCGTCCATGCCGTCGATCGCAAAGAACGAATAGAACGCCCCGGCGGGCGGCACCCCGTGCACCGAATTGAAGGCCTTGAGCGCATTGCTCACGATGTCCCGACCCTGGACTGCACGAGCCAGCTGCTCAGCGATGAAGGGCTCGCCGTCCTCTATGGCGGCGATTCCGGCCCGCTGCATGAAGGTCGCGACACCGCTGGTGTTGTACTGTATCAAGCTTTCAATTATCTGCCCCATCTCGGGCGGGGCCTGCATCCAGCCGATGCGCCAGCCGGTCATCGCCCAGTTCTTAGAGAACGTGTTGACGAAGATCAGCCGGTCGTCGAGTCGGCGGAACTCAAGGAAGCTCGGCGCCAGCGGACCATTGAAATAGAACCGACCGTAGATCTCATCGGCGATGACCCAGACGCCCTTGGCACGAGCGAACTCCAGGATAGCCTTCAACTCGTCGCGGCTGGCGGTCCAGCCCGTCGGGTTAGCTGGCGAGTTGATGATGATGGCTTTAGTCCTGGGTGTAATGGCTGCGAACAGTTTATCCAGCGGCAGCGCCCAACCATCCCGTTCGAGCGTCATCGGCACGCCGACAACCTTGGCGCCATGAATGCTCAACGCACCGACGAAGTTCGGCCATGCCGGTGTCGGCACCAGAACCTCATCACCCGGCCCGCACGTTGCCTGCACGCTCAGCTGCACCGCCTGCATGCCGCCCCCAACAACGAAGAACTCGTCCGGGCTGAACGTCTGACCATAGAGGCGGCTAAAATAACGCGCGAGCGCATTGCGCAGATCGGGGATACCGCGTTGGGCGGTGTAGAACGTCTCTCCCATGGTCAGAGACTTGGCGGCGGCGTCCGAGATGAACTGCGGCGTTGGCAGATCGCCCTCACCAGCCCATAGGGGAATTAGACCTTCTTTATACCGCCCGTGATTGAACACCTTCGAGATACCACTCTCCGGCAACGCCCGCGCCGTCGGACGCAGCGAGGACATCACAGTGCTGGCAGTGGCGCTCATAGCGGGGATCCCTCAGTATCTGGCCGCTGTGCGTAGCATACCGATGCAGCAACGGTCACGTCGCCATGCGTTATTGCGACCATCATGGAACTTTATCCAGCGGCAGCAATCGATAATGAACGTCCCTTCATTGGTTTACGGTGGATCGCCACCTTGCCGCCGCAGGAACAACCAACTGGTGCCAGAAACACCGTCTAGTTCGGCAAGCTCGGTGGTGTGCCTGTAGCGTTCGAGCGCTCGGGCATCAGGGCAATTGGTGCGGCGGTTCCCATGTCAGTTATTGTGGATGCATTCTCGAACGCCGGTCAGCGGACACGCACCGCGGTATCGGAACATCAAGAGTGGCAGACACCGGAAACGCCCCGGCGCGATCCCAAGAAATTCTTTCTGGTGCTCGGTCTCGGCGTTCTGTCGTGGGTTGCGA
The DNA here is from genome assembly GCA_031401535.1 of Hyphomicrobiaceae bacterium. GTDB lineage: Bacteria > Pseudomonadota > Alphaproteobacteria > Rhizobiales > Hyphomicrobiaceae > JAKFWF01. The sequence goes on along the minus strand of JANNRP010000358.1, from coordinate 5,399 downwards.
CCTACGTTGGCATGTTGGAGTTGATCGAGGCCAACATGGGCGAACTTCCGCTCGTTCACAAACTTATCATCGGCTTCTCGGTCGCGATGCTGATGACAATGATCGTTTGGCTGCTCGACCAAATGTTTGCGCCCATCGGCTTTTTTACACGGACCATTTATGCGGCGGGCTACGTCTTCCTTTCTGTGATTTCGGTTGGCTTTGGCTTTGGCTTCTATTGGAAGGTGCTGGAAAGCCGCTCGGAATCGTCGAGGTCCGCCGAAAGCGCCGTTACCCAGGTTCAGGGAGCGCTCAATACGGCTGCTACCCGACTGGAACAACTGCAGGGCACGCTCGTCAGTCTGACCGCTATTTCAACGCAGAAGGCAGAACAGGAGCGCGCCAATGGCACATCGTGCCCGAATTCGAAACCCGGAGAAGGCCCACGCCGTAAGATGCGCGAAGACGATGCAGCTCGCTTCCAGTTCGCTTCCGAGTTCGTAAAAGGCCGCGTCACTGCCGTTAAGGGCGAGATGGCGGCCCTCGATGGCGATCTGATCAAGATCGTCAAGGACGACAAGTCGACGATCGACTCCAGGTCCGGTACCCGCAACGATTTCATGCGCGCCTTGAGCCGCAAGCTGGATATGACGGTGACGGGCTTCAACGCGTTCCGGACAGATCCGCAATTGAAGCAAATCCGCGCCGACCTGGCCGAGCGCGCCGACAAGACCACCATCACCGATGGTAAGGGCGGAGCGATCTCCTGTCCCGACCCGCAGCTCCAGGGCGCCCTGAAGGGCGTCGTCCGCGCCATCGATCAATTGCCTGAATTGCAGAAGCCGACTATTGCCGCGGTTGAAGGCGCGGAAGCGACAATCGAAGCTTTCCGCCGTCTGACTGCAAGCTTCTACGGTCTGCTGTCGTTCAAAGCGCCACCATCAGCTGATGAAATGCGCGCGCTTCAACAGAAGGCCATCCAATCGGTCGAGAGCCCGACGTCAGCCATGGTCCGCAATCTCAGCATGGACCAAGCCGGATTGTCGAAGCGTGACTACGTTCCACTCGCCATCGCAATCTTCGTCGACATCTGCCTGTTGCTGGTCTCCATGGGCCGCCCGATGAACCGGCTGCAGGGGCTGGTGCCGAAGATGCAGGCCGCCGAACGCGGTCCCGTCTACCAGATCCTGTCACGCTTCACCGACATTCACGGTGATGCGGACATGCGCCAGAAGTTCGAAATCTTCCGCCATGTCGTGTTCGATTACGGCGGCGACTACTATGTCGCCGTTCCGCTCGATTCGCCGCGCAACCGCAATCCTAAGGAGCAGCAAGAGTTACTGCTCGAAGCCCATCTGCTATCAAACTTGTTCTCAAGTTTCGAGAAGGAGAAGATCTTCAAGAGGGTGTACTCACCGTTGCTGCGCACCGCTAGCATTCAGAAGAAGCTTGGTCGACAGGGCTCAAAATTCGCCCACTGCCGTGCGTTCCGGGTCTATCGGTTCGCCGATGGCGCGTGGTCCGAGATCATTCTTGGTGCGGTAATGGGAGCGGCGAAGCGCGTCGAATCGGAAAAGCGCCGCCTGCGCAATCAAGAGGCTGCGGCAGGCCGACACGATTCCCAGTTGCCAGTCGGACGACATCCAGCCCCTTATCAAAACGCTTATCCAGCAGCGCGTCAGGGTGAATTTGCGGGACTCATGTCCAATCCAACGCCCACGATGCCACAGCGTGCGGCAGCACCAAACGGTCCTATGGGGCAGAATCAGCCCTATGCGCCACACATGCCGTTGACACCGCAGCCCCGCGCAATGCCCCCACGCGCCGCCACTGTCGCCGCTTTTCAGTACGCCCCCGCTTCCACCCAAAGCCCACAGGACGATGCGGCCGCTGCCTTCGGGCCCTATGCGGATTTCCAGCAACCCGCCGATCCTTACGTGCCAAAATACTTGGCACGGCGCGAAGCTCAGGTCGCGAACTGGAGCGATGAAGTAGCCCGCCGCGAAGCCGAAGTCACCGTCAAGGCCGCCAACAGCAATACGGCCCCCGCAACCACCATCCTTGAAAACATTAGACCGGCTGCCATGACACGCTCGTTGCCGGTCACACCGATGCCCTCGAAACAGAATCCAGCCAATTCGGGCGATGTCGACATCGAGCTGACCCGCGAGACGATGCGCTATACACTGCCCGCAGCGGCCGTGATGCCAACGTCGGAAGCGATCCTACCCGCCTCACTTGCACGTCTCGGATTACGCGACAGCGCGACCACCCCATCCATCGATCTCACGGCGCGGGTAAAAACCACGGCTTTAGCCGACACCACCAGCGACGTCATCCTGCTGGACAGCGACAATCTGCTGGTCGGTGATGTGGACAACGCGAGTGCTGCCGATATGGCGTCGAAATTCGCTCGGCGCGCGCCAGCTGAATGATTGCCGACAGCGCGGCAAAGGTGATGTGACCAACTGAACGACGTAAAATGAGACGACAATCAATGCTTATTTAACCGGGCAGCCTCACAAATGATTGCGGACCCATTGATCGATTGTAAAGCCGTCCACGGCCTGTTGCGTTTTAACCGTTTGTTGTTGCCTCAATGCCGCCACTGCACGACCAAGGAACAAAACAGATGACGTCGACTACCAAGCCGCAGATGGACGTCGTGAAACGTGAAGACAAAGAAGCCAAACTAAGAGCATTCATTGCCCAATTTCTTGCGAGCCCCGTGACATCGGCGAACGGCAAGACATGGCTCCTCGTGGCTCGTTCGCCAGAAAGCCCCGTGGTGTTGGCGCTGGCCCATTTTGCCGCTGAACTGGACGCGAGCGGCATTAGAATTTGTGCCATCCTGACCGACCTCATGCCGACCGCAACCGAGACGGTCGAAGCTAGTCCCATCAACTTTGCCAGCGAACTACGTATCGCCCGCAATCCTCGTCTGCTTGATGCCCACGAACAGCTCTATCTCGGCACAAGCACCAGTTGGGTTGGTGACTGCATGCGACGCGAGCCTGCTAAGCGCGATGCCTACGAGTGCTATGCCCGCGATTGCCAAACCACCGCGCGCTGGACGCAACTTGCGTTTGAGCGGATCTGGCTGCTATCGGAATTGGTCGCGCTGCATCCAATGCAGATTAGAATTGAACCGCAGGCCGATCCAGAAGCGTCCCTGACTGCAGCGTTCGCCCTCTCAGCTCCGGATGCTGAGACGCAGGCGACCGTGTCTGGTTCAACACGGCACTAGTCGCCAACCTGAGTTCGACCGAGACGCTTTTTGATGATAGGCCTCCCGCTTCACTCCTTCGGAGCATTTCGGCCTTGCTGACAGCGATACAAACCATCCTGCTCTATGCAATATTGAACCCAGCGACGATCATAGCTGGGTTGTACATAGGCCTCAAGGCCAGTGAACCACAGAAAATCCCTATTGCAGCGCTTATCGCGGCCATTGTCGGCATGGCGCTCCTTGGTCTAGTTGGTCGGCTCAACCTCGGATTCAGTCTTGGTCATGAACGCGCGGCGGGCGGCATGCTGATCGCGCTGACGCTAGTCGGTCTCATTTGGGCGACTGCGGGATACCGGCTCAGATCAGTCCTCAAGCTTTGATAAGCGTTAGACTGCAGCCGGGAATGCACCAAGCCACATTCCACTCCACAGGCCTTGTCCCAGAGCAATCGGGCACTTGCACAAACTCGACGGCTCGCATGTCTCGATCACGGTGGACGGCAAGTCCGCCCAATGCCAATGTTGCATCACAGCATGAGATGTCAACATGGCCACCCTACTTGATGCCGAGCCCTGTTTCAGAAGTTAAACTTCAGCGACTTAATGCCGTGAGCCACTCCGAATTCGTTGCTGCGCTCGAGGGTGTGTGCGAGCACTCGCCATGGGTTGCAGAACGGGTTTCAGCACAGCGGCCATTCGCTTCGATCCGCGACCTTCACATGGCAATGTGCACCTGTGTTCGCAGCGCCTCGCTCGAACTGAAATTAGCGCTCATCCGTGCGCACCCTGAACTTGCCGGCAAGGAATCAAGATCAGGTTTGTTGACGCCAGCATCGACCACAGAACAGGGCCGCCTTGGATTGGATAAGCTCAACCCTGATGAATTTTCCCGGCTGGCCGCGCTCAATCGCAACTATCGCCACCTATTCGAATTCCCCTGTATCATCGCACTTGGATTGCATCGAACGCGCGAAACCGTTTATGCCGAATTTGAGCAGCGACTTGGCAACAACTGCACGACTGAAGTCGGCATCGCACTGGTTCAAATCGAGCATATCATGAGAGGACGGCTTGTTAGGCAGTTTGATGTTGATGACTTATAGCCCGGTCTCGAAGTGCTGGGTATTTTGGTGGCAGCCAGCCTAATGCTTGGCGTTCGAGTTCTCTATTGGCAGCATGGGTATTCACTTGGGACTAGGAGCGCTCGATAATGACCAGACCGGTGGTTGGCGTGATCGGAAACGCCCGTATCGTCGACAACCGTTTCGCCGTTCAGCATGTCGGCGAGCGAAATCTTCGTGCGGTGGCGGAGGTCGCCGGAGCTCTACCCTTGATGTTCGCTGGTGCGCCGGATATCACCGAGATCGGTGCCTTGCTGGACGTAGTAGATGGCATTTTGCTGACAGGCGCACGTGCAAATGTCCATCCGAACCGCTTCAACACAGAACCGCACTCAGGTCACGAGCCGTATGACGAAAGTCGAGACGCCTTAGCCCTCGAACTGATTGAAACCTGTGTTGCGCGCAGTATCCCGATTTTTGGGATCTGCCGTGGGTTCCAGGAAATGAACGTTGCGTTTGGCGGGTCTCTGCATCCCGAAATCCGCGAGTTGCCCGGCCGCATCAATCATCGAATGCCGCGCTTGGACAATGGCGAGATCCATCCCGATCCTACAGTTGTCTTCGCGGACCGTCACAACGTTACGCTGGTTCCGGAAGGTGCCTTCGCGCGCCTCTTCGGTTGTGAGTGTATCCGCGTGAATTCGCTACATGGCCAGGGTATTCTTGATCCAGGTCGGCGGGTTGTCGTCGAAGGCGTCGCCGATGACGGCACGATAGAAGCTATCCGAATCGAAGGTGCGTCAGGCTTTGCCCTCGGCGTTCAATGGCATGCGGAATATGATCCTCAAAGCAACCCTATCAACCGCGCACTATTCCAGGCGTTCGGACAAGCGGTCTCTGCGCGCAAGCGGGCAGCCTAAATCGACGCCAAATATGTGATCATCCGTTCCCTAACGGGCCGATATCCGGCAAGCTCCTCACGCACTGCGGTACAGCTTTGTCATCGAGAACTCGCGGTGGCCGAGGGCTTCGGCGGCGGTGAGCCGACCGTTCGATGTGCGCACGATCATCTCGATCAGCGCGTCGCCGGCGGTATCGAGCGTCTGGTCACGACGCAGAATGCCGGTAACG
>JANNRP010000357.1:0-2812 GCA_031401535.1 Hyphomicrobiaceae bacterium | reverse complement strand
GTCAGCGCGCCGTGTCTTTTCAACAGCGGCAGCGTCAACGCGCCTTGGCCCGGGCCGATCTCGACGATGCGGTCGCCACGTTTCGGATCGATCGCGAGGATGATCTTCCCGACCACGCTGTGGTCATGAAGGAAATGCTGCCCGAGAGATTTTTTGACGCGGTGATCGTTGAGGGACTTGGGCATTCTGGTGCAGCGATGGTGGAGATAAACAAAGTTTGCCGCAGATATTAAGACAAACGCAAGTAAAGCCTCATGTTCTTGCATAGGCACACGTAGGCGTGCCAAAGAAACCTGCCACGATATCGGGTAGTTTTTGCAGCCGATGCATGACACGCTCGATGTTGGCCTTGAGCTGTTCCTTGGTTTGCACTGTGGCCTTGGCGACCCTGGCTTTGATGTGCGCCCAAGCCAGCTCATCGGGATTGAGCTCTGGCGCATAGGGTGGCAGGAAGAACAGCTCGATCGCATGGCTGTTGTCTTGAACAAAACGCTGCACGAGTTTGGCTTTGTGCATTGGGTGACCGTCGACCACCAGAAAAATCTTGCGCGTCACCCCAGCGATCAGACGCTTTAGGAACTCGCGAAACACAGTGGCATTGACTGAACCATCTACCGTCATGAAGCGAAAGTGACCTTGCGCGTTGACTGCCGAGAGCATGTTCAACGAGAACCGTGCCCCAGTGGTGTCTACGATCGGTGTCTTACCCACTGGCGCCCAGCTTGTGCCCGCATGGTAGTCCGAGCGAATGCCCGATTCATCGGCGAAAAATATCAATGCCCCTTCGCGCTTGGCGCGCCTGGCGATCTTGGGAAACGCCTTCTCACGCCAGTGCTCAACCAACGCTGGATCTTGTTGCCATGCCCGGTACAACGGGCGCTGTGGGCTAAAGCCCAGACGCCTCATCAAACGACCGACCGATACCTCGCTCAGCCGCACATCGAATTGTTTGAGTATCACTTGGCGAATCATCGCCCGCGTCCACAGCGCGTACTCAAACTTCAGTTGCAATGGGCTTTTCTCGCGGATGATCTTGGCCAACTTGGCCATCTGCTTGCCAGACAGCTTCATCGGCGCGCCCACAATCGCTTTGGCCTGCAAGCCCGCCTCACCGCCGTAGTGATAGGCCGACAGCCATCGGTAGATCGTCCGCCGGTTCATGCCCAGCCCTGCCACCACCGCCTCCGGGCTTTCGCCTGCCTCCACTCGACGCACCGCGCTGATGCGCATTTCTTCCAGTGCTTGATGAGAGTAGCTTCTTGCGTCTATCGTCTTTTTACATTTCATGCCTCGTATTATATGAGGCTTTACTTGCGTTTGTCTTAATAGCACCTCCCCTTGTAGCCTGAGTAGGCGTGCGGCTTGATTCTTGGTGGCCTTGGATAGCTTCGCCTGCGCTGGATGCGGCATCGGGTCTTGATGATCAGATCAAGCGTCGCTTCCAACTTGGCCAGACACTTGCCTATGCGCAGCAGGCAACCGACCAGGATTGGGGCGAATGCGCCGAAGGCGGCGGTTCGATTCGGACGGCTGTGTGCAGGTTCTGGCGCGTCGGTCGCGCTTTGGTGTGCGCTGGCCAGTAACGTGTGCAGGTTGTCGGCCAGCAGCTTGGCCGCGAAGTCCTGTTGTAGCGCCAGATAGGTCAAACCGCTGACAGCTTCCAGATGCAGGCGATGCTTGATGCGTTTGAAGGCTTCTTCGACTCGCCAGCGGCTGTGGTAGAGCGCGCCGAAGGTTTCGGCGGGGAATCGTTGCGGGTCGAGTAGAGAGGTCATCAACACACGCACCGTTCCGCTGGGCGTCACGTCGCGAATCAAGCGGACACAGGTGGGCGTGTTGTCCAGTGCGTAGTCGAGGCGATCTGTCGGGCATGGCGGCTTGAGTTCAGCGGTCGTCTCCGCCTTTCCGCTGCGCAGGAACTTGCGCACACAGGCATATCCGGTCGCATCCACGCGCATGCAGAAGTGTCGTTTTCGCTGCGTGATTGCGGCGGCGATGGTATTGCCGATCAGGCCGCGATCAAGTACCAGCACGTCATCCTCTGCGGTGGCATCGAGCGATTCGAAAAGCATCTGGCGCTCGCAGGCATCGTGCGATCCCAGCTGGGCATGAAGGGTGACTTCGGCGCCGGGCAAGAACAGAGCGAACGCGTAGTGATCGGCGGTCAGATCAGCCCCTTGCCGAGTGGAGACGCGCAGCCGTGAGCCATCGGCGGCGACGACACGCAAGCCGCGCCATCGATGCGCATCGATCAAAGGGGCCGCAAGCTGGAGCAAGGTGTCGTTGAGATCGCGCAAGGCTTGCCAAGACACCCCCTTCCGGGCCTTGGCGAAGGCGCGGTCGGAGCAGGCACGAACACGGATGCCTTCGCCGGAAATCTGGCCAAACATCTCGTCGACGCAGGTCTGCACGGAGGCGCACATGCCGGCGATCATCATGGCCATGACCCGCGGCGCGGTGAGCTTGCGCTGGCGAGTGAATGCGGTGGGGATGATGCGGTTGTCGTCGACCAGCGCGGGATTGAACAGGGCGCGTGAGAACTCAGACAGCAGCGATGAGGGATCGAGTGTTTGAGTTCATATTGTTTAATTAAATCAATGATTTACGATTGAAATGATGCCCGAAACCACATTGAAATGCAAGAGGGTGGCTTAAGTTCGGAGCATTGGGTTTGCCTGTGGTGTGGTGGATCAGGCAGATAATGCGCGTAGTTTGGCGCAGACAATGCCGGTGATCGCTGCCTTCAGAGCGACAGTGCTTGCCAACAAACACAAGCCCAATGATTTCGATGGCGATGGCCGTTCGGACATCC
>JANNRP010000356.1:0-32379 GCA_031401535.1 Hyphomicrobiaceae bacterium | reverse complement strand
ACACACCAACTGAACGTACTCCGCGCATTCCCGTAACCGTTGTCTGCGGCTTTCTCGGCGCTGGCAAGACGACACTGCTGAAACGAATCCTCGAAGCGCCAAACGGAGTAAAGTTCGGTGTTCTGGTCAACGATTTCGGCGCCGTCAATATCGACGCCGACCTGATCGTCGAGACCGGCGCCGATCAGGTTTCGCTCGCCAATGGCTGCATCTGCTGCAGCATCCGCGACGATCTCGTCGACGCAATCGAGCAAATTTTGCAGGCACAGCCGCGACCAGACCGTTTGATCATCGAGGCCAGTGGCGTCTCACGCCCGCTGGCCATTCTCGACATATTGGATCGACCTGAGTTCGAGGATCGCCTCGCGGTGGATGCCACACTCTGTCTCGTCGATGCCGACCAGTTTCCCAGCCTTGACTATTCGTCGACGGAACTCGCCATCGATCAGGCGGGATCGTCAGATCTGTTGATCATCAACAAATGCGACATTGCCAGCGCCGCAGATATTTTGGCGACCGAGGAAACGCTATTGGGACCCATGCCGCACGTACGCCGTATACGGGCGACGTACGCGCACGTGCCCGATGAAATACTGTTTGGTTTCGACGCAAGCGATGCTGCATTAAAGCTGCACAGCAATCAAAAGCATCAAAACCGTTATCCGCCACAGACCAGCCATAACCACCATCCGCACCATGATCACGAGCACGATGAACATGGCATCCATCATCACCACAACCACGCCGACGAATTCCAAGCCTGGTCATGGAATAGCGACCGGACGATCAATCTCGATGCGTTCCGCGCAGCGATCCAGCGATTACCGACAGGCCTATTGCGCGCCAAGGGCATAGTGCGCGTACGAAGTGGTGGCAGCACTCGACGCGCAATCTTTCATCTGGTCGGCAAGCGCAGTGTCGTCACGACGGACGATGGTGCGCCGCCAACATCAAGCCAAGTCGTCGCTATCGCCCGCAAAGGTGCTCTAGACAGTGATCGACTCACGCAACTGATGGAAGCGTGCTGCGAGCTGTAATCTCCAGGTGTCCGGCACAACTCACCTGTATCGGCGTTGCATCAATATATTGGCGGCGGCTGTCAGAACCAGGGTCGTTGCCATCAGAATAAATGCAACAGCGGCGCCGAACGGCCAGTTGTTGAGCTGGAACTGCCCAAAGACCAATGGCGCCATCATCTTGAACTTCGGTCCCCCGAGCAGAACCGGTGTCGCATAGGCGTTCATGCCGAGGATGAAAGTTAGAATCGTGCCGGCGACAATCCCCGGAAGCGCTAACGGCCAAAGCACCCGCCAGAACATTTGCCACGGCCCAGCCCCCAGACTGAACGCCGCCTCTTCCGTCGATCGGCCGATGCCCTCGATCACGCTTTGCAGCGTCAGCACCATGAACGGCAGATTGACCGCGATGATACCGATGATAACGGCGGTCTCAGTAAACATGATGTCGAGTGGCTTCGAGACGATGCCAGCCCAGAGCAGCACCGCGTTGAGGAAACCCTTGGTCCCAAGTACCGTCATCCATCCGGCCGCACGCACCGCGTTGCCAACAAACAGCGGCAGAACGACCAGCATGATCAGTAAGTTTTTATAGCGTGTTTCGGTGCGTGCAAGTTTGTAGGCCAGCGGGAAGCCGAGAATCAGACACGCCACGGTACACGTGAACGCAACCCGGACCGTCGTAAAGAAGACGGTGTGATAGTAGGGATCCGAGAAGAACTTGATGTAGTTCTCAAGCGTCAGCGCCTCGACCATCATCACGCCGGGCTTGAACTGATTGAGACTATAGCGAAACAGGATCACCATCGGAATGAGCAGGCCGACCGCGACGATAACAGTCGCTGGCCCGATCAACGCCGCAGCAGCCAACCGGGAGCCACCGCGACCTTCCTCTACCATGCCCGCCGATACGGTCGCCGCGTTCGCCATCCAGTCCCACCAAACCTATCAAACGCGACGTCCCAAAGGCGAGCCTGACTCGATCCATCAGGCTCGCACATTACGCCCACTCACCCCTTCAAAACCTTGTCCCACCATTCTTTCAATTCAACGTCCTTCTCGTTGACATAGCCGTAGTCGATGTCGATCAGCTTCTTGACCTCATCAGGCGTGAACCCGATGCGCTTGTTGAGATCGTCAGCGACCTTGGCGTTGGTAACGGTCGGGTTGTATCCCATGTCGACCGCGAAGTTTTCCTGCGCGGAGGTCTCCAGCATGGCGTCGATGTAGGCGTAAGCTCCATCCTTGTTGGGCGCATTCTTGGGGATGACGAACCCGGATACATAGGCAAGCGTGCCTTCGCTGGGAGCTGCCGACTCGACGGAGATGCCGGCATTCTGCCACTGCACCGCGCGCGCCTTCCACATGATGCCGATGCCAATTTCGTCGGTTTTGAGCCCTTGGGCAAACGCCTCGTTGGTGGGGTAGATGCGGGCTCCAGCCTTGCGCATTTCAAGCAGCAGCTTTTTGCCCGGTTCGAAATCCGTCAGCGATCCACCCGCCGCCAATGCCGCTGCTGCAATGGTGTACTGGTACTGGATGTCGATAATGCCGAATTTGTTGCCGTGCTTCGGATCGAATGTGTCCTTGTAGCTCTTTGGCGCGGTCACCAGTTTGGGATTGAAGACGGCAACCTTACCTGAATAGATGTGCCCGACGCCGAACGCATATTTCATCGACGGCAGTAAGTTTTTTGCATTCTTCAGTTTCGCGTAATCGATCTGCTCGACGAGTTCCGCCTTGTCCATCTGGAACATGTTGAGAGCCGATAGGCCCTGCACGTCAGTGGTGCCGCGCGGCAACCGCTTTTCCGCCAGCATCTTGGATCGACGCTGAGGATCACCGGCTTGATCCTGCACTACTTCCCAACCCGCTGATATGAGGATCGGCTGTTCGATGTTTTTGGTCAGCAGGCGGGCATAGTCACCACCCCAGGTGCCGACCACGATCTTACCTTTGGCCTGCGCCATCGCCGCTCGCGGCATGCCAACAGCCGCCGTCCCGGCGACCGCGGCCGAACCTTGAAGAATACCGCGCCGTGAGATCTGGAAACGCCTTTGTATCGTCATCTGCCTGCTCCCTTTCAGTTTGCCTGACTATTGCACCAACCCATGCGGCCTCACGCTTCGTCGGCTCCAGCCCTGCCGGCAAATACGGACGCTGCAGAGGCGGTCCAACCGACGTGAACCAACTGGCCGACTTCGGGTGCGAACCCGTCCTCGCGATTGGCGATTTGCGCGATCACCCGATCAGACTGAGCAATCCTGACATGAATGTCGAGTAGTGGCCCGAGGTAGGACACGAACTCAACTTCGCCCGTGAAGCTATTATCAAGCCCCGCAACAGGTTGCAGCGCAACCGTGACCCGCTCCGGCCGGATGGCCAGAGTAGCTGGTCCCAAGACGCCATTTGTGTTGGCACATCGGATGCTGAGCCCCGCCGGCGTTCGGAATAATCCTGGCTCGGCAATCTCGCCACCGAGAAACGTTGAGCGGCCAACGAACCCGGCAACGAACCGATTGGCCGGGCGCTCGTAAAGATCACGCTGTGTCCCCGCTTGCCGAATCGATCCCTCGCTCATGACCACGAGGCGATCGGCCATCGTTAATGCCTCCTCCTGGTCATGCGTGACCATAACCGTCGTCAAACCGAGCTTACGCTGCAGTTCGCGGATTTCGACGCGTACTTCCTGTCGAAGTTTAGCGTCGAGGTTCGAAAGCGGTTCGTCGAGCAACAGAATATCTGGTCGAAACGCCAGGGCCCGCGCCAGTGCCACCCGCTGTTGCTGGCCGCCGGATAGTTGCCGCGGTAAACGGTCACCGAGATGGCCTAGTCTGACCAACCGGAGTGCCTCGTCTACTTTTTCCTTGATCTCGTTCGGTGGAACGTGGCGCATCTCCAAGCCAAACGCAACGTTCTGTGCGACCGTCAAATGCGGAAACAGCGCATAGTTCTGAAAGACCAGCCCGGCGTTGCGTTGCCAGGGTGGCAGGCGGGTGATGTCACGACCACCGAGTTTGATCATCCCATCGGTTGGCTCGATGAACCCCGCAATCATGCGCAGCGTCGTGGTCTTACCGCAGCCCGATGGACCGAGCAAAACCAGGAACTCGCCTTCAGCTACATTGAGCGTAACGTCACGCACGGCATGAAATTCGCCGTAGCGCTTCGTAACCCCCTGCAGCACCAAATCAGCCATCGACCCTCTCAGACGACACGCGATATCTTTACATAGCGATCCGTAATCAGCATTGCCGCTCCAATCAAAACAATCTGCACAACCGAGACGGCCGCAATCGTCGGATCGATCTTCCATTCAAGATACTGCAGAATGGCGATCGGCAACGTCGTCCGACCTGGCCCGACCAAAAACAGGCTGAGTTCAAGGTTTCCAAACGACGAGACGAAGCTGAACATGGCGGCGGCTACAACACCCGGCAGGATGGACGGCATCGTCACGCGCCGGAAGGTAACCCATCGATTGGCGCCAAGATTCTGGGCCGCCTCTTCAAGTGTCCGGTCGAAGCTGGCGAGGCTTGCAGTCAACAGCCGCACGGTCCACGGAATGACGATCAGCACGTGACCGCTCACCAGCCCCAGCGTCGAACCCAGGATCGGCAATCCTGTGTTGATCTCAGTTTCGACGTGGAACACGTAAAGCGCGATGCCAAGCACGATGCCTGGGACCATGAGCGGCATCAATAGAAGGCTGTTCAAGGCTTCCCGTCCGGAGAATCGGAACCTCGACAGGCACAGCGCCGCCGGTACGCCGACGGCAAGGCCAATGGCTGTTGATATCAAGCCAAGCTGCAGGCTCAGAAGGAAGCCGCTAACGAAGCGATCATTGCCGGGAATGGCGGCATACCACTTGAGTGAATACCCCTCGGGCGGGAATGACGGAATTTCCTGTCGAAAGAAAGACAGCCAAATCACAAAGATCAGCGGGGTCAGTATATACAGGAGTGAAATTCCAGCGGCCCCGTTCAGCGCCCATCGCCCGAAGCGCCGCTTATCGAAGGTGCTTGCCCGTAATCCCATTTATGATGCCGAACCGAGATTATTCTTGTGGAAGTGACCACCCTTCATAATGGCATTCAGATGCTTTCCTTGACCTTCGAGCAGCGTGATATCCCGCAGCGGATCACCGTCGACGACAATCAGATCCGCCCACGCGCCCGGCTCGATCACACCAAGCTTACCCACCCGACGGACAACTTCGGCGCCGATCGTCGTTGCCGAGCGGATCACGTCGATCGTCGGAACAACCGTCGCACGGATCGAGAACTCGCGGCTCTGATCGATGGCCAGTGCACCCAGCAGGTCGGTGCCGTAGGCAACTTTTACACCAGCGCGTTTGCAGATTTCCAATGATCGATAGCCGCCCTCAAGCACGAGTTCATTCTTCTCGAGCATCTCCGGCAGCATGCCGAACTGTGCCGCGCGCTCTTTCATTGCAACATAGGCGACGATATTGGCGACCACATAAGCGCCTTTGTCGGCCATCAACCGCGCCCGTTCATCATCGATGAGATTGCCATGTTCAATGGTACGAACGCCATTGCCAACTGCTCGTTCAATCGCCTCGGGTGCGTAGGCGTGTGCCGAGACATAGCGACCGAACGCATGCGCCTCTTCTACCGCCGCCTGGATTTCGGGAACGGAGAACTGCAAGCTGTCGAGCGGATCGTAGGGCGAGGCAACGCCGCCCGAAACCATGATCTTGATGGCATCGGCGCCAAGCCGCATCTGCTCGCGGACGGCCCGGCGCATCTCGTCGACGCCATCAACCTGCTGACGCAGATGAACCATGGCATTACAGCAGAAGCAGGGAGCTTGTGGTGCAGTACGTGCACGGTTGTCGTTATGTCCACCGGTTGGGCCCAGCGATCGCCCGGCAATAAAAAGCCGTGGCCCGACAATATAGCCCTGGTCGATCGCAGCCTTGAACCCCCAGTCCGTGCCACCAGCATCACGCACGGTGGTGAAGCCGCGATCGAGCATTTCACGCACGCGGACCGCCGCACGCGCCGTGTTGAGCGTCAGTGGCAGGTCTTCCAGGCGGCGGATATAGACCTCGGTGTGCATGCAGTGAACGTGACAGTCGATCAGGCCCGGCATCAAAACGCGGCCACCACAGTCGATAACGGTGGCGTCGTCCGCCTTGATCGGCTTGTTCGATACGTCGCGGAACTTGTCGCCTTCGACAAGTACTTCGTAACCGCCGCGCACTTCATCGAAACGCGGGTCGAGTAGCTTCAGGTTGCGAAACAAGATCTGTTCGGAACCTTGACCCGTCTTCGTGTTCGCCATGTCCGTGCGCCCTTTGCGAGCCGTCTACGACCCGTATTGCGGAGGCTTCGCCGCGTTGCATTACGCGCCGGATCCATCGCATGTCTCAATTGTGCAATCGAGTATTCACGCGAACCATGCGACAAAGCAAGGTGCATTCGGGAGGCAGGAACTGCACACGACCTGTGCATATTCTGCGGCGGCGTTGACCGGAGAACCAGTATCTTGAGTACCATCGTCACACTCGATATCAAACAGCGCCGCACCGTTGCTGGCGGCCAATCCTTTGGCGATGCCGGTGCTTACGAGCGCATCGATGCACGCGCAACCCTGAAGATCGATCCTGCGGCGGTTGGCCAAGTTGATATCGTCGACATCGACCATGCTGCACACGACAATGATGGTCGGGTGCTGGTCGAAACCGATGTGCAGATACTAAAACCCGTCGACCTGAACCTTGGCAATCGTCGGCTGTTCGTCGAACTCGTCAATCGCGGCAACAAGCGTTGCTTGCAATTCTTCAATGACGCGCCGGGCAGCAATGATCCCAACACGCCGGCGCAGATGGGAAATGGCTTCCTGCTTCGGCGCGGCTATACGGTATGCTGGATCGGCTGGCAGGGAGACATTCTTCCCGGCGACGGGCGGATCGAATTGAAAGTTCCTGTCGCGACCGATCACGGCCGCCCCATCACCGGCTTGGTGCGATCCGAGTTCATTGCCAACGCGCCCGGCATCACGACATTTCCGCTGAGTGCCTGGGTCTCGACACGATCCCACCCTGCCGTCTCGCTCGATGCACACCGCGCCAAGCTCGTTCGCCGTCGTTATCCAGACGATGTGCCAGAACTGGTCTCGCCAAGTTCCTGGATGTTCGCGCGCGTCGAGGGCGGCGGTGGACTCGACAACCAGGGTGCGGAACGGGCCATCGTCGCCTCGGATACTCATATTCACGTGCCCACTGGTTTTGAACCAGGCTGGATTTATGAACTCCTCTATGAAGGCCGCGACCCTCTGGTCCTCGGATTGGGCCACGTTCCGGTTCGAGATGTGACAAGCTTTCTGCGGTTTGATACAAGTGCTGTAAACCCGCTTGCGGCTGCAGGGCACACCATCGACAGGGCCTATGCCTGGGGCCGATCGCAGACCGGACGCTACCTTCGCGACTTTGTTTACCAAGGCTTCAACGTCGACAGTCAAAGCCGCAAGGTCTTTGATGGCATCCTGCCACACGTCTCTGGTGGCGGGTTGATGTGGATGAACCATCGCTTCGCCAACGTCGTCAGTCCAGCCGGTCAGGAGTACGAGGATCATCTGAATCCCGCCGACCGCTTCCCGTTCTCGTATGCGCAATCGACCGATCATCTGACGGGTAAGACCGACGCCATCCTGAAACGTCCCGCGACCGATCCGTTGGTGCTGCACACGCAGTCCGCCACCGAGTACTGGCAGCGGCGCGGCTCACTGGTGCATACGGACACGGCTGGCAACGATCTGGTCCAGCCTGACAACGTGCGGGTTTATCTCTGGTCAAGTTCGCAGCACTTCGCCGACCCGCTATTGAAAAGCGCCGACAAGGGCATCTGCCGCGAGAGCCTCAACGTGGTGTGGACGTCGATGCTGTTCCGCGCGATGCTCGACGCCATGGACGCCTGGGCCAGTCACGGCACGCAGCCACCACCGAGCCGCGTGCCGCGCCAAGCCGACGGAACCCTGGCGACGATTGCCGCATGGCGGCAGCAGTTTCCAGCCATTCCCGGCGTCATGCTGCCGCGCGGACCATCGAGCTTACCACGCGTCGACTGGGGCCAGAACTTTGACAAAGGCATTGTCGGCCAGCCACCCAACGTGCTGCCGGGTGATGGCTATGCCGTACTCATCCCGGCAGTCGATAGCAGTGGCAATGATATCGCAGGTGTGCGCGCGCCGATGGTGATGGCACCGCTCGCCACCTATACTGGCTGGAACATTCGCGCACGCGGGTTCGGGCACGGCGCACTGCACGAGTTTACCGGCTCGACCATCCCGTTTGCCGAAAGCGAAGCCGAGCGCGCCCAGACTGGTGATCCGCGTGCTTCGATCGCTGCGCGTTACGGAGATTCAAAAGGCTACGTCGCTGCCATTCGCGAGGCTGCCGAAGTCCTCGTCGCCGAAAGGCTGATGATCGCCGAGGACATCGACCGCTGCGCCGCAGCAGCAGCCAATTGGCACGCACCACGTCACAAAGTTGGATTGGGATGAGTGGTACAGCAAGAGTCGTGCGACATCTGCCTCTGATGCAGTCTAAAGATACACGCCCTTCATGCCACCAGCCGGATAGCGGGTGCCGGATGCAGCGCCCATCGGGACCGCAGCTGAAATTTCAGCAACCTCGGCGTCGGTCAGTCGGACGTCCAGAGCGCCCAGATTTTCGACCATGCGCTGCGTGTAGCGCGTTCCGGGAATAGCGACCACGTCATCACCTTGGGCCAGCAGCCACGCCAATGTCAATTGACCCGGCGTGCAGCCCTTCTCCGCTGCGACCGCTTCGATCCGGGCCACCAACGCACGATTGTGATCGAAGTTGTCGGCCTGAAAACGTGGGTGCTGCGCCCGGCGTCCGTCGACATCGCCGATGGTCTTGATGGCACCCGTGAGAAAGCCACGACCAAGTGGCGCGTAGGCGACAAAGCCGATGCCAAGCGCTCGCGTCGTCTCGCGCGTCTCTTCAGCCTCTGTCCGATAGAGCAGCGAATACTCGGTCTGCACGGCAGCGATGGGATGCACTGCATGGGCGCGTCGAATGCGTTCTGGATTGGCTTCCGAGAGACCCAGGTGGCGGACTTTACCTGCGTGCACCAGACCGGCCATGGCCCCGACCGTGTCCTCAACCGGGACGTCGGGGTCGACGCGGTGCTGATAGTAGAGGTCGATGACGTCCACACCTAGACGCTTGAGGCTCGCTTCGCAGGCTTCCCTGACATATTCGGGCCTTCCATTGACGCCGTTCTGACCCTCGCGACGGATTTGCCCGAACTTGGTCGCCAGAAACACTTTAGCGCGCAACCCCTTGATGGCTTGGCCAACCACCGCTTCGTTGTGACCCCAACCATACATGTCAGACGTATCTAGATGGTTTACCCCACGGTCGATCGCCCGACGGATCAAGTCTTCGGACTGGGCATCGTCGGCCGCGCCATAGACACCCGACAACGACATGCAGCCCAGCCCTATCACCGAGACCGAAGGCCCGTTTGTGCCAAGCTGGCGAAGTGCAGTTTTGGTCATGTTACATACTCTCGTCCGCAATCATGCTGAGGCTGATTTCAATCTGTTCTTGTGCCATTTGCCGCCCTTCATGATGCCGGACAGGTGCCGCCCCTGATGCTCCAGCAGTGACACGTCCTTAAGTGGATTGCCATCGACCACCAATAGGTCAGCCCAGGCGCCGGGCTTCAGGCAACCGAGCTGCCCTTCGCGGCGCAGTACCTTGGCACCGATGGTGGTGGCGGAACGAATAATCTCGATCGGCTTCACCACCGCTGAGCGAATGGTGAACTCGCGGCTTTGCTCGACCTGCAATTGCCCCAGCAGATCGGTACCGAAGGCCACCGGAACACCAGCACGCTTGCAGATTTCGAGCGAGCGCAGCGCACCATCGATCACCAGATCGTTTTTTTCCAGCATCTCCGCATTCATGCCGAATTCGGATGCTCGTTCGCGCATGGCGAAGTAGGTGACGAGATTGGCGATCAAAAACATGCCCTTCTCGGCCATCAACTTCGCCGATGCCTCATCGACCAGATTACCGTGCTCGATGGTGCGCACGCCGGCATGTGCCGCACGGGTGATTGCCTCAGGCGAATAGGCATGGGCGCAGACATAACGGCCGAATGCGTGAGCTTCCTCGACTGCGGCTTCTACCTCGCCAATCGAGAATTGCATGCTGTCGAGCGGATCATAGGGAGAGGCGACGCCGCCCGACATCATGATTTTGACGTGGTCGCAGCCCTGCCGCATCTCCTCGCGCACAGCCTTGCGAACACCTGGAATCCCGTCCGCAACACCCATGGTGAAGGCAAGCGCGTTGCAGCAGTGGCACCGCGTGCCGGGATCAGTCCGCCGACGTCCGTCACTGTGCCCGCCGGTTGGCCCGATCGCCTTGCCCGCTATGAACAAGCGTGGACCAGGCAGGAAACCTTGATCGACTGCTGCTTTGATACCCCAGTCGGCACCGCCCGTATCGCGCACGGTGGTGAAGCCACGGTCGAGCATGGCGAGCATCAGCTTGGCGGCGCGTGCAGTCATCAAGGTCAGCGGCATATCCTCTAAGCGGCGAATAACGACCTCGGACAGGAACACATGCACGTGCGAGTCGATCAA
The DNA here is from genome assembly GCA_031401535.1 of Hyphomicrobiaceae bacterium. Classification (GTDB taxonomy): domain Bacteria; phylum Pseudomonadota; class Alphaproteobacteria; order Rhizobiales; family Hyphomicrobiaceae; genus JAKFWF01. The sequence goes on along the minus strand of JANNRP010000356.1, from coordinate 21,712 downwards.
ACCCGGCATAACCGTCTTGCCGCCGCAATCGATCGCGATCGCGTCCTTGGCCTTGATCGGTTTGGCAGAAACTTCACGGATCTTCTCGTCCTCGATCAGGATCTGATGACCTCCTGCGAGTTCATCGCGGTCAGGATCGAGCATCTCGAAATTCTTGAGAAGGAGTTGGGCCATGGCAACCTCGCGCGACGGACAGGATGACTTACGCTCCTACAGCTGGTGCGTACCGTCAACAGATGTCAAAGCGGAACTGTGCTTCACGGAATGCAGATGCGGAAGCGAACGACACAGTGCACTCTCGCCCCGCTGACTGAGCAATCAAGGAGCCCTCCGTCATGAAAGCCCCGCCGAACCCTACCTCAGATGGGTTCACCACACGCCCTGAAATACTCGGCACATTTGGCGCTGTCTCGACCACACATTGGCTCGCATCGGCGGCTGGCATGGCAATGCTCGAACGGGGCGGCAATGCTTTCGATGCAGCAGCTGCTGCCGGTTTCGTGCTGCAAATCGTCGAGCCACACCTGAACGGCCCCGGTGGCGAAGTGCCGATAATTCTGAAACGGCCGCAGGATGCCGACCCAGTGGTGATCTGCGGTCAAGGCGTTTATCCAATGGCGACGTCGCCCGAGCATCTATTCTCGCTCGGCTTGAAGCAGATGCCGGGCACTGGACTGCTGCCTATGGTGGTGCCGGGCGCCTTCGACGCCTGGATGCTGCTGTTGCGCGATTACGGCACGATGCGCGTGGCGGACGTCCTGGAGATGGCGATCGGCTATGCCGAGAACGGATTTCCGGTGGTGCCGCGCATTTCAGCGACAATCCTTGCAGCGGCTGAGTTCTTCCGATCTGATTGGTCAACGACCGCCGAAGTCTGGTTGGTCGATGGCAACATACCCCGCCCTGGTCGCCTGTTTTGCACACCTGCGATCGCCGCCACCTATCGGCGCATCCTTGCCGAGGCCGCCGCGGTAGGAAATGACCGCATCCGACAGATCGAGGCTGCGCGACGCGCCTGGTACAAGGGCTTCGTCGCCGATGCAATCGACCAATTCTGCCGCACAGCAGAGCTTCGCGATTCCACCGGCCACCGCCACAAGGCGCTGATGACGGGCGACGATCTCGCACGCTATCAGGCGACCGTCGAGCCGACCGTTGCGCTCGACTACCACGGCGTTCGCGTTCACAAAACCGGACCCTGGGGGCAAGGGCCGGTTTTTCTGCAAGCGCTCGCCTTGCTACAAGGGTTCGATCTCGCAGGTATGGACCCGCTTGGCGATACATTCGTGCATACGGTCGTCGAGGCCATGAAGCTCGCGTTCGCCGACCGCGAGGTATTCTATGGCGACCCCAACGCCGTCGAGGTGCCGCTCGAACGTCTGCTGTCGCCGTCGCACAACGACGCACGTCGGCACTTGATCGGCGAGTACGCCGCACGCGACATGCGACCGAGCGATTTGCCCGGAGCCGCGCAGCGTATGGCCCGTGTGATCGCCATGGCTGGAACCGACGTGCATGTCGGGCCCGGTGGCGGCGAACCGACGTTTGCACCGTTGCCGCCCGAATGGTTCGAGGCGCAGTGGGGTGACACCGTCCACATCGAGGTGGCCGACCGTTGGGGCAACCTGATCTCGGCGACCCCCTCCGGTGGCTGGCTGCAGGGCTCACCCGTGATCCCCGGGCTCGGCTTCCCACTCTCGACTCGCGGGCAAATCTGCTGGCTCGAGGCCGGTCACCCATCGACCCTGCGGCCTGGCATGCGACCACGGACAACGTTGACGCCGACCCTCGTCACCCGCGACGGCGAAGCATGGCTCGGCATCGGTACACCCGGCGGCGACCAGCAGGATCAATGGAGCTTGCTGACATTCCTGCGCATCTTGCATCATGGCATGAACCTGCAGCAGGCAATTGACGCGCCGCTCGTCACCAGCCGCCACGTCCCCCAGTCATTCCATCCGCGCCCCTTCGAACCGGGACGTCTGATCGTCGAGGGACGCTATAGCGAGTCAACGATCAGCCGCCTGCGCGCTCGCGGTCACCTGGTAACAGTTGAAACTCCCTGGTCGCTTGGCCGTGTCTGCGCAGTCGCCAGGTCAGGCGGCATGGTTCGCGCCGGTGCAAGTGCCAGGTTCATGCAAGGCTATGCAATTGGGAGATAAGTTGCGCGAAACATCCAATTCACGGCGGGACCGCGGCGGCTATACTCCCAAACATGACGACGACGGCAGGACATCAATTTAGTGGTGCAACCACGGCACGTGCGCTGTGCCGCGATTGCCGCGAGATTGCGCCATGCATCGCGGACCAGTGTGCCCAATGCGGTTCGGCTCGCGTAATCGCCCACTCCGAGCTTGAACAGCTTGGCATTGCACATATCGATTGCGACGCCTTCTATGCTTCGGTCGAAAAGCGAGACCGTCCGGAAATCAGAACAAAGCCACTGATCGTGGGCCATCCAGGCGGGCGCGGCGTGGTGACGACCGCCTGCTACATCGCACGACGCTATGGGGTGCGCTCGGCGATGCCGATGTTCAAGGCGCTCGACGCGTGCCCAGATGCGGTGGTGATTGCACCCGATATGGCCAAGTACAAGCGTGTCAGTCTCGCGATACGCACGATTTTCAGCGCCGCCACCTCGATGATCGAGCCCGTGTCGCTTGATGAGGCCTATCTGGATCTGACCGACGATTGGCGCACAGAGGCACCACCAGCCGCCGAAGCATTGGCGGTCATCGCGGCCCGGATCGAAACCGAGATCGGGATCACCGTATCGATTGGCCTTGCACCCAATAAATTTCTCGCCAAGCTCGCATCTGAATTGCAGAAGCCGCGTGGTTTCTCAGTCATTGGACAAGCCGAGGCCAAGGCGTTTCTGCAGGCGCTATCCGTCGCCAAAATCAACGGTGTGGGTGCTGCAACCGCCGAGCGCATGCAAGCACAGGGGCTACAGACGATTGGCGATTTGCAGCAGTTGAGCGAACAACAACTGACAGCCATGTTCGGAAAATTTGGCCGCCGATTGGCATCCTTCGCGCATGGTCAGGATGAACGCAGCGTCACGCCCAACCGGCCTACGAAGAGCATCTCGGCCGAAGATACGTTCCGGCGCGACACGGCGTCAGCGGCAGAGTTGCGAGCGGCGGCAGATCCACTATGCGCGCGCGTCGCCGGCCAGTTGATCCGTCATGGGTTTGCTGCCGGCACGCTGGTACTTAAACTCAAAACGTCGGACTTCAAAATTCTGACGCGAAACAAACGCCTGACGCATCCGACCCAGCGCGCGTCCGTACTGCTTTCGCTCGCTGCGACGCTGATCGATCGGGAGGCCGATGGCCGCTCGTTCCGGCTGCTCGGCATCGGCGCCGCTGATTTGACCGAAGCGCGCGTCGCCGATCCTCCCAATCTATTTGATGACGGGTGAGTGAGGTCACGGCACAAACAACCTGAACACAATTTGAACAACGACGGATGGTCGCTTCAATATCGGGGAGTAGGAGATTTCAGTATCAAGCAGGGAGTGTCTCCGTGTTCAATCGTCAGCCGATCGCCCAGCCGCGCGAAACCGAGTTCAAGTCGTCTATTATTGCCTTACCGGAAAGCACGTCACCCGGACCAAATGCACCGTCCGGCCCAAGTTCGCCGCCAAGTCTGCCCGCTGCCAAAGTTCCACACATCCAACGCACCGAGCCCAGTGGCCTGTCGATCATAGGTCGTGATCTTACCATCATGGGCGAGCGTATCGTCATCGTGACCAAGGGAACGCTCCAAGTCGATGGGGAAGTTCATGCCGACCTGCACGGCGCCGAGGTCATTGTAGGAGAAAGCGGCAAGGTTACCGGTACAATCTGGGCTGATGTGGTGGCCGTGCGTGGCCAAGTGTTCGGTACGATTAAAGGGGCCAAAGTCGAACTGCAGGCGAAATCAATTGTTGAAGGGGACATCCATCATCAGTCACTCGTCATTGTCGAAGGCGCAAACTTCGATGGTCGCGTACGCCGCCCGAAGGACGCAGCCGAGTTGAAGCCAGCCCTGGAGCCGGACCAGCACGCGAATTTGACTCCGAATATTGCCGCCTGACTATCGGCGCACAGGGGGTCGCTCTCACCGTCGAGAGATGGATACAATTCTGGCGGTGAGGGTGATTGATTGGCGGTCCCTACGGGAGTCGAACCCGTCTTACAAGATTGAAAATCTCGTGTCCTAACCGATAGACGAAGGGACCGTCGGCGCTTCCTATAGAAAGGTTTGGGGACATGCGCAAGCTATTGTAAGCGCAATTGATTGCGCGCTCATCAGCGAACTGCAGCGTCAGATGGAAATTCGTCGCGCCACCAAAGATTCAAACGCGCCTGAACCGCATAAAATAACAGCAGCGACCCTCCCGGATGGCTTTTTGCTGGTAACGTGTCACCGGCCAGTCTGGACCCTGGTCTCGCCAATCGGCAGGACGTTGCGCACACCATTCGAATGTGGATTGCCGGGCGATGGCCAGCATCGTCGTGCGCACGTAGTCACCGATGTCGGTTGCAATGCGCAGTTCGGCGCCCGGGCGGAGCACGCGCGCCAGCAACTTCAATGTGGCAGCAGAGACCAACCGCCGCTTGTGATGGCGCGCCTTTGGCCAAGGATCGGGAAACAATATGAAAGCACGATCGATCGACGCCTCTGGCAGCCAGCGCAAAACGTCGCGGGCATCGTCGTCATGCAGCCTGATGTTGCCAATTTTGCCCTCCGCTACGCGGGTCAACACCTTGACGACCCCGTCGATGAACGGCTCACAGCCGATGCAGACGACATCGGGATGCTGCGATGCCTGCCAGAGCAAGTGCTCGCCACCGCCGAAGCCGATTTCAAGCCATGCTCCGGTCGCAGTCGGCATGATTGCGCGCGCAAAAGCCGCACTATCTATCGCAGGGTCGGTCATATCCAATCGACAACGTGGCATTATCTGGTCGATCAGACTTTGCTGATGGGCGGTGAGCGACCGTAACCGCCGACGACCGTACGACCGCAGTTCGTCACGCAGGTATTCGTGGTCATCGTCAGCCATTGAGCGGCCACCAAGAAATGACAACGGCCGCGAACGAGCGCGGCCGTTTGAACATCAAAATGCTGACTGGAACTCAACCAACAGCTTTGCGGATGGCGTCGGCAAGGTCCGTGCGCTCCCACGAGAAGCCACCGTCTTTTTCAGGGGCACGGCCAAAGTGTCCGTAGGCAGCAGTACGTTTGTAAATCGGCTTGTTGAGTTGCAGCTTGCGGCGGATATTGGTCGGGCGCATCGGGAATAGCTCGGCCAGAACTTTCTCGAGCTGCGTATCGAGTTCGGAGCCGTGCTTGCTGCTGCCCTGGGTATCGACCAGCAGAGACATCGGCTCGGGGCGGCCGATGGCATAGGCGACCTGGATCATGCAGCGCTCAGCGAGTCCGGCGGCAACGACGTTCTTGGCGAGATAACGGGCAGCATAAGCGGCCGAACGGTCGACCTTGGTCGGGTCCTTGCCGGAGAAGGCACCGCCGCCATGCGGCGCGTAACCGCCGTAGGTGTCGACGATAATCTTGCGGCCAGTAAGACCGCAGTCGCCATCCGGACCGCCAACGACGAAGTTGCCGGTTGGATTGACGAGGAAATCGGCGCCACTCTTCGGCATCCAACCTTTGGGTAGCGCCGAGGTGACGGCATCGCCGATCATTTCGCGGACCATTTCCGGTGTGTAGTCGGTGCCCTTGCCGTTCGATTTGGTGTGCTGGGTCGAGACCACCACCTTCTCGCAGCCGACGGCCTTGCCGCCCTCATAGCGGATGGTGACCTGGCTCTTGGCGTCCGGCAGCAGGTCGCCGAGCTTGCCCGAGCGGCGCTGCTCGGAGAGAACCTTCAGAATCTTGTGCGAGAAATAGATGGGGGCCGGCATGAACGAGCCCTTCTCGTAGGTCTCGCTGTCGGTGCAGGCAAAACCAAACATCATGCCCTGATCGCCAGCGCCTTCCTCACCCTGCTTCTCGTCGACGCCCATGGCGATGTCGGCGGACTGGCCGTGCAGCAGAACTTCGACTTCTGCGCCGCGATGGGAGAATCCTACCTGATCGTAGCCTATGTCCTTGATCACATCGCGAGCGATGTTGGTGATCAGCTCGCGATTGACGACCCACTCGTTCTGACCGACGAATTGATGGCTGGCGAATTTCTCGAACAGAGGCGCCTGGCCGCGACCTTCACCGGCGATGACGACCTTGTTGGTGGTAACCAGGGTTTCGCAGCCCAGCCGCGTGTTCACCGAACTGTTGTCGGCGATACCGAGCTTCTGGTCGTTCTCCAGGAACGCATCCAGAATCGCATCGGAGATCTGGTCTGCGACCTTGTCGGGATGGCCTTCGGAGACCGACTCACTGGTAAATAGAAACGACTGGCGTGCCACAGTGAACCCCATCAGATAAGAGACGCGTGTATATTGGTTAAGCGCCGCGCCTATTTATATCCTTTGGGCGGCGGGTCAAGTCGCTGGCAAGTTGAGTGCACACCCAGGTGGCAGGTTCATGCCTTAGGATTGTCGGCACCTTTGCCGGTCTCTCCTGCGAGCGAACGCACAAGCTCGACGATCGTGCGGCGTACTTTCGGATCAGAAATCCGAGCAAAAGCCTTGTTCAACTCCAGACCTTCGCGACTGCCAAGGAAATCCGCCACATAGCTTTCAGACGGCAATTCGGCGAAGCCCACTGCGCCTGCTCCATCGTCCGCCTTGGTCGATGAACCTCCGTTGCCGGGTAAACTCTCGTAAAAAAATCCAACACTGACGCTTAGCACCTTGGCCAAATCGAAAAGTCGACTGGCACCAATCCGATTGACGCCTTTCTCATACTTCTGCACCTGCTGGAAAGTCAGACCGAGCTTTTCGCCCAGACGTTCCTGGCTCATGCCCAGCAACATGCGGCGTAACCGCACGCGACTACCAACATGCACATCCACCGGGTTGGCGCGGCGAGAGCCTTTATCGTCGCCATCGGAAGATGTCACGTCGGCCTCAGTCATTGCAGAACTCATACGCTGTGCGGCCGTGTGGCTGTTGGCGCTTCTGTCAGCATTTCCTAGGTCTCCGTCACAGGTGCGTCAACAGCACAGTGACGAAATTGATGCGCAGCACGAATGCACTATTGTGCAGTGCGAGATCTATAATTTGTACGACGCAACATAAAAAGTGCCACGGCACAGGCCACCCAACCGACAAGGAAGCCAAAATCACCCAACAGCGCGTAGGGCGGAGAACCTATTGCGTGTGGCAATTCGGCATCAATCGCGCCACGTTCATTTAGGTCAAGTCGTGCCGTGATACGTCCCGAAGGAGCAATTACGGCAGAGATCCCATTGTTGGCCGCACGAATGACCGGCAGCCCCTCCTCGACGGCGCGTACGCGTACCTGATGCAGATGCTGGCGCGGTCCGGTCGTATTGCCAAACCAACCGTCGTTCGTGAGATTAATAAGAACACTCGGCCGCTCGCTGCCCTGAACGATCGCACCTGGAAAAATGGCCTCGTAACAGATCAAAGGACCCGTCGGTGGCAACCCTGGAATCGCGAGCAAGGGGCGGGGCGTCGCGCCGATGCCGAACCCACCGCGCTGACGCGTGAGCTGTTCGAGGCCAATTCTCTCCAGAATGGTCTTGAACGGCAGATACTCGCCGAATGGAACGAGATGGATTTTGTCATAAATGGCCACGGCCTCGCCGCCAGCACCAAACACCATCAAGCTGTTTCGAGCTTCCAATCCCGGCAACGTACCGGCAGCGGTAGCTGGGACATTGACGACCCGTAACCCACCCGAAATCAGATAGGTGTTGGGCGGTAACATTTGGCCGATTGCAGCGCGCGCGTCTTCGCTCTCGAGGGGCCGAAATGGCATGGCTGCCTCGGGCCAAATGATGTGCGTGACGCCAGCCAGACCGACCGCAGCGCCTGTCGCATCGCGGTTCGACAAATCGATATGGTCGAAGAAGATGCGCCTTTGGTTCTCCGGTCGCCATTTTTCACGTTGCACGATACTAGGCTGCACGATGCGGAACCGGACGCCATCGACCATCTTGTCGGGGATGACCGACAACCGAACGACACCAAATCCGGTCATCATAAGCAGCGGTACGATTGCAACCGCCACAGCCATCTGGCGTCCTCGCCGCGCCGTTGTCCGTGCCCCGGCATCAACCCAAAGCACGGCCGGCAATGCAAAAATCAACACCGTAAGCAGCGTCAGACCGTAGATGCCAATCAGTGCAGCCGACTGCATGAGTTGCAGCGGATAGGTCAGCGCATAGCCAAGCGTATTCCAGGGAAAACCCGTCAGCACGTGCCCACGTAGCCACTCGGCTGCCGACAGCGTCAACGCCAATGCAACGACGAGTTCAGCTCCCGGCCGGGATATCCTGGCGGCAACAGCCGTTGCCACCCCGAAAAATAATGCAAGGCCTGCCGGCAGCAATGTGACTGCAAACGGAAGAGCCCACAAAAAACGCTCGGCCTCGACCAGAAATGCTTCGGCGATCCAAAACAACCCGCACAGAAAATAGCCGAAGCCGAACCACCAGCCGACAGCAAACGTCGCCGCAGCGATAGATCGGTTCCCACCCTCGGTGCGCCTTGCGCCATCGATCAGCCAGACCAGCACCGGCAACACGACAAACAGTACGGGCGACAGGAAAAATGGGGCCATGGCAAGCACGGATACGCCACCAGCGATGCACGCTATCAGCGCTCTGCCTCTGGTTCCGAGGGTCTTGCAGAAGCCTGCGAGTGATCCAAGTCCAGTGGAGATATGTTGCCCGGCCCAGCTTGCCGTCGCTCCAAATATCGGGCTCATTTCGACGACGGAGCGGATGCTCTGTTCTCGCCCGTACCGGTTGGGTTGATATCGTAGGCTGCACGCTTATCGGTAATTTTCAATCGCTTCACGCGACGCGGATCAGCGTCGAGCACCTCAAACTCGATCCCGGCCGCATGCGATACGATCTCGCCACGGGCAGGTATCCGACCAACCAACGTGAACACAAGCCCGCCGAGCGTGTCGATCGCAGCCTCTTCATCGACCGTCAGTAATTTCAGATTGAGGTGAGCCTCCAGTTCCTTGACGGGAGTCCGCGCCGAGGCGATCAACCCGAGTTTAGGGTCACGCGTGATATGGGCATCCTCAAGTTCGTCATGCTCATCTTCAATATCGCCAACGATCTGCTCGACCAGATCCTCGATCGTGATCAGCCCATCGGTGCCGCCATATTCGTCCACGACCAGGGCCATGTGAATGCGCGTCGACTGCATTCGAATGAGTAGATTCATGGCCGGCATCGACGGCGGCACATAAAGCGCCGGTCGACGCAGCTTCGCGGATGCGATCGGCCGGGTCAAATCGACCCGCCCGAGGTCCGGGCGGTGCGACTGAGCCTCACCTGATTGTGATGCCAGCTGGGGACCGCCACCAGCAGCTTCGCCCATCATCCAGCGCAGCAGATCCTTGATATGGAGCATGCCGCGCGGGTCATCGAGCGTTTCATGGAATAGCGGCACGCGGCTGACGCCTGCATCTTCAAAAATGCGCAAGACATCTCCCAACGGCTCGCCTTCTTCGGCAGAAATGATATCTGCCCGCGGCACCATCACGTCCTCGACCCGCAGTGCACCAAATCGGAGCAGTCGCAGCAGCATTCCACGCTCTTCAACGCTGAATGCGGTCGGCGTATTATGCTCGGCGTTGAGCGCATCCTCGAGCGTTTCACGCAAACTCGGGCCGTTCGGCAATCCGAGCCGTGCGCGCAAGCCAGCAAGCCAGCCACGGCTAGATGGCGCGACCGGTCCAGTCGCCGCACTCCCATCCGCCGGACTCAATATCGAAGGACGGCTCTGCGGTTTGCTCTGATCGCTGCTCACAGCCGCACCTTCGTCGCCGAGATGAGCTCTTGTGTATACGGATTGGCTATGCCGATCTGCGCTAGAATTTCGATTTCAAGGGCCTCCATGACCTGCGCCTTCACGTCTGTGTCATGGTCGTAACCAGCAAGGTGTAGAAGGCCGTGCAAAACCAAGTGGCGCACATGATCGACCGGCGCTAGTTCCTGCTCGCGGGCCTCACGTAGGACAGTCTCCAGCGCGAGCACAATATCACCCATCGGCCGGACACACGCATCGCCCTCCATGACAACCGGAATCTCTGGTGCAGGAAACGACAGCACGTTAGTCGGCTTGTCGACCTGCCGAAAATCTCGATTGAGGTTACGAACGAACTGATCGTCGCCGAGCGCCAGACAGACCTCGGCTGGCCAGTGGGACTGTAAGGCTGGATGCCCATTCACCGCCGCGATCAGCGGCGCCAAAAGCGCATCCATTGTACCGAACGTGGCCCAATCGCCCGCTTCCTCAACAACATCGATCGACAATCCGCTCGAAAGCGGCTGACCTATAGGAGGCTCCGATGTAAGTGCCGCTGCCTCGTCGCTGGATTGCAAGGAGGGTGGCGCTGCAAACTTCGACGTTGGTCTCATCAGCTTTTCTTGGGATCTACGCGTTCGTATGCTTCCACGATGCGGGCGACGAGGTCGCGCCGCACGATATCCTGTGCCTTGAATCGAATAGCCGCAATATCCGGCACGCCGTCCAGCAGGGCCACTGCTTCCTCAAGGCCGGATTTCTGGCCGGGCGGCAAATCGATCTGGCTCGGATCACCCGTGACAACCATCTTTGATCCTTCGCCAAGACGGGTCAGGAACATCTTCATCTGCATGCTTGTCGTGTTTTGAGCCTCGTCAAGAATGACGAAGGCATTGGCAAGCGTACGTCCGCGCATGAACGCCAGTGGCGCAATCTCAATAATGCCGGCCTCTAGGTCGCGTTCGACCTTTTCGGGCGGTAACACATCATACAACGCGTCATAAAGCGGGCGCAAATAGGGGTCGACCTTGTCACGCATGTCGCCCGGCAAGAAGCCCAGCCGTTCACCAGCTTCGACCGCAGGTCGGGACAGAATGATGCGCTCGACGAGGCCGCGTTCCAGGCAATGGGCGGCATAGGCTACAGCGATATAAGTCTTGCCCGTACCGGCAGGGCCAATGCCGAATACGAGGTCGATTTGATCGATCGCGCGCATGTAGGTGCTTTGTGCCGGCGTACGTGCGATGATTGTCTTGCGGCGTGTCGCAACCTGTGCGCGGCCATCAGACGTATCCTCGGTTGCGTCGCCAGAGTGGCGTATCAGTCCGTCAAAATCTCCGGGACCGACATCCTCGCCCTTTGCAATCCGGCTGTAGAGTTTTTCGAGTACGCTGCGGGCAATATCGATAGACGCCTGCGATCCGGCCAATGTAATGACGTTGCCATGGGCCTGTGCTTCAATACCTAGCCGGTCTTCCAGCAGAGCCAAGTGCGCATCGTGTTCGCCGAGCAAACGCGGCAAATGCCGATTGTCCTCAAACGGCACCACCGCACGCATTTTCGCGGAACTTGATTTCACGGCTCCCGTCTTGGGCGCACTCACTTTGGCGAGGCCGGTCTTAGCGGCTCGGCCAGCTCCTGGTGCGGATGGACCGCGGTTGTTTGCCAATGCTTGGGCTCCGGTGGGCGATGTTCGAAATGATTATCTAGCACGCCGCGCACAGCAGAGCGATGACAGCCTTGGGCCGTTCAACAATAACTTGATTCCCCCTCAAGCCGCTTGCACGACGCCGGTAAGGCTATTGCGCGTCGACCCAGCGATCGCAACCGGCAGGATATGGCCGACAGACGTTGCCGTGGCCTCGGCATGTACCAGTTGCAGATAGGGCGTGCGCCCGACCAAATGCCCCTCGCGCTTTCCCTGACGTTCGAAAAGCACAGGCAACACGCGCCCGACACAATCGGCGTTGAATGACCTTTGCTGCCGCTCCAGCAGGTCCTGAAGTTGCAGCAACCGCTCCGTCTTCACTATTTCCGGAACCTGATCCTCGATTGACGCCGCTGGCGTGCCCGGACGGATGCTGTATTTGAACGAGTACGCCTGGGCAAAGCCGATTTCGGAAACGAGATCGAGCGTTGCCTGGAACTCGGCCGCCGTTTCACCGGGAAAGCCAACGATAATATCGGTCGAGAGCGCGATGTCAGGGCGCGCATCGCGGACCCTGGCAACAATGCGGCGATAGTCGTCGGCTGTGTGTTTGCGGTTCATTGCCGCCAACATCCGATCCGCGCCTGCTTGCACCGGCAAATGCAGGTACGGCATCAACTTACCCAGGTCGCGATGAGCGGCAATCAAATCATCTGTCATATCGCGCGGATGGCTCGTCACGTACCGCAGCCGCTCCAATCCTGGCAACTCGCTCAGACGCGCGAGCAGGCGGGCCAACGACCATGGCTGCCCGTCAGGACCGATGCCATGATAACTGTTGACATTCTGTCCGAGCAGCGTCAATTCACGCACGCCGTGTTCAGCCAACGATTGCGCTTCGACAACGAGATCACTGACCGGGCGCGAAAATTCCATGCCGCGCGTGTACGGCACGACGCAAAATGTGCAGAATTTATCGCATCCTTCCTGCACGGTGAGAAATGCAGCCGCTGTACGCTGGCCCGCTCGTTTCGGCAATTTCACGAACTTATCTTCATCTGGGAATGCGGTCTCAACGACACGGCGTCCGTCGATTCCGATTTGCCGGATCAGTTCAGGCAACCGATGGTAGCTTTGCGGCCCAACCACCAGATCCACGACCGGCGCACGCCGCGATATCTCGGCCCCCTCGGCCTGCGCCACACAGCCGGCAACCGTCACCAGGGTCTGGCGTCCGTTGGCTTGGCGTTCCAGCTTAAGATCGCGGATTCGCCCGAGATCCGAATAGACTTTCTCGGCAGCTTTCTCACGGATATGGCAGGTGTTCAGAACGATCAGATCGGCGTCGGCCATCTCCGTCGTTTCGACGAAGCCGGATGGTGCCAAGGCCTCGACCATGCGTTCGCTGTCATAGACGTTCATTTGGCAACCGAACGTCTTGACGAACACCTTGCTTGCCGAACTCATGCTTGCCCCCGGGCGACGCCCCACCGCACCAAGCTGTCAGAAGGTTATTCCAGCTTGGCTACGACAGAGCATAACAAAATTGTTGCGATGCAGCAAATTGTAAACGCGATACAATTTCGAGCGCTCCCGATGTGGGCAACGAAATCAAAACATGGCCGGATGAACTCGATCCGGCGGCGTGTGGCCGTCAAGGAAGGTTTTGATATTGATGATGACTTTCTCGCCCATATCAATGCGGCCTTCAATGGTTGCCGAACCCATATGTGGCAGTGCAACAACACGATCCGAGGCGAGGAGCTTGGGATTGACGGCCGGCTCGTGTTCGAACACGTCGAGACCCGCGCCGGCAATGGCGCCGGCCTCGATCATGCGGGCGAGTTCATTCTCGTCGATCACTTCGCCACGCGCAGTATTGACGAGATAGGCGGTCGGCTTGAGCAGTTTGAGGCGCCGTGCCGATAGTAGATGGTACGTCGCGGGGGTGTGCGGGCAGTTGATCGATACGATGTCCATGCGCGCGATCATTTGATCGAGCGAATCCCAATAGGTTGCCTCCAGCTCCTGTTCAACGGCCTCGGGCAGCCTGCGGCGGTTATGATAGTGGATCTGCAGGCCGAACGCACGTGCCCGCTTGGCGACAGCCTGCCCGATGCGGCCCATGCCTATGATGCCGAGCCTCTTGCCGAATATGCGGTTACCCAACATCCAGGTTGGCGACCAACCATTCCATGAACTGCGGGGCGACTTCAGGGCCGCTGCGCCTTCCGTCAGCCGGCGGGGAACCGCCAGGATCAATGCCATCGTCATATCGGCCGTGTCTTCGGTCAGCACGCCTGGCGTGTTGGTGACAATGACGCCGCGATTGCGTGCGGTATCGAGGTCGACATTGTCCACGCCGGTGCCGAAATTGGCGATCAGCTTCAGCTGCGGTCCGGCCTGCGCAAGAACCGCCCGATCGATGCGGTCGGTGACTGTTGGCACAAGGACGTCAGCTATTTTCACGGCCTCGATCAATTGCGCCTGCGACATTGACTTGTCGTCGACGTTCAGCCGCGCATCAAACAATTCGCGCATGCGCGTCTCCACCACGTCGGGCAGCCGCCGGGTTACAATAACGAGGGGCTTCTTCACCGCATTTGGCATGGTCGACTCGATCGATAGGATTGGTGTTCATGACCGGCTATAGTAAATTGACGGCCTATGGAGGGTCGCTTCCGTCACGTCTATCAGATGGCTGCAACGATGACAAAGATCAGAAAGCCATGGCGATGACAAACTCCCGAATGATACTTTCTATGAGATTCGCTGGAGGTCGGTGAAGAGAAGCCAGCCAACAGTTCACGACATGCGAGATGCACGTGCGACCACCGAGCAACGCAGGACGACGAACCGCAAGCTGCGTGCTTGCAGCGCTCATGCTCGCTGTCACAGCGGCAGGTGCTTCGGCACAGGCGCGGAGCATCGAAGCACTGGCAGCCAGCGGCCTGCCAGTGCCACGGTTTGTCAGCCTGAAATCAGACCGCGTTAATCTACGCAATGGTCCAGGCACGGATTACGCCACGTCATGGGTCTTTCGGCGCGCCGGAATGCCGGTGGAAGTCATCAACGAGTTCGAAGGCTGGCGACAAGTGCGCGACGCGGAGGGAACGACGGGCTGGGTCTTGCAAAACATGCTGTCAGGACGGCGTACGGCTTTGGTCCTGCCCTGGGAGTTGAAGCCTGGACAGCCCACCCCAGAAATCCAGTTGAGAGATAGCGATCGCGATACAGCGACGCCGGTCGCCGTAGTCGAGGCGGGTGTCATTGCTAACGTGCGAAGCTGCGACAAACGCTGGTGCGCCGTCGTGATCGGAGATTTTCGAGGCTACGTTGAGCAAGGCAAATTGTGGGGTGTCTACGCTGGTGAAGTAGTTAAATAGCCCCGACAACCCGCGATCGTCTGGAAATGCCCAACGCTACTTCGGTGTGAGCCGCACGACAACATCGATGTGACTGATGATCATGCCGACTGGAGCCTCGGGCACCCCGTCAACGCGGATGCTGTCTTCGGGTATATCAACCAGTTGACCTTCACGTTCGTAGAAAAAATGGTTGTGATTGGACGTATTGGTATCGAAATAAGCACGCGCGCCATCGATCGCGAGTTCACGTAACAAGCCGGCGCGTTTGAACTGATGCAGTGTGTTATATACGGTGGCCAGTGAGACTTTTTCACCGCCCGCGACTGCCTCGCCGTGCAACATTTCAGCTGTAGCGTGGCGATGCCCTTGTCCGAACAACAGGTCACCGAGCAGCTTACGTTGCCGCGTCGGTCGCAAGCCTGCTTTGCGTAGCAGGTCAGATACATCCAGTGTCGTCGACATCATAACTCTCAAGCGTCGCCGCGCGGGGCAATTCTCAAATCACATCAAAGGTGAGGTCCCAGGTTAGCAATAGTATCGACTGCTTCGTGTCTCGGCAATGGGGTAGCAAACGACGGATGCGGAAAACTGGTCGGGTAGCCTGCGTTTAGCTTTTGCACCTCTCTAGCGGTATGCTACCACGATTTCGACTATCCGCGTGGCGACAGTAGCTGCCCAGCTGCCGGTTTGAAGTTGCGCCCGAAATCTTGGATACTAGAGAGGATCGCATGACGATGGCGGAGCGTCGCCCAAGCTACGAATACGCCGACCTTTTGGCCTGCGGTCGCGGAGAGTTGTTCGGTCAAGGCAACGCACAATTGCCGCTACCGCCCATGCTGATGTTTGAGCGGATCGGACACATTTCGGACATGGGTGGCGCTCACGGAAAGGGCCAAATCGTCGCCGAAATGACTGTAGCTGGCAACCCTCAGACCGACTGGTTCTTTGCGTGCCATTTCAAAGGCGACCCGGTGATGCCGGGCTGTCTCGGTCTCGACGCGCTTTGGCAACTGACCGGTTTTTATCTCGGCTGGCTTGGTTTGACGGGTCGAGGCCGGGCATCGGGGGTCGGTGAAGTCAAATTCATGCAGGAAGTGACCCCGACCATCAAAAAATTGGAGTACATTATTGATGTCAAGCGCATCATAGCCCGCAAACTCAAGCTGGCGGAGGCCGATGGCACTTTGAAGGCCGATGGCGAAATTATCTACACCGCCAAGGATCTTCGGGTACTTCTGAAGCCGGATGAGCCCAAAGGCTGAACTGGTGATCAGTGCCCGTCGAGGGCGACGCCACTGAAGTGATCTCGACCAGGTAACAAGGGGTTTGCGCATGCGACGCGTCGTCGTCACAGGAATGGGGATAGTTTCCTCGATTGGGAACAACACGCAAGAAGTATTGGCATCTCTGCGCGAAGCCAGATCGGGTTTGGTCGCCGCCCCTGCGTATGCCGAACTCGGTTTTCGATGCCAAGTTCATGGCGCGCCGAAGCTTGACTGGGAAGGGCTGGTGCCGCGCAAACCCAAGCGCTTCATGAATGACGGCATGGCTTGGAACTACATTGCCATGGATCAAGCGATCCGGGACGCAGGACTAACTGAAAAGGAGGTCCAGGACGAACGCACTGGCATCATCATGGGGTCTGGTGGTCCGTCAACGGTCGCAATCGTAGCCGCGGCGGATACGACACGTGCTGCCAAATCACCAAAGAAGATTGGCCCATTCGAAGTCCCAAAGGCGATGTGCTCGGGTCCCTCGGGTGTGCTCGCGACGGCGTTCCAGGTGCACGGCGTTAACTATTCGATCTCCTCGGCATGTGCGACCTCTGCACATTGCATCGGAAATGCCGCCGAGATGATTCAATGGGGTCGCCAAGATATTATGTTCGCCGGTGGCTGCGAGGAATTGGATTGGACGTTGTCAAACCTGTTCGATGCGATGGGTGCGATGTCCTCCAAGTTCAACGCTACCCCTGCCAAAGCAGGCCGGTCCTACGACAAAAACCGGGATGGTTTTGTCATTGCCGGCGGTGCCGGCGTGGTCGTGCTCGAAGACTATGAGCGTGCCGTTGCACGCGGTGCCCGCATCTATGGCGAATTGGTGGGCTACGGGGCAACATCCGACGGCTACGACATGGTTGCACCATCGGGTGAGGGCGCAGCACGGTGCATGCGGGCCGCCATGAAGGGGTTCGATGGCAGGTCAATCGAGAAAATTGACTATATCAATCCCCATGCAACCGGCACTCCAGTCGGCGATGCGCGGGAGATCGACGCGATTAGGACCGTCTTCGGAAAGAACGTGCCATCAATCTCTGCCACCAAGTCGATTACTGGTCACTCCCTCGGCGCCACAGGCGTCCAGGAAGCAATTTACTCAATGCTCATGATGAATAACGGGTTTATCTGCGAGAGCGCCAATATTGACGAGATTGACCCTGCATTCGAGGATTTGCCGATAATTAGGAGTAGGGTCGACGGAGCCTCGCTTAACTGTGTCATGTCGAACAGTTTTGGTTTTGGCGGCACTAATGCCACTTTGGTGTTCCGTCGCGTTGAACGCTGATTTGTTTGTCGCTGACGGCTTAGGGCGTGCGGTGCGCCCGTCAACGGCAGAGCAACATGCGTCTTTATAAGAACGGGTCGGGGTGGTTCGAAGTCCATTCCCGGAAGTCACGTAGTAGATTTGGAGCATCCATGACCGAGATCGATATCGCAAAACCAGGTCCGCTGATGGCTGGCAAGCGCGGCCTCATCATGGGCGTCGCCAACGATCGATCGATCGCCTGGGGCATTGCCCGCATTCTGGCTGGCCAAGGTGCAAAATTGGCATTCACCTACCAGGGTGATGCCTTCGGCCGCCGCGCCATCCCACTCGCCCAATCCGTGGGTTCGGAAATTATCGAACCCTGTGACGTCAGCGACCTGGCGAGCGTCGATAACGTTTTCGACCAGATCAAAAAGACCTGGGGCAGTATAGATTTCGTGGTCCATGCGTTGGCATTCTCCGACCGTCGGGAACTTGCCGGTCGTTACGCGGACACCAGCCGCGAGAATTTTTCCAACACAATGATAATCTCGTGTTTCTCGTTCACTGAAATTGCCAAACGGGCAGCCGACCTGATGCCAAATGGTGGCTCGCTGCTTACGCTGTCGTTTGGCGGCGCTACCAAAGTTGTGCCGTCCTACAATGTCATGGGTATTGCAAAGGCCGCGCTCGAAGCGAGCGTAAGATATCTTGCCAGCGACTTGGGTCCCCAAGGCGTGCGGGTAAATGCTTTATCGGCCGGGCCGATGCGAACGCTTGCCGGCGCTGGCGTATCTGACGCGCGTACGATTTTCAATTACCAGAAGGATCACGCTCCGCTCAGGCGTACACCCACGCTCGACGAAGTAGGCGGGGCCGCATTGTATCTGCTGTCGCCGATGGCTGGCGCGGTTACTGGTGAAATCCACTTTGTCGACTGTGGCTATTCGACGGTTGCGATGCCGACCCTGGAAGCCCTCAAAGCACAGGAAACAGCCGCTCAGATGGCTGGACGCAGAACCAACGAAGCGGCAGAGTGATTGCATCGGGATACGAGCGGTCGAATGGTTCGATCGACCTTGTCCCTTGGCAAAAACTCCAATGTCCGCTCTGCGCTTTATTGCCAGCATCTTCCTAGTGTTGGCCGCTGTAATCCTCGTCGCAGACTTGACGCCGACACGGTCGACGGTAGCACCGGGCGTGGGCGTTTCGCTGGCAAAACATTGGTCCCTGCTTGCGCCGCTTTCGCTCACCGGCGCGCAACGCTCGTTACAGGCATTGCATCCCCTGTTGTGGGACCCGCTGGTGAAATCGCTGCTGGCGATTCCCGCATGGTTGTTTTTCGCTAGTATTGGGGCGGCGTGCGCCTACGCTGGCCGTCGGCGGCGGCGCGTCAATATATTCACGAACTGACGTTGGCGCCTCGCAGTATGGGCGGGTGATCAAGCCCGCATCAATCAAATGTTACAGCCTGTTTTGACCACTGGCGCGTTGATCCGCGCAATCGACGCTCCTATATCTTGATCAAGTATACTTGCCCGTTTGTCGACTAGAGGTGATCCCGATGTTCTTCAAAAGAGCTTCCGCGCTGCCGACTGCCGCCACAGCACTCCCCGGCCGGTCAGCAGCCATTCCGACAGCGAAAACACATTTCGTTAGCGATCGGCCACTGCAAGAGCCAATCCCGGCTGGCCATGAAGTCGCTATGTTTGGATTGGGCTGCTTTTGGGGCGCTGAACGCAAGTTCTGGGAATTAGAGCGTGGCGTCTATGTTACAGCGGTCGGCTATGCTGGAGGGCAAACGCCAAATCCGACCTATGAAGAAACTTGCACCGGCAAAACCGGCCACAACGAAGTCGTTCGCGTTGTCTTTGATCCATCAAAGATCAGCTATGCACAGCTTCTGAAGGTGTTTTTCGAGAGCCACAATCCAACGCAGGGGATGCGCCAAGGCAACGACGTTGGCACGCAATATCGGTCCGGGATTTATACGTACGGACCGCAACAAAAGGCTGCTGCAGAGGAGGCCAAGGCCGCCTACGGGCGCGTGCTGTCAGCCAATGGCTTAGGCGCCATCACCACCGAAATCGTAGATGCACCAGAATTCTATTACGCCGAGGCCTACCATCAACAGTACCTTGCCAAAGTCCCGCACGGCTATTGTGGGCTAGGCGGTACTGGACTGTCGTGCCCAGTCGGCGCGGGTGTGTCATTGTCCGGTTGATGTTGCAAAAACTTCGACCGGTGTTGTTTCGCACATCAGTTGGCTGTGGCTTCACATCCACAGCTCGTTGAGAATTGCGACACGTCGGCGTTTGAGCCACGCCAAAAAACATTGTTCGCCTGGATGTTCAGAACGGCAAATCAAAGGTAACAACCGTTGGTACATAGCGACACGCGTCGACGAGCCTAGCCTCGCGGCGCCATTAACCGGAGACGTGAACATGCGAAGTGTGAACACGTGGCAATGCGGCATCGCATGCATGGTGAGCATGGCACTCTCCGGCGCCGCATTCGCCAACGATCCGGTGCCAACGACAACGCCTGAACCGACCGTAACATCGCCAGCCACCGCTCCATCTGGGATCACGCCGATTTCAGCGGCAGGTATCGTTCGCCAACTACTCGCCGAGCCACCACGCAGTGCCGCCGAGCGGGACGACCGCGCGGCCCTATCCGCTTTTTACGCGACGGCAGGAGATACGCTCCTGTGGGCGACCCCAACCGGCTTATCGCCTCGTGGCGCTGCTGCCGTCGCAGAAATTCGTAAGGCTGCCGACTGGGGCTTGCAGCCGACGGCCTACGTGCTGCCT
This sequence comes from Hyphomicrobiaceae bacterium, assembly GCA_031401535.1. Taxonomy (GTDB): domain Bacteria; phylum Pseudomonadota; class Alphaproteobacteria; order Rhizobiales; family Hyphomicrobiaceae; genus JAKFWF01. Next base: position 1,449 of record JANNRP010000356.1, on the reverse strand, counting down.
GATAATCCGGCTAGCGCCGCTTCACCCGAAGCCATGGCAGCAGTTGAAATACAGGTCGGGCTTGCTGTTTTGAAGTATGCGCGACATGCGCGCAGCGGACGGTTCGATCCGACCCAACTCGGTCGCAACTTCGATCAGAAGCCCCCTGTCACCGATCCGCAGGCCGTACTTTTGGCAATCGCTGCCACCGAGAGAGCCGATGCCGTTTTGCGCGGCATGCATCCGCGCCACCCGCAATTCGAGTTACTGCGACAGGCCCTGCTATCCGCTCGGGCGACGAAGGACGTACCTGCGGAAGTCGTACAGGACACGTCGGCCCCCGTGACGACCAACAAGGGCCGCCCGAAAGCGGCTGCTCCCACCAATTCGGCAATCACCATCCAGCGGCTGGTCGTCAACATGGAGCGGTGGCGGTGGATGCCTGAAGATCTGGGCGATTTCCACGTCTGGGACAATATTCCAGAATACCGTATGCGGGTGCAGAAGGCGGGCACGACAGTCCATTCCGAGACCATCATCGTCGGTAAGCCGAGCACGCCAACGCCTGTATTTTCGGCCAACATGCAGTTCGTGATCTTTCATCCGACGTGGGGCGTGCCGGACGGAATCAAGATGAACGAGATTGCGCCGGCACTCCGGCGCAGCTCCAGTTCGTACTTCTGGGAAGATAACAGCGAGCCGGCAATTTTACGTCGCCATAACTTGCGCGTCAGTCAGAATGGCCGCCCGGTGAACCCGGCAACGGTCAACTGGTCGACTGTTGATGTCCGCAGCTTCCAGTTCACCCAGCCAGCCAGCAGCTCCAATGTTCTGGGCGTCGTGAAATTCCGTTTTCCCAACAAGCACGACGTCTACATGCATGATACGCCTGAGCGCGCCCTGTTCAGCCGCGCCGAGAAAGCTTTCAGCCATGGTTGCATGCGGGTTCAAAATCCACGACGGCTCGCAGAAGTCATTCTTGCGGAGGATCGCGGGTGGACGTCTGCCCAGGTCGGCAGCGCGATCGCTTCAGGAGCGACCCAGGACGTAACGTTGCAGAAGCCGACTCCAGTGCATGTTACGTATTTTACGGCGATGGCTGAACCAGATGGCAGCGTCCGGACGTTTGCCGATCTCTATGGCCACGACAGCCGCGTCGCGTCTGTACTGGATGGCAAATCGATCCAACTCGTTGCCCAATCCGACCCGGCAGTCAAAGCGGTACGTGAGGCGCGCAAGGCACCTGCAAAACGCGTTGCGAACGGTGGCGGCGGTGGTGATTGGTTTTCAGGACTGTTTGGCAATTAGTTCGGCTTGACCGTTAACTTCCGCCGCGCATTGCGAGAAATCCCGCAGTCGCGGCAATTCCGGTCAGCGCCGCACCCCAAAACATATCCACCAGGGCGAGCGTTACCGGCCAACCTTTGAGTGTAGCAAGGTTGGTCAAGTCATAGGTGCCATAGGCGAACA
>JANNRP010000355.1:0-3216 GCA_031401535.1 Hyphomicrobiaceae bacterium | reverse complement strand
TTCAAAGGCCCGATCATCGCGGCTGGCGGCTTCGATGGGGTAGCAGCGGTAAATCTCGTTGCAGCAGAGGGCGCAGATGCCGTGGCCTTCGGCAAAGCCTATATCGCCAATCCCGACCTTGTTTACCGGTTGCAAACCGGCGCAGCTCTAGCTGTTCCAGATGAGACCACGTTTTACACACCGGGCGAGCGCGGCTACTCGGATTACTGGCCAATGTCGGCCTGATCCGACATCATCGGCACGCGTGGCTTATACACTTCGGGGCCGCGCGTGAGATCCGGCCTGGGACTGGTCTATTTGTGGTGATTCGGGGCCATTGTGTTGGGCCCCCGTGGCGTTACTCTTGGTAAGAGGCAGTGGGCGTCGCAATGATTGGTAATGCTGTGCGCGAGATTAAGGTTTGGTGCGTCGCCGTGATGCTGGCGCTGATGAGCCTGTCAACGTCGATGGCCGTCGCCCAGAATAGAACCCCGTTGGTGGTGCATTCGACGCTTGAGCCAGAGCACATTGCCGAGTTCAAAAAGGCATTCGAACTGGATAATCCAGATATCGAGATCGTGTGGATACGCGACTCAACGGGTGTGATTACCGCACGCATTGTCGCGGAAGGAGACAATCAACAGGCTGACGCTATTTGGGGCCTGGCGGTCACCTCGGTCAGTACCATTAAAACCCTGGGACTGCTGGTGCCCTATGCGCCTTCAAATCTCGCCGCGATCCGAACCGCTTTTCGCGACAAGTCCGATCCGCCATCGTGGGTCGGAATGGAGGCATGGGTCGGGGCGGTATGTTTCAATACCGTCGAAGCACAAAAGCACGGGCTTAAACAGCCGACGTCGTGGTTCGACCTCCTCGACCCCGCTTACAAGGGGCGGATTGTGATGCCGAACCCGGCGTCATCCGGTACCGGCTATTTCCATGTCTCCGCCTGGATTCAAATGTTTGGCGAAGACAAGGCCTGGGCCTTTATGGACGCTTTGCATCAAAACATCGCCCAATATCAGCATTCGGGAACAAAACCGTGTCGTGATGCGGCGTCGGGCGAGTTCGCGATCGGGATTTCGTACGAATTGGCTGGCGCCTCGCTTAAAACCAAAAATGCGCCCATCAACATTTTATTGATGAAGGAAGGCGCCGGTTGGGACATGGACACCGCCGCCATCCTCAAAGATACGAAGAAGTTGCCCCAAGCTCAGCGTTTGATGGATTTTGCCGCCAGCCGCAAGGCGAATGAACTTTATGCAAAATTCGTGTCGCAGGTCGCAATTGAGGGCGTTGCGCAGTCAATTCCGAACTATCCCGAGGGTGTCGCTGCCTCGATGATCAATAACAATCTCGAGTGGGCCGCTACCAACCGGGGGCGGATACTCAAGAAATGGCAAATTCGGTACGAGGCGAAGTAAGGGCGGCATGGTCTGGGTTGCCCCTCGCATCGTTTTACAGGTTCCGCAATAACGGCTAAGTGGGCACCCTTTGATCGCGTCTCTCACAATCTTCGGAATGAGCCCTCATGTCTGACATAACGCCTGACGCCTTGCCCGACCGGCTCTCAACCAACCCAAACAGTCCATTCTACAACGAAGCGCTGCTGGAACGCGGCGTTGGTATACGCTTCAAGGGCGTTGAGAAGACCAACGTCGAAGAATATTGTGTCAGCGAAGGTTGGGTGCGGCTAGCCGCGGGTAAGGCCCGTGACCGTATGGGTAACCCCATGACAGTTAAGTTGTCGGGCACCGTTGAGCCCTATCACAAGGCGCCAGAAACGATACCGGAGGCTTAGCATCGCCGGGTCGCAACGCCTGTTGCGTCAAACAAATGTCCTGAAAGTGTCGCACCACGCTTCGACGCCAGATGCAAGGCAAGTGCGGCAATATCGGGCTCTCTCGACAAGTTCGAGCAGGTCGTACGTCCCGCACTCTCGTCAACGCCACGTGGTCCAATGGCATTAATACGAATGCCCTTGTCGGCTGAGTTGCTTGCCTCTACGCGGGTCATGGTTGCCAATGTTCCGCCGACGAAACGATGCAGGGCTGTTTCCGTTGGCGATTGGGCCGCGGGCGACAGCACGACGTTCAAGATCAAGCCTTCGGTCCACGTCAGGCTCATACGGTTGGCTGCAACCTTCGTGATCAGGCACGCCGTCCGTAGAACGTCGGAGACGATGCCCTCAATGTCTTCAATCGTGGCATCGGCTGCCAACGTAACCGCGTCGAGCTGGATCAGGTTGATGACCACGTCGAGGCCGCCATAGGCTTGTGCAGCCCCTTGAGCGAAGCGAACTGCCTCCTGAGCTGAGCCTAGTGTGCCCTGCGTCGCCCGCAATTCAACAGCGGTATAGGACAGTACCTCGAGGAGTGCCGAACTCTCGGCCTCGGTTTCGCTGGTGCCGTCGACCTGGACTACCAAACGGCATCCCGCTTCCGCGAATCCGCGCGCAACATCTACACCCTGCCTGGTCGTCAAACCGGTGATCAATACGCGCTGACCCTCGAGTTCGGGATAGAGACGTACGTTACGGATGCCGCTCAATACACTCGTCAACATCACCCAACCTCCTGTACGCCGGGCACCACACTGTACTGTGTCCCTGGCCAACGCAACATCACGCCGAATCGGCTAACGACTTCTAAATGCCGCTGCGATTCGGAGTTTCGTCCGGCCAGATGACGGCGTCATTGCGACAATCCCTTGATGTTCGGAACTGGCGATTAGCTGCGTTTCTTCAATGGGCGCACGTCAATTATGCCAGGACGTGTGCGCGGATCTTCACCTTTGGCAAAGATCTGGTGCTTCTGGATTTTCTGCGTCCCAGTGGTTGGCAGGCTCGGCAGGAACAGCACCCACCCTATAATTCTAATCGCTGTAATTATTTATTTTCAGCAGCCTTTTTCTTTTTGGCTTCTTCCACTAAAACTTGTTGAATGGCAGCGGGAACTTTTCTGTAGGTTAAAAATTCCATAGAGAAGCCGGCTTTGCCTTGTGTCTTTGAACGTATTTCAGTTGAGTAACCGAACATTTCCGATAAAGGCACCTCTGCCTTCACAATGCTCATGTTGTTACGGCTATCGATAGATGTGATCCTACCGCGACGGCGATTAAGGTCACCCATGATATCACCTTGATAATCTTCAGGGGTAGTTGCCTCTACAGCCATGATGGGCTCCATCATGATGCATTTAGCTTTCTTGAGCGCATCCTTTACGGCGAAGATTGCGG
>JANNRP010000354.1:0-3743 GCA_031401535.1 Hyphomicrobiaceae bacterium | reverse complement strand
TTGATCGTCCTTTGACTGAGTCAACCGCGCGACATCAGTCAGGAAGCGCGCAGGATCGGATTTAGCCAGCCATCCGGCGCTGGCTGAAATTGCGTCCAGCATGGGGTTGAGCCAGACACTTTCAACCTTGGCGAAGTCGTTCAAGACATAGTACGTGACGGCGTCTTTCGAACCCGGATGGCCGATGCCGATCCGCACCCGCACGTATTCGTTGCCGATGTGGGCTGAGGTCGATCGCAGGCCATTGTGACCAGCATTGCCGCCGCCGGTTTTCACTTTGAGGCGGCCAGGGTCGAGGTCGAGTTCGTCGTGGAAGACGAACACATCGGCTTCGGCGATCTTGAGAAAGCGCGCGGCTTCGCCGACCGCCTGCCCGCTATCGTTCATGTAGGTTTCCGGCTTCAACAGCACCACGCGGGCGCCATCGATTTCGCCTTCTGCGGTGTGGCCGTGGAAACGGCGACGCCAGCTGGAAAAACGATAGCGGTCAGCTATAGCGTCGAGCGCCATGAAGCCGACGTTGTGGCGATTGCGCGCGTATTTAGTGCCCGGATTGCCGAGCCCGACGAAGAGTTTCATATGGCCTCCTGTGGGGGCCGATTATCGATAAAATCACCGGCACGTCGATTGAACGGCGTGCCGGTGATGTCTGCGCTCTTACTTCTTGCCGCCAGCCTTGGCGGCGGGCGCTGCGCCCTTGGCTGGAGCCGCACCCTTGGCAGGTGCCGCGCCCTTAGCCGGAGCGGCAGCCGCTGCACCCTTGGCCGGAGCCGCTGCTGCACCAGCAGCGGCAGCAGGCGCCGCAGCGTCGGTTGCGGTAGCGGTTGCTTCTGTCTCACCCTTTGACGATGCACCAGCAACGGTCGCAACCGTGAAATCGCGGTTGATGATGGTTGGGCGCACGTTCGGCGGCATCGTTGTGGCCGAGATGTGGATCGAACGGCCGATCTCGAGGCCTTCGAGACTGAATTCGAATGCCATCGGAATAGCATCGGCCGGACAGATGACCTCGACCTCGTGGCGCACGATGTTTAATACGCCGCCGCGCTTCAGGCCGGGCGACAACAGTTCGTTGATGAACTTGACCGGCACGTTGACGCGGATCATGCCATCGGCGGCCACCCGCTGGAAGTCCACATGCAAGGGAAGATCCTTGACAGGATCGAGTTGCACGTCGCGCGGCAACACGCGCAGCTTGCGGCCATCCATGTTGATCTCGAACACGGTCGACAGGAACTTGCCCTTCAACACCGTCTTCCAAAGCTCGTTCATGTCGAGCGCGATGGTTTCCGGTTCTTTCTTATCGCCGTAGATCACGGCTGGTATCCGACCTTCACGACGCACTGCCCGGGCGGCCCCCTTGCCGGCCCTGGGACGCGCCGTGGCCTTTAGTTCAATGACGTTTGCCATGGCTAGTCTCCAATGCAAAAAGGGCCGTAAGCCGACCCGCACTTCGTCCGCCCGGCCTCCAAGGGTGCCGCAGCGCAGTCTCATAGTCTGAGCATGAGATGCCGCTCGTATAACCGGCCAGCCGCTCCGATGCAATCTGATTGCACAATGCCAGCGGCCCGTTAACCAGGGTTTGCCACGGCGAGCCGGTCGGCAGGCTGGTATTGGCTTTCAAGACGGTTGGCATGGCGGTGAATGAGCCGCCACTCCGCCTGCGCCCGTCGAAAGATGTGCGTCACCCGGTTTGACCATGTTGCCGGGTTCTCCATTCCGTCCATGCGCACGGTGAAGGTTTCGATGTCGGTCGTATAGAACAGGTCACCGGATGCGACCATCGTCAGCGGTTGATAGGAGACGCTGCCACCCTTGAACTGCTGGCCAGCCCAATCCCAGCGGCGATCGACCTGGCGCCAGCCATGTTCGTAGCCGCCCCAGCCATAAAAGCTCGTGGCATCGTCGGTGTGTGCGTAAAGCGCCTTGATTGCTGCGGTATCACCGTTCGCCACATTGGCCATGGCCGCGTGCAAGCATTGGATGGCGGCAGTGATTGTGGGGTCGCTATTGGCCGGGATCATGTCGCCTCTCGCGCAGCCACAATGGCAATTTCCACGAGGCATAGTGGATCGGCCATCTTGGCTTCGATGCAGGCCCGCGCCGGCAGGTGCTGCGGATCGACCCATTCCAGCCAGGCCAGGTTCATGGCATCGCGCAGCCGGATGTCGGCGAGCCAGATCACAGCGGTCAGGATTTGCCGCTTGTTCGAGCCGCACAGCGCCAGATACTTGTCGACGTCGGCGAGCGCCTGACGGGTCTGGCCAGCGACATCGAGCGATGTGTCATCGGCGATGGCGCCAGCCGTGAACACGCGATTGCCAGCAGCAGTAACATTAGCCAGGAGGCGTTCAAGTTCATGGCGTTCGATCAGCATCGTTCAATCTCACTCAGTAAGTTGCGCGTCCGCCAGACAGGTCGAAGACCGCACCGGAATTGAATGTGCAGGCCTCGGAGCATAACCACAAGACCATTTCAGCCACCTCGCCAACCGTGCCCAATCGTTGCATTGGGCTTTTACCGATCATGATGTCGAGATGCTCTTTAGATACTTGCTCCAACAGCCCGGTTTCGACGGCGGCTGGTGCGATACAATTGATGCGAATGCCGGTCATGGCGACTTCCTTCGCCACGGATTTCGTCAGCGCGATGACACCAGCCTTGGCGGCGCTATAAGCGGAAGAATTCGGTGTTCCTTCCTTGCCAGCGAGCGACGCGATCGAGACGATGCGGCCCCAGTCGCGGCGTTGCATATGGGGCAAAACGTGGCGGATCACGTCGTAGGTACCGATCAGATTGACGTCTATCAGCCGCCGCCAAGCGACCGGATCGTAGCTGACGAGCGGTTCTGAGGGGCCGACGTATCCGGCACTATGAACCAGTATATCGATGCGCCCGTGTGCAGTGATCGCAGCATCGGTCGCAGCCGTGATCGTCGATGGCACGCTGACATCGACGATGGCTGATGCAACGCCTTCAAGCGCGCACGGTTTCAGATCCCAGCATATGACCCGCGCTCCGGCGTCCGCCAAGCGTTGTGCGCATCCCCGACCGATGCCGTTAGCGCCGCCGGTAACAACCGCAACCCGGCCCTTGAAATCATACGTTACTGGCATTTCGCTACCGTCCCGACCGGCACGGACGCGCCGTGGTCTTGCACACCCACATGCCAGCTGATTGCTCGCAACTCATTTTCTTCGTCACCGCGCTCGCATAGGAGCCCCAGAGGCGGCCATATTCCCATGCGGTGAAGTCCGCCCAGTTGCGGATCGCGGCAGCCTCCGCGCCTTTCCGCGTTACCCAAGGCGTGCTTTCACCGTAATGTTCATGATCGGTCATACAGACCTTGGAGCCAACTCTCGCTTGGGCGTGGATACTATCGACCCCGGTCGATGCTGCCGACTGCGCGCCCTTGGATTGAGCAAGCACAGCGCTGGACGTGATGAGCAGTGCGCAAAATCCGCAGATTGCGTAAGCGCCACGTCTGGTCAGGCTCAATAGTCCCGTCATTATGGCGTTCTCCGCACAGATTTGTCTCAACCCCGGTCAGGGTAGCTAATCGTCCGATCGCTGTCGCGTGTTCACGGCTCGGCGGCAGAGATGTATTGGCATGTAAAATTGCAATGCTGATCTGCACATATTCGACAATTCTGCTACTAAAGTAGCGCGAAGGTTCGAGTCGGCCTTAACGCATCAACAAGAAACCGAGGACAGAACATGGACGCATCAACCATCTCATTGAT
>JANNRP010000353.1:0-2672 GCA_031401535.1 Hyphomicrobiaceae bacterium | reverse complement strand
ACAGCTCCCTGCTTATAGGAGTTTTTTTCGCGTGACCGGTTTAGTGCCACGGTTCTTGAGTTCGGCTTCTTCGTCGGCATGATTGCATCCCTAACGCTGCTAACTTCACTATAGCCACCACTGCCTCTGGTTCGCATTTTAGGGCGATCAATCCTACGACGTGCAAGGCCAACCCTTCGCCCTTCTCATGCTACTCCACAGTTGGGGTTACATTGCCATACAGTAGAAGTACAGGACGAATTGGCAACGGTCGGGCGCGTTCTTTGAATGTGGCAAGGGATTGCAATGCGTCGAGTAGCGTTCGTACAATGCGGGCACATAGAAAGGAATTCTGGCAAGCTGGGTTTCACGTTGCGAAAGTTGAACAACCGATGTATGCTGTTTGATAGTGGCGTTGGTGTAGGTATTGTAAATGCGTGCGAGTTGGCATTGGGCGTGGGGGCTAGGTCTCATCGCGTCGGTTATTTTGGGTTCTGCGCCAGCAGACGGGGAAAACCGGCCGCTGTTGTCCGTCGAGGCCGGGTTAGTCGCAGCTGGCTCTAATCGAGCCATCGTTGTGATGGATCGGTCAGCGGCGACCGCATCGGTTGCCATGATGCTATGGGGCCGCCATACATCACAGTATGTTGGCGTTGGGTCTTACCGTTTCGTGGCTGCCCTTGAAAATTTTGACGGCAAACGCGCTATGCATGTAATTTTGCGCCGGTTTGACGGTTCCCGGCAGCATGAAGGTTGGAAGATAATTTGGAAATCGCCAATTGCGAATGCTCATCAAAACCCTACCCTACTGGCCCACCCGGATGGCTCGCTACATGTCATTCACAACACCGCTTTCCTCGCAAATTCTGATGGAAAAATTGTTCACTATCGCATTTCTGGGCTTGCGAAGTCGACACCGGACGTAGTGCAACTTTCGGCCGTTGCGTGGTCTGGGCGGAACTATTATCTCGGGGGCGCCATATCTCAAGCTGGCCTCGTGCATTTGTGCGCAACCAATATGAACGGAGTGGGTGAAGGCGAAATGCGATGTTCCGTTTTCAACGGGCATAGTTGGGCGAAGCCGTCCGCTGTCGCCTCCCGAGGCGGGCACGCATACTTGTATCCTGCCGTTCAACCGATTGGTGAAGCGCATGTCTTGGTCGCAACAAGTGCTTATGACATTGGCTCAGGTGTCCATGCGAATCGAGCGTTTAATTCGATACTGAAACTGCAGATTTCGTCGGACACAGGGGAGCCTACTCTTGAGAATACGGTAGCTGATGGCGCGTTAGGTGGCCATTTCGAGGAAGACGTTGCCGAAGTTTCGGCTGGCAGTGTCGTCATACTGCTTGTGGAAGCTCAGTCCAGAGCGAGGACAATCCTCCGTCATGTTGTGAACGGAGTAGTTAAATCCAGTAGTTATACGCCGTTGGTTGGCTCGTCGCACAATTTATTCACAGATAGCGGCTTGCTTCATATTGTGGGTGGTGGCGAACATGTGTGGACCGCTGACGACGGAAGTACATGGAACTGCGGTGCTTACGAAGCACAGAATTTTCCGAAACGCGACTACAATTACGGCGTGGCCCATACTATGAAAGGTCGATCAGGAGCCCGCAGCACGAGGTTCTTGCAAGAAGTCGTAGAGAAGCAGACGGGCCGTTCGATCGTGATTGAGCTGTCTATTTCGGAGCACGGTACAGCTTCGTCTCCCTGCGCAGCTCCTGCTGACGACCCGATGCCGAAACAGTATTTGCAAGCAGCAGCGATAATCTCAATTGGCCGCGGTGAGCGCTTGCTCGCAGCTAACGCTAGCGATCGAACTTCAAACTAAGACGTTACGTCATTTTTGCTTTCGATGGAAGATGTTTGGCTTACGTACAATTGATATCAGGACTACTTTGTCAGTGTAACCAGGAGTTGGGCCGTGAACAAAGTTATTGTTTCACAAGACGTTCTGGACGAGTTTGACGCACTGAAAGTTCAAAACGAATTGCTTACGTCTCTTATCAAGCTGGCTGTGAGGCAGCTTTACATCGCAACGGGGGGATCAGCGAGATCGAGAGATCTTCACCCGTGCTCTGACCTATTGGAGCGGATTGACAACGCCCTCGCTCACGAGGCGTGTAGGCGCACTGTGGATGCTTAAGCACACCTGATTACCCTGACATCTCCGCGCGAGGTCTGACGGCGACTATTGCTCGGCTCGGCCGAGTCGTGGTGACTGCCGCGACACGGGCCAACCGTTCGAGGTTCTTGTCGAGCTCGAAGCGCCGGTTGAAGCGCCACTCATAGGCGGCGAGATAGCGATCCGTATGCAAGGACTGATAAAACTCGGCGTTGCCAACAAGTAGCGTTCGCAATGCACGTGACATGATCACGTGACTAGGCACAGCGCCACGTGCCACCAGAGCCTAGGGTAATCAGGGGCAGGTGGAATGAGCATTCGCTCACCAAGCACGAAAATCGACTAACGTTGGACAACGTTGCGCAATACCTTTTACGTCACCAGCATAAATTGCCTCTGAGCGGCCCTTGGCATCGACGCCCGTTGCAGCAGTCAGCAACACGGGCAGGTTCACAGACTGAGCCTACGCTGCCTCGGAATTTCGCACTGAAATGCGTTCTGCTGGCAGATGCACGATCGCGGTGGTGCCGCGGGCAACCGCTGAACGAATCGTCAACGTACCGCC
>JANNRP010000352.1:0-6959 GCA_031401535.1 Hyphomicrobiaceae bacterium | reverse complement strand
CAAGTCCATCCCCAATTGGAAGAGGGTGTCGGTATAAGCCATGGGAACCCTCCCCAACTAGTAGACAGATGTGACCCGCCCGATCCTTACCTTTGGGGTTTCCGGTAGACCTTGACCTTAAGGGCAGTCGAACGAACGGACAGGGGTGCATATGAGGCTTACCCCCCCCCTACGCAAGAAAAATCGGACCCCGGGGACAGATTTTTTTTTAGCTGTATTCACAGGGGCTTAACAATGCCGTCTCGACGGCCCTTGCAGGGGAATTCTGCAGTGCCTCGGACAGAGTTTTGTGACGACCTACTGCATTGCTGATGCTGCTGTTTTTGGTTCAGAATCTATCGGCTTGTTGCGCAGTACCCGCCCGACTCATCGTTTCAGTAACTGATTGAGCAGATCCTTGGCTTTATTGATTGCCTCACCATCGCCGCTTTTGAGCTGTCGGCCAAGCTGCTTCACGGCGTCTATCGCCTGATCCGGGTTCTTCAGCACCCCATCGATATCGGGTGCGATGACAGGCCGGTCCCACGATCCATTGACTTTGACGGGGATCTCCAGTCCACCGGCATCAGCCGTAGACCCTTGGCTGGTGGCTGCCGTCACTAACTTCGGCCGCAACGTATAGTCGAGTGTGCGCTGCGGCATGTTGGCCGATCCCGCGCCGGTGATCCTGATCAGTGGGCTTGTCAGGCGAAGGTCCTTGTTTTGCGCAATCCCGTTCGCAATCGTAAAACTGGCAGCCATTTCGCTGAAGTCGGTTTTGTCGGTTGGTGTGCGTTCCAGACCAGAAAACTTGCCCTGCATGAGACCGCGCAAGATCTGAGGGACGTTGTAGCCAACTACGGCGCCATCCTTGAATGTGACCTCGGCCTTGCCCTGCAAAGTCGACACGATCTGGCGCTCGGTCGTACCCTGGCCGACAAGCGCCACGTTTAATTTACCGCGACCAGAGATCCAATCGAAGCTGGCTGCATCTTTCAAGAGTGGCAACGCCGATGCGCCATCGACCGAGAAGTTGGTGCCAAAAATGGCCTGGGTGCCGGTTGCGTCGACCGTCAACAGGCCGCGACCTCGACCGTCGTACAACTGGACCTCGTCGAAATGCGCAGTCAGCGCATGGTCTTTTAGGGCGATACGCATCTGCGTTTGACCGACCTTGATGTCCTGGTAGATCAGTCGACCCAGGCCGAGCTTTATATCGGCATCGACCAGTCCGAACGCCGCCAGGTTGATCGGCTCGTCGCTCCATCCTGTTCGTTTGGTAAAGCCGCGCACACGGGTACCAGACGCAGGCGCGGGCTCGGCCTCGCGCAACAGATCTTCAATCGATTGCGCAGGCTTGACGCTGGGAGTGGCGGCGAGCCCGGGGGGCGGCGTGCGCGGCGTGCCGCTCGACGCTGCCGCGCGTGGCGGCCCCGAACCGGTCGGCAGGGAGTATTTGTTCAAGTCCAATTCGGAAATCTGGACCGTGCCCCGCAGCATTGGGCGCTTGCTCCGTGGTTCGATCGAAATGGTGCCTTTCGCGGTCACGCTATCGAGTTCAAGTGTGGTATCGGACAAACTGATGGCGGCATCATTGGCCTTCAACATTCCATTGATGCTGGCGCTGCCAATGCCAGCGGCGTTACGCCCATCGACACCAAACAACGCTAGCAACGGTTTCAACGAAGGTGACTTGGCAGCCAGTACGCCTTCCAGCTCGGCACTTCGTCCAAATATCACGCTGCCTTCCCAAGATGCTTCGGCGGGTCGCCCTGCAATCTTGACGCTGAGACGGGCAGGGCGTTCTTCGAGCAACTGCTTCGGCGATGTCAGTCTGGTCTCGAACTGAATCGGCTCCCTGCGCCAGACCAAACTTCCCGCTGCATCGAGCGGTGACGCGATCGATGCCAGAGCAAGTCGCGCGTCGAGTGATTGTATCTCCTCGCTCACATTGGAGCGGTCATCAGCATAGCGTACCGTGCCGCCAATGACACGCACGTCTGACAATGACAGGCTCTCAAGGACACCCATTGTGCCGCGAGACGCGATGGCTTCGCGTGAATCAGGGTTCGATTGCTTGGCGAAATCCTGCAGCTCCTTTGGCATCTGGCCGGAACTGAAGCGACCGGCGCTCGTCGGTGCCTGCGCGACTTGAACCCGGCGCTGCGGCCCCAATGCGGCCAGATCCCAACTGCGACGACCTTGCGCATCGACACGCAAATCGATGACGGGGCTGTTGAGAGCAACCCGGTCAACCGCGACGCGGCCCTGCAATAGTGCGATCAGCGGCACCGAGGCCTCCAGCGACCGCATCGTAATTGTCGGGGTGCCTGTCATGCCGGGAGGCAACAATAGACTTACGTCCGCCATGGTGATGGCCAAGCTCGGGATAAACGACAGCGACGTTGGGCCGCCAATGACCAGATCGCGACCGGTTTTGGCTTTGACGCGCTGGATTAGCTGCTCACGCACCAGTCCAGCAGGTGACCAGATTGTGAGTGCGGTCGCGCCCACTGCTACGAGGCTTGTCACCCCAAGGCTAACCCACAGCACGATGCGAAGGATGAGGGACCGTCGTTCGGGCTCGACGGCCGGGCGCGGTGTCCGAGACTGATCATTCGTTCGCCGCGGTAATGGTGGACCGCTCCGTTGCGGGGGGCGCAAGGCCGATGCTGGGACTGTTTGCTCAGCCCGTTCGCTGCGCGGCCGAAAACTTTCGAAATCCGCTGAGGTCGGCGGTGGCCGACGCGGCGGCTGGGGCGGGTTGCGATTGGTCATTGTGGGCCTATTAGACGACGTGCAGACGGGCGATACCGTCCAATTATGTCATGAGCGGGCTTTGGACCGCACGCGTTTCGTCGAATTCTCCACCAGTGGACGATTGTAATCGTGCCACCTATGGTCACCGCTTTAACGGGGACAGGCTGGCGGGGAGAGCGGCGATGCTGGCATGGCAGGGGCTGGTCGGGGTCGTGGCGATTCCGCTGTTAGCTTGGATGCTATGCGAGGATCGATCCGAGTTGCCGGTGCGTCGCGCGCTGATCACGGTTGCGGCCGCACTGGGCCTCCAGGTTTTCATCGCTCTGCTACTGCTTCGACTACCGGCGGCGCGGGCATTCTTTGACGTCGTTGGTGATGCCTTCGCGGCGCTGCGGACAGCTACAGAAACCGGGATGCGAGTGGTCTTCGGCTATCTATCTGGCGGGCCCACGCCGTTTGAGGTGAAGCAACCTACAAACGCTTTTCTTCTCGGGTTTCAGGCGCTGCCTCTAATCATGGTGCTGAGCGCTATTGCGCGCCTGCTCTATCATTGGGGTGTGCTGCAGGCCGTGGTCCGCGTATTTGCGCGCGTGTTGCAAGGCACCTTCGGGATCGGCGGACCGCTCGGAACAGCGGCTGCCGCTAAAGTCTTCGTCGGCATGGTCGAGGCGCCGCTGCTGATCCGACCTTACCTGCAGGACATGGGACGTGGTGCAATCTTCGCCATCATGGTCGTAGGTATGGCAACCGTTGCGGGCACGGTGATGGCACTCTATGGCGCGATCCTGGAGCCGTTTGTGCCGGGCGCTGCTGGGCACGTCCTGGCTGCTTCAATCATGAACGTACCCGGCGCCTTGATGTTGGCACGGCTGGCGGTGCCACAGGGGTTCGAAGGTGGGCCCGATCGGGTCGACGTGACGATCGAAGATGCGCCACGCTCCAGCATGGACGCGATTGTCCAGGGTACGGGTGACGGTATCAGGTTACTCGCCAACGTCATCGGCATGTTGGTGGTGATGGTCGCGTTGGTCACGTTGTTCAATTCGTTCTTGGGGCTACTCGGGCGCCCGTTCGGCGTTTCCCTGACGTTACAAGGCATTCTTGGTTATGTCGCAGCCCCGTTGGCGTGGGCCATCGGCGTGCCGGTTGGTGAATCGGTCGCCGCTGGCGGTCTGCTTGCCGAAAAAATCATCCTCAACGAGTTCGTTGCCTATCTCGACATGGCCAGGATGCCGCCTGAAGCACTGTCGCCCCGGTCGCGCCTGATTATGACCTATGCGTTATGTGGCTTTGCCAATATGGCCTCGCTCGGCATTATGATCGGCGGCTTAACGGCGATGGCGCCCGGCCGCCGCGACGTGATCATCGAATTGGCACCGAAATCGATGTTGTTTGGCGCCCTAGCGACCTGTCTCTCGGGCGCTATTGTTGGCCTGATTGCGGGAGTTTGAGCGTGATGAAGGATGGTGGCGGCCGGCACAACGAGAACGTCGTCAAGGTGCGCCTAGTCCAATTTCTCAACAGGCTGGGCCTAACGCCTATGCGTGCCGCGAAGATAGCCTTGGGCTTCCTCGTAGGTGTTGCTGGCGCATGGTTCTTCATATTGGTTAACTTGCCTTTGCCTTGGTTCCTGGGATCACTGACAGCTTGCATTGTCGCATCTGTAGCTGCTGCACCTATAGAGCGGCCGGAACAACTGTCGGTTCCGATGCGGGCCGTACTCGGTGTGGCGGTCGGTGCGGCTTTCACGCCGGAGTTGCTGACACGCTTCGGCAGTATGGCCACTAGCCTAGCCCTGCTATTTCCGTTCATGATCGCGATCATCGTGCTTGGCATGCTGTTTTTTGAGCGGATCGCCCGCTATGACCGGCCGACGGCTTTTTTTTGCGCCGTGCCCGGCGGACTGACCGATATGGTGACGATGGCAGCCGATGCCGGTGCCAATCCACGCACGGTGACGCTGATCCAGGCGACCCGTATCGTTCTGATCGTATTTTTGTTGCCGTTCTGGCTGCAGTGGGTTGGCGGAGTGGCTATAGCTACGGTGCCGCCTGGTGCCGTCCGACTACATCAGTTCCTGCTGGTGGATGCGGTCGTGATGATCGCACTCGGCTGGATCGGGTGGCGTGCCGCGGAGCATATCGGACTTGCTGGTGCGCCGCTCGTTGGACCGATGATCTTGAGCGGACTTGCCCATGCACTGGGTCTGACGGCTGCCAAGATACCGCTCGAAGTGTTGATCTTTGCGCAGATTACGCTTGGCATTCTGCTCGGTGCGCAGTTTAGGGGGCTAACGTGGAAAGAGTTCTCGTCGACCATGCTCTGGGGAGCCGGGTTCTCGGTCATCCTCGTGATCGCGACTGGGCTTATTGCACTGCTCGTTGCACGTATCACCGGATTTGACAGTACGACGGTGCTGCTCGCCTATGCACCCGGCGGTCAATCGGAACTCAATCTGCTTGCCTATATCCTCAATCTCGATGTTGCCTACACGGCGCTGCACCATCTGGTGCGGCTAGCAATTGTGATTTTCGGCGCTCAGATCGTGTTCAAGGCGAATCCGAAATGGCGAGAGCCGCGTCCGTGATTGCCAACACTTAGCGTGCGGCCGGTTTTAATCCCGACGGTTTGGCATCGGCGACTTCGGCTGCCCATGCACCCGATTGGCCAGATGCCCCCGCATCAATCACTCCTCCGCGAAGCTGGTTGGAGGTGGATGGTGCCGGTTTCGTAACAGCGGTTTGCACGGTAGGCGGCGGTGCGGTCGACTTGGCAACGGCCGGGACAATGGCCGCCGTGCCTTGTGGCTCCAAACGTACCATCTGGCGCACATAGTCGATGTTGGCCGCCGCATTCTCGGCCGGCAAATCCTGCGCCGAAACCTTGCGAGCTTCGTCGTATTTGCCCTGCAGCCCGAGAACGAGCGCCAGGTTCTGCCTGACCTTGGGATCACTACCGGGTTTTTCTGCTGCTTGCCGCAGCAGGGCTTCGGCGCGCGGTGCCTCACCACTTGCTGCATGAGCCATGGCAAGATTGCTCAGCACGGATGACTGGTTTGGTGAGAGCAGGAGCGCGCGCTCGTATAGCGGAATGGCCTGCTTATACTGGTTCTGTTTGGCAAGAGCTGTACCGCGTGCGGAAATGATGCGCCAGTCAGGCTTTGCCGGGTCGTCGGCGGCTTCAAGCAGCTTCTGGGCCAAGCCCGTTTGTCCCATGTCGAGGGCAAGTCGGCCATATTCTGAGGCAAGTTCGCGATCGGCGCCGTGATAAATTGATGCGCCTTGCAAGACACCAAGCGCCTGGTCCTTTTGTCCTGCGGCCTTCAGGTTGCGGGCAAAATTTAGTGCCGGCTTAAGGTCGCGTGGGCTCTTTGTGTTCTGCTTGCCCCAATAGTCAATCGCTCGCTCTAGTTCGGTTTGCGCAACTTTTGGCTCGTCCGCTTCGGCGCCGGGTCCAGGCTGGGCGAGCGTCATCGGGTCTGAGATCTTCGGACCACCTGCGCACGCGCCGCTCAGAAGCGCCGCCAGTGCTCCGGCTGCAACCGCTGTGAAGCGGCGTTGTCCTGCCCGGTTGAGCGTGGCGCAACGGTCGTATGCCGGATACATGGTATCGGTCCCCTGACGAGCGAATCACATCTGCTATAAGCTTCCACCGTCAGTTTCTGATACAGCGGTCAATAAACGCTTAAGGACCGGCACGGCGGACAGTGTTGAGATAACGACAGAGCGTCGATAGATAATGACGAATGACTCATCAATGACAATGTCGGCACGCGTCCGCGACCTATATGATGCAGGTTCCGGAGGTGTGGTCGCCCGTCAGATCTGGCTGGTGCCACAGGGCAGAGCACTTGAACAGATTCAAGGCCTGACCGCCGGGCAACGCGCCTGGCTCACAGCCCAGGCATTTGGCGGACAGGCTAAGCGTCAAGTGCTGATCGCCGGCCCGGATGGGTTGCCGGCTGGTGTTGTATTGGGACTCGGCGCCAAGCAGTCGGGCGAGCCGTGCGGGCCATCGGAATTGCTGGTTGGTCAGCTAGCATGCACCTTGCCCGGCGGCACATGGTGTTTCGAGGCGGGTATCGCCAATGCCGAGTTGGCGGCGATCGCCTGGGGCCTCGGCGCTTACAAATTTCGCCGCTATAAATCAGTCGACAACGAGGTGGCTTTCGCCCGTCTGCGGTTGCCGCCGGGTGTCGATCTCGACCGCGTTGCAGCCAT
>JANNRP010000351.1:0-1561 GCA_031401535.1 Hyphomicrobiaceae bacterium | reverse complement strand
CAAAGCCAGCGGCCCCCAAACGCTGCACCAGCCGGTTCATGTCGATGCGCTGCCCGGACGCCATCGGCCGTAACGCCGCCCGGATGAAGCTGCGCGGCGGGAGGCGTTGCAACACCGCGTTGACCGTCGTCAGCACGATGGTCGGCTCCTTGCGACCGCCCATGACGAGCTTCGCCATCGACGTTATGCGCCGGGCGGCGATCTCGGCGTTCGGGCCGACCCGGTCGTAGGGCACGGTGTCCCAGGCGGGCAGCGCGATTACGCGGGCTTGCGGCGCGAAAAACGCCAGCGCGTTCTCGAGTGCGTCGAGGCGGCGGTCATCGCGGGCAATGTGCAGAATGATGCCGGGCGCTGCTGGCGTGCCAGCCTCCCGCACCAGCTGCGAGAGCACCAGCGCGTCGAGCCCTTCCGGCACGCCGGATAGGATCTGGTCGCTGTTGGTTGCGTCTTTCACTATCGGGGCGTTCATGGGCGCGGAATTGACCTTCAGACCGGCGGTTGGTCGAGCTTATGAAACTGGCGCAGCTCGTTGATGAGCGGCAGGAACGTGTTGTCCACCAATGTGGCTGGTTCGAGAATCCAGTTCTGCAGATCGGGGTCTGGCAGCGTCAACAACGCTTCAAACAATTCCAGGTCCGCCGTCGCCATGCTGGTCACGCGCGCATCGGCAAACCGGCCGAGCAGCCAATCCATTTCCTTGGTGCCGCGGTAGTTTGCGCGATACCCGGCACGGCGGCGGCGGGTGTCGAGATCGCCCGTCATTGTTGAAGTTCCTTGTGATCGACGCACGTTTGTGCCGCTTGGCCTGCCTGAGGGACAGGGCCACGGTGCTGTAGGTGGGAATGCCACCGTGATCTTGTTATAGCCCGTGAGCGCAACCGGTCAAAGCCATCAGGGTCGCACATGCCACTTCTCAAGCGTGGCCGACGGGGCCTTTGATTATGCGACCCTGCGTTGCTAGAAGGGCGCGAACACTTGGTTCCAAGCTCGAAAGATGACCGCTCATGGCGAACGACAACGCGCCCAAGACACCATTAAAGCCCGACAAGGGTACTGCCGATGCGGGCGGCCGCGATTGGGGCAAAACGCTGTTCCTCCCCGAGACCGCGTTCCCGATGCGGGCCGGCTTGCCGCAGAAAGAGCCGGAATTGCTCAAGCACTGGGCCAAGATCGATCTCTATTCCAAGTTGCGCGCGGCCTCGAAGGGTCGGCCCAAGTTCGTGCTGCACGATGGCCCGCCCTATGCCAACGGCAATATCCATATCGGCCACGCGCTCAACAAGATCCTGAAAGACCTCGTCACGCGGTCGCAGCAGATGGCGGGCTTCGATTCCAATTACGTGCCGGGTTGGGACTGTCACGGCCTGCCGATCGAATGGAAGATCGAAGAGGAGTACATCAAAAAGGGCAAGCCGAAGCCGAACTTCGCCGATCCAGTTGCCATGCAGGCGTTCCGGAAAGAGTGCCGCACGTTCGCCGAGCATTGGGTCGATGTGCAGCGGAGTGAGTTCAAGCGCCTCGGCGTCGAGGGCGATTGGGATCACCCGTACCTGACGATGAC
>JANNRP010000350.1:0-15638 GCA_031401535.1 Hyphomicrobiaceae bacterium | reverse complement strand
GCGTACGCGCTCGCGGGCCGCGAGCGATGTGCGGAGCGATTGGCAGCACGTTTTGCTGCCAAAGAAGCCGCGATCAAGGCTTTCTCATTGAGTGAGAGCGGCGTAAGCTGGCGCGATCTTGAGGTACGCAAGCAGCCCGATGGCAGTTGCCGCCTCGCACTGCATGGCAGTGCAGCCAGTGAGGTTGCACGCCTGGGTGTCTGTGATGTCGCGCTCAGCCTCAGCCACGATGGTGACTATGCAGCCGCGATGGTTACCGCGGTATGTGCTGCTGCCGCGGCCGACCCTGTTTCAGAAAACAAGCGATCCTGCTCAGAAAAATGACAACCGCCCACCCCATCGACACACAGATTCGCGGCGTGCTGCGCGATCACGGCCGCCTGAACAAACCTGTCGATCAGATCGATAACGATGCAGACCTCTACCAGGCAGGCATGACGTCGCACGCGAGCGTCAACGTCATGCTCGCGCTTGAGAGCGCTTTCGATGTCGAGTTCCCTGATCACATGCTCAAGCGCAGCGTGTTCAACAGCGTTGCATCGATCCGCAGCGCGCTCACGGAGCTCGATCAGGCCCGTACCGCGCGATGACCTCCGCGGCTGGCCTGGGTGCTGGCGTCAAGCGGGAAACGCTCAGCGACGGATGGGAGTTGTGCGCGACGTCGCCGGGCTTGTGCGGCGCGCCGGCAGATGTTGATCAGTGTGTTGCTGCTCGCTGGATCTCGGCACGGGAGCCTGGCACAGTGGCGGCGATGTTGCGGGCGGCCGGCGCCTTGCGGCTCGATGACGCACCCAGGCGCCTTGATGCTGAAGACTGGTGGTACCGGGTCCGCTTCGAGATACCGGCGCCCGCTGCTGACGGCGCCTTGCACTTGGGCTTTGACGGCCTGGCAGGATGCGCCGAGGTGTGGTTGAACGGTGAGCCGTTGCTCCAGGCCGACAACATGTTCGTTGCCTACGAGCAGTCGATCGAGGGCAGGGTGCGCGCGGGATCGAACACCTTGCACCTGCGCTTTGCCTCGCTCGATGCGGCGTTGGCAGTGCGCCGTGCGAGACCGAACTGGCGTGCACCGATGGTCGAAAACCAGCAGTTGCGCTGGTTTCGCACGACCTTGCTCGGCCGCACGCCTGGCTGGACGCCGCCGGCTCCCGCGATTGGCCTCTGGAGAGATGTCTGGCTTGAGAGCAGGAGCGGCCTGCCGCGGATTCAACTCATTGACCTGCGGGTGCAGGTTGACAGTTCGGGCGTCGGTGAAGTCGCGCTGGCCTGCACCGTCACATCGTCGGCCGATTGCCCCGTCGATCGTGTCGTGCTGGAGATCGAGCGCGGGGGCGCGCTGCATTGCGCGACGCTGACTCGGCGTGAGCCTGACGGCGACGCTTTTGAAGGATGCTTGCAGGTGCCTGCCCCGGCGCTGTGGTGGCCGCACACACATGGTTTACCGGCGCTGTATGCGGCGCGACTGCTGGCATATATAGGCGGGAATGCCGTTCCCCGGAAGCTGCCCCTTCGCCCGATAGGGTTTCGAACCCTCGTTCTTGATACGACAGGCGACGGCTTCTCGGTGCAGATCAACAGCGTGCCGATATTCTGTCGTGGAGCCTGCTGGATGCCGCTCGATGTCGTGAGCTTGCGCGCGTCTGCGGCCGCCTACCAGGACGCCATTGCGCAGGCGTGCGAGGCCGGCATGAACATGCTGAGGGTCAGCGGCGCGACGGTCTACGAGGACGAAGCCTTCTTTGACGCTTGCGACGAAGCGGGCATGCTGGTGTGGCAAGACTTCATGTTTGCCAACATGGACTATCCCGCTGCTGACGCTGGTTTCATGGTCAGCGTGCGTACCGAGGCGGCGCAGCAACTCGCATGTTGGCGTGCCAGGCCGTCTCTGGCCATCGTTTGCGGCAACAGTGAGGGCGAACAACAGGCGGCCATGTGGGGTGCGCTGCGCGATCTCTGGCAACCCGCATTGTTTGGTGCCGTCTTGCGCCAGATGGTGCAACGGGCCTTGCCGGACGTGCTCTATTGGCCGTCGAGCGCTCATGGCGGTGCATTCCCCCATCAGAGCGATGTGGGCACCAGTTCGTACTATGGCGTTGGGGCCTATCGACGCCCGGTCCACGATGCGCGTCGCGCAAGAGTCAAGTTCACAACGGAGTGTTTGGGGTTCTCAAACGTGCCTGAGGCCAGCACCATCGCGCGAATGCCGGGCGGCCACGCACTGCGGGTGCATCACCCACAATGGAAGGCACGGGCGCCGCGCGACCTCGGTGCCGGTTGGGACTTTGAAGACGTTCGCGACCACTACCTCGCCGAATTGTTCGGCGTCGATCCACTTCGCTGCCGTTCTGTCGACCATGATCACTACCTAGCGCTGAGCCGGGTTGTCACGGGCGAGTTGATGGCCGCTGCTTTCGCTGAATGGCGTCGACCGAACTCCGGCTGCGGCGGGGCCTTGGTGTGGTTCCTGCGCGACCTGTGGGCTGGTGCAGGCTGGGGCGTGATTGACGATGCGGGCGTCGCCAAGGCGAGTTACCACTACCTGCGTCGGGTCCTGCAGCCAGTCGCAGTGCTTGTCACCGACGAGGGTGGCAACGGTTTGGTGGCACATGTTGTGAACGAGCGTGCAGAGGCGTTGAATGCCGAGCTGTCCATCACGCTCTTCGGCTTGGGTGGTGCGGTCGTTGCACAGACGTCCCACTCGGCGCAGTTGCCTGGCCGTGTGTCGCGCTCCGTCGCATTGGCCGGTTGCTTTGATGGTTTTTTCGACCTCGCGTATGCCTACCGCTTTGGCCCGCCGACGGCAACACTGGTGTATGTTCGCCTGTGCTTGCCAGGCGGCGTGCTGGTTTCCGAAGCGCACTTCTTCCCAACCGGGCTGCCGTCAACAGTCCATGCCGATGTTGGTCTGCAGGCGCAGCTGGAACCAAGTTCCGACGGTGGTTTCATCGTTGTACTGTCAACGAGAGAGTTTGCGCAATCGGTGCACATTCAACTGCAGGGTCATGAGTGTGACGACAACTACTTCCACATGGCGCCCGGTGCGCAGCGCCGTGTCAACGCACGGCCTATCGGCAATGTCGCATTGGCGTCGCCCGTCGCAACGATCCGTGCCCTGAACTCAGCGCGTTCTGTCACACCGCAGATGCCGCCGTGACCCCGTGCGATCCTCAGCCGGTCTACTTCGGTACGGGCCTTTTTGGCTGGTTACATCGGCCGCCGCACGGCGTCCCGGCCGAGATGGGTTTGGTGATCTGCAATCCGTTTGGATTTGAGGAGGTCTGTGCCCATGCCAGCCTGCGCTATCTGGCGATCACTGCCGCGGCAGCCGGCATTCCTACGCTGCGCTTCGACTATTCGGGCTGCGGCAATTCGGCGGGTGACGAGTTCCAGGCGGGCACGCTAGGGCGCTGGCAGCGGTCAGTGGACGAGGCCATTGACGGCCTAAAGCGCGCGTGTGGCGTCGCGGCCGTGTGCTTGCTCGGCGTGCGCTTGGGTTCGTTACTCGCGACTCTGGCAGCACAGCAGCGCACCGACGTTGTCGGCCTGGTGGCCATCGCACCGATACAGAGCGGGCGCGCCTACCTGCGTGAATTGGCAGTGCTGGCACGGACGGGTGTCAACCAACCCACTGAGGCGTCAAGTGGCGACTTGTTGGAGTCGGCCGGGTTCTTGATGACCAGCGAGACATGCGATGCGTTGGCATCGATTGACTTGGCGTCGCTTGCCTCGGCCCCTGCGTCACGCGTGCTGATCGTGCAGCGCGACGATCTGCCCAGTGCCAAGCCTTGGCCAGACACTCTCAAACGTCTCGGTGCCGAGGTCACAGTCGTGTCATGGCCAGGCTACTCGCGGATGATGGACGACCCGCAACGCGCGCAAGTGCCAAGCGCCATTGTCGCCGGGGTGGTCTCGCAGCTGTCCGAGTGGCGAGCCAGTGCGGCGCACGGTGTGACGGCAGTCGTGGCGTGGGGCAGCGCCTCGCAACCTGGCAATCCCGAGGCAGCGGCCACATCGCAGCGGGTGTCCGAGGTGGTGGTGCACATCGAGACGGGGCAGTCAAGGCTGTTCGGGGTTCTCACCCGCCCGCTACTGGCACAAGAGTCGGCCCGCGGGCCGGCAGTGCTGATGCTCAACTCTGGGTCGGTGCATGCGATCGGGCCCAACCGCCTTTGGGTGCGCTTGGCGCGCCGCTGGGCCGCGCGCGGCATGACTGTGCTCAGGCTCGATCTTTCAGGCATCGGCGACAGCCCGCCACGGCCAGGTGCAGAACCCAACGTCGTGTACTCGCGCCACGCTGCGGCTGACATTGCAGCCGCAGTGCGGTATCTCAAAGCCCAACGGGGCGTGACCGAATGCCACCTGATGGGGCTTTGCTCCGGTGCGTATCACGCCTTCAAGGCCGCAGTGGCTGGCCAGGCGGTGGCATCGATCTTTATGATCAATCCGTTGACGTTTTTCTGGCAGGAGGGCGATCGACTCAGCGACGTCAAGGACTACGAGATGCCCGAGTTGACGGCCAAGTACCGCAAGAAGTTTTTCACCGCCGAGCCATGGCTTAGGCTATGGCGGAGTCAGCTCGATCTCAGCTTGATCGGCAAGTTTGCCGTACGGCGACTGTGGCTCGTGTTCACGTCGCCACTGATCGAGGTGGCGAAGCTCGTGCGCCTTCCCCTGACTCAGGATCTCGCTCGTGAACTCGCTACTGCGGCTGGCCACGACATCGAATTACGCTTTGTGTTCGCAGCCAATGCGCCTGGCTTCGTGTTGCTGCGCCAGCAGAGCGGCCGGGCTATCACGCGCCTGCAAGCCACAGGCATGACCACAGTTGACTTTGTGGCTGGCGCTGACCATACCTTCACGCGCTTCGAGGCACGTGAGCGTTTGGTTCAGGTACTAGACGACTGCATGTGGCCCAGCCAAGACGCGGGCCGTAACGCCACCTGACCGACCGATCCCAAGTGCTCAGCCACGACTTTCGCGCTGACGTCAACGGCCTGCGCGGTATCAGCGTCGCCATGGTGGTGGCCTACCACCTGCAGGCCAAAGGGGCGGGCGGTGGCTTCATCGGCGTCGATGTCTTCTTCGTCATCTCCGGATTCCTGATGACACGCATCATCTGGCACGGTCTGGCCGAAGAGCGATTCAGCATCTGGCGATTCGTCGCTGCACGCGCAGCGCGCATCTGGCCCGCACTGGCGGTCCTGCTCCTCGTATTGATCTCGGCGGGTGTCTTTTGGCTGCCGCCGTTCGATATGCGCATGCTGGCCACTCAGGGCGCATGGGCGCTGCCATTGCTTTCGAACTACTACTTTCGTGAGCACTCTGGCTACAACACGCAGGGCAGTGATGACCTATGGCTGCTACACACGTGGTCGCTGTCGGTCGAGTGGCAGTTCTATCTGCTCTATCCGTTGCTGCTGTGTGTTGTCGCGGCGCTGGCGCGCCGATGCGGGCGCGCGCGATCCGAGGCTGGACTGCGGTACGCCCTGTGTGTTGCCGTCATCATTGCGGCTGCACTCTCATGCGGTTGGCAATGGTTGCTGACGCCCAAGGACCCGGAGGACAGCTTCTTCCTACTGTCTGCGCGCGCATGGGAGTTGCTGGCCGGCGCAGTGGTGTGCCTGGCCGCGCCTAGCGCGCCCGGCGTGCGCGGGCGATGGCGTGTGGCTTCTGCATACGCGGGTCTCGCGCTTGTATTGCTTTCGGCGCTGGTCATTGCATCGCTGCGTCAGCGCCCGGTCGGCCTGGGTATCTACCTTCTCGCGCCCGTGCTCGGCGTGACGCTGATATTGTGGGCCAACGACCAATACAACGTCATCCTGCGGCACCGATGGCTGCAGAGTCTGGGCCGATGGTCGTATTCCGTCTACCTGTGGCACTGGCCGATCATCGTGGCGCTTCGGCTGACGAATTGGTCTATCGAGTACCCGCGCCTGACAATGGTGGCTGCGGCCGCTGCATCGGTGTTCATTGGCTGGCTGTCGTACCGGTACGTGGAGCGACTGGGTGCGATGCCGCGGGGTATCTCACCGTGGCGCATCGCGAGTCGACCCGCACTCGGGATGGCGCTGGCCGGGGCCGCGACACTTGGCGTCGCGGCAAGTGACGGGCTGGCATGGCGGGCGCGCGACAGCGACGCCCGCTATCAGCGCTACGATGCAGAAATCCAACCCCTCTTGTTCCCGGAACGTTGCAGCAACTTCAAGAAGTCGGCTGAGCAGTTCAAGTTGTGCACGATCCAGCGCGAGGGAAGTTCACGGCGGGTTCTGGTGATCGGTGATTCGCACGCAGAGCACCTGTGGCCGTGGTTCGCGAAGCACAGCAGAGTCACGGTCGACTTCTTTCCGGCATCCGAGTGCCCGCCTGTTCCTGGCTTCGAGCGATTGCAGGCTGGCTTTCATTGTTTGGACTATGCCGGCATGGCGTGGCAGAAGGCTTCGTCTGCGGCGTACGACACCGTCGTCGTTTCGGCGCGGTGGGCGACCGTGGGCCTGCTAGGACCGCCGTACTGCCATCAACGTAGCGGCGGGCCCTGCTCAACAATGACGACGGAACAGCGGCAAGCATTGACGCTTGCAGAGTTGCGTGGCGCGATCGAGCGCACCCTGAAAGCAGGCAAGACCGTGGTCGTGCTCGACAACGCACCGGAGTCACGCTTTCGGGTGGCGCCGCGGTTGGCTCGTGAGGCATTCTGGTACGGCGACGCACGACTTGCCATCGACGCGCGGTCGATGCAGGCAAGCACAACATGGATCGACGTGCCACTCCAGGCCTTGCGGGCGGAGGCGGGATTTCATCTCGTGACCCTGCGCGACAGGCTGTGCAACGAGTCGACGTGCCGCGTGTACGACAGCACACTGAAGCGACCCGTGTACTACGATGAAAGCCACTTTGACCCGGTGTGGATCGCGGAGAATGGGACTATCTTTGCGCCATTCGTCAATGCGAAATGAGCCGCCTCGCAACCCGCCATCTCGAGACGCAACCGACGTGAATTCCGGCCAACGCTACGTTTTGATCTCGCCCTGTCGCAATGAAGCCGACTTCATGCGCCAGACACTCGACTCGGTGGTGGCGCAGTCGCTGCGGCCGGCGAAGTGGGTGATCGTTGACGACGGGTCGACCGACGACACACCCAAGATCCTCACCGAGTATGCGGCGCGGCACGATTGGATCCAGATCGTCACACGCAGCGACCGCGGCCATCGTGCGGTGGGCCCGGGCGTTGTAGATGCGTTCTACTCCGGCTACTCAACAATTGCGGCGGACGCCTACGATTTCTTGTGCAAGCTCGACTTGGACCTCAGGATGCCGGTGACTTACTTCCAGCTGTTGGTCGAGCGAATGAATGCGGACCGCAGCCTGGGCACCTGCAGCGGCAAGACCTACATCGAAGTTGGTGACAAGCTTGTCTACGAGCGTCATGGTGACGAGAACTCCATCGGCGCCGCGAAGTTCTATCGCGTATCGTGTTTCACAGCGATCGGTGGCTTTGTGCGTGAAGTCGGCTGGGATGGTATCGATGGCCACATGTGCCGCATGCATGGCTGGGTTGCGACCAGCTGGGACGAGCCTGCACTGCGCTTCATTCATCTGCGGCCTCAAGGAGCCAGCCACAGAGGCATCTTTACTGGGCGAGTTCGCCAGGGATTTGGGCAGTACTACATGGGCACCAGCCTCCTGTACCTGACGGCCAGCGTGGTCTCCCGACTCAACCAGAAGCCCTACGTTTTGGGCCAACTTGCCGTTCTGTGGGGCTGGATTGAAGCTGCGATGCGCGGCAAGCCACGCTACGACAACGCCGAGTTCCGCAGGTTCTTGCGCCGTTACCAGCTTCGCGCGTTGTTGGTTGGCAAGGCGCGTGCAGCGCAGGAGTGCGTCGATGCGCGCAGGAGTGGCTGATTGTTAGGACGACCGGCGCTGTTTCTTGATCGCGACGGGGTCATCAATCTGGACCACGCCTATGTGCACAGGGTGGAGGACTTCGAGTTCGTCGATGGCATTTTTGATCTCTGTCGGCACGCGAGGCAACGAGGCTTTCTGATCTTCGTGATAACTAACCAGGCGGGAATTGCCCGCGGCTACTACAGCGAAGCTGACTTCCTGCGCTTGACGCAATGGATGTGCGAACAGTTTGTGGCTGCTGGCGCGATGATCGACAAAGTTTATTTTTGCCCATTCCATGCGGAGCACGGTGTCGGCAAGTACAAGATGGATTCACCGTTTCGCAAGCCGGCTCCAGGGATGATTTTGCAGGCTGCTCACGAGTACGGCGTCGACCTCACGCGCTCGGTGTTGGTCGGCGACATGGACACCGACATCGAGGCTGGCGTCGCAGCAGGCGTCGGCTGCAATCTGCTCTATCGGCCGAAACCCGACTCTCGATCGACTCGGGTTGCTCCGCTGCAGGTCAACCGATTGGCCGACGTTTGCGCGTATCTGAGGCC
Organism: Hyphomicrobiaceae bacterium; assembly: GCA_031401535.1. Taxonomy (GTDB): domain Bacteria; phylum Pseudomonadota; class Alphaproteobacteria; order Rhizobiales; family Hyphomicrobiaceae; genus JAKFWF01. Next base: position 7,191 of record JANNRP010000350.1, on the reverse strand, counting down.
CGCTGACTAGTCCGCTCGCAGTGCGGCAGCTTTGTCAGCGTACCCGTTTGGGTAGCGCTGGTGCCAAGCCCAGGCAGTTTCGACAATGTCGCGGATGTCGGGCCACTGTGGCTGCCAGCCAAGTTGGCTCGTTAGCTTGCGCGGGTCGGCGACCAATGCGGGTGCGTCGCCTGGACGGCGCGCGACCACATCTACCGGAATGATGCGTCCCGTCACTGCTTCGCATGCAGCATGTACCTGCTTGACCGACTGACCGGTGCCGGTGCCGATGTTGAAAACCTCAGCTGTTGTCGATGTCGTGGCTGCGATGGCCAACAGATGTGCCGATGCCAGATCGTTCGTGTGAACATAGTCTCGGACACAGGTGCCATCGGGCGTGGGGTAGTCGTCACCGTACAGCAACAGTTTGTCGCGTTGCTTCAGCGCGACCTGCAGCAGCAGTGGGATCAAATGTGTCTCGGGCACATGGTTCTCTCCAAACTCACCGGACGCGTCTGCACCAGACGCGTTGAAGTAGCGCAAGATCGTGAACCCCAGACCATAGGCGTGTGCGAAGTCGCGAATCATCCACTCCACGGCGAGCTTCGTACGGGCATAGGGGCTGCACGGAATTTGCGCAGCCTGTTCGTTCATGGGCGGCTCAGGGTTGTCGCCATAGGTCGCGCAAGTGCTTGAGAAAAGCATGCGTTGCACGCCCACTTCGCGCATCGCGCGCAACAGACTCAACGTGCCGCCAATGTTGTTTCCGTAGTGGTGATCGGGGTTGATAACGGACTCGCCGACATAGGTTGCGGCCGCAAAGTGCATGACGGCGTCTGGACGGTGCTCCTCGAGCGCGCGGGTCAAGGCGGCGGTGTCACGTATGTCGCCCTCGATCAGTCGACCGTCTGGTACGGACAGTCGGTGTCCTTCGGACAGGTTGTCGAAGGCGACCGCATCGTGCCCCTCAACCAGCAGCCTGCGAAGGCAGGCGCTTCCGACATATCCTGCTCCACCCGTGACGAACACTCTCATGCTTGCGTACCCCTTCTTGCGACTTGAATCGATCCAAACAGTGACCCTGCGGCAGCGCGTGCTGCTTCCAGCGCTGGCAGCGTGCCAATGTCGCGGTGATAGCCGGTGTGCAGATGGCCTTGCATCCGACCGACAAACATTGGAAGCACATCAAAGCCGATATCGAAGGCCTTCATCGCTGCGATCTCACGCCAAGCAGCGGCCGTGATGGCATAGACGCCTGCGTTGGCCAGGTCTGACTTCGGCGCAACCGGCTTCTCCTGAAAATCTGTGATCAAGCCGTTCGCGTCCAAGATCGCAATGCCGCAAGCTGTCGGATTGGGTGCGCGAAACAGCAGCATCGTCATTGCCTGGCCATGGCTCCGATGTGCTCGCAGCAGTTCGCTGAGGCTCACGTCCGACAGGTTGTCTGCGTAGATGATCACGACATCGTCAGCGTCATCGGCCCATCGCGGGTGCGCTGCGATCGTCCCGGCCGAGCCAAGCAGGGTCGGTTCGAAGGAGGCAACGGCTTTGAAGTTGTCGCGGTTCTTGTGTGACAGGAACTGATCTACCGGCCCGGGCAAGTGGTGGGTGTTGATAAGGATCTGCTGCACGCCGGCATTGCGCAAGGCTTCAAACCAGTAGTCGAGCAACGGTCGCCCAGCGATCTCGATCAGACACTTCGGCACTGTTTCTGTCAGTGGCCGCAGCCGCGTTCCGAGGCCGCCTGCCAGAAGCAAAGCCTTGGTTCGACTTGAGTGTGGCAGGACGCTCACGCCTTAGTCACGTCGCGAACGACGTTCAGCGAGGCCATCTGCTGATTGCAGTAGTCCAGGATTTTTCCCGCGTTGTTCGCGGTGGCGAGCCAGCCCTTGTATTCCCTGACACTGTCGTGGACCGACCGCGTTGGTTGCCAACCCAGGCGCTTCAGCTTGCTGACGTCCGAACAAATGTGGCGTGTGTCGCCAAATCGAAACTTGCCGCAAGGCACGGGTTGATATCCCTTGACGTCAAAAACGTCTGCCACCGTCGACGCGAATTCAGCGACGGTGTATGGCATGTCGCCGCCGACATTGAACATCTCATAGTCGGCTCGACTATCGTGCAGGACACGCAAGTTGGCGTCGACGACATCGTGGATGTTGACAAAGTCGCGCACCTGCAAGCCATCTTCATAGATCATCGGTTCGCGCCCAAGATGGAAGTTCAGGCAAAAGACGCGGCAGGCGCCACTGTATGCGTTGTAGAAACTCTGCCTTGGCCCTTGGACGATCGAATAGCGCATTGCCACGCTCGGAATGCCATAGCGCTTGCCCAACGACAACGCCACGCGCTCTTCCGCGATTTTGCTCAAGCCATACTGGTTTTGCGGATTTGCGACGGATTCGTCAGTTGGTTGCCATGTCAGCGGCCCGGTATAGCCGGTTGGTGCTGTGATGTCCCATTTGGCAAGTTCTAGCTGTCCGGTAGGACGTATGTCTGGCAGCACCGAACGACCAGCCGCATCGTGGTAGAGCCCCTCACCGAGCGCCGCCTGGCTTGATGCAACGATCACCTTCTTGACAGGAAGGCGCTCTCGCACGATCAACTCATAGATCAATGCTGTGCTGGTGACGTTGACATCGAAGAATCGGCTAAAGAGTGGCAGGTAGTCCTGGAAAGCTGCGAAGTGGTAGACCACATCGCAGCCGCGCAGTGCATCAAGCAGAACGTCGGCATTGCGCACATCGCCGCGCACGAACTCAATGCGTGAGTCGAGGTAGCTTGGGACTCGATGTCCCGGGTGGACAGGCTCTTCGAGTGAATCGAGTACGCGGATTTGGCAGCCATCGCGCAATAGCGCATCTGCAGTGTGAGATCCAATGAATCCAGCCCCGCCGGTCAGCAATGCCTTCACGCTTTCAGTCCTTGTAGATCTCGCTCAACGATCGAGTTCACTGGTTATGAAGCAGCCGCTGATGATCGCTGATGAAAATGATCCGACCGCCGCGCCGGTCGATGCCCAGCGTCAACTCGCGCGGATGCCCCAGTGCTTCCCGGATCAGGTTGTGACGATCGACGGGGGCGATCAGTAGCAGGAACCCACCTCCACCGGCGCCAAGCAGTTTCCCACCTTGCGCACCGAGCTTTCGTGCCTGGTCATACCACGCGTCGACCTTCTCCATGCTGATGCCGAAACCGAGTGATCGCTTGAGCTCCCAGCCCTCATGCAAGAGCCTGGCGAACTCGTCAAGGCCTCCTCCACCGCCGAGCGCCGTGCGCATCTCGTTGGCTAGATCGCGCATTGCCCGTAGTGCGGGCATGCGGTCTTTGGTGCCTTCACTCTGTCTCTTCAATATTGCATCGGCATCGCGCTGCTGCTCGGTGTATAGCAACATCATCCGGCTCGACAACTCCTGCATCGTTTCCGGAGTCGCAGGCACAGGTTCCACATCAACGCTGTCGTCAGAATTGAAACGTATGTAGTTCATGCCCCCGAATGCGGCCGCGTATTGGTCCTGTTTGCCAATTGGCTTACCTAGGGCGTCGAGTTCAATACGGCATGCCTGCTCGGCGACATTCTTTGCGCTGACAATTTGACCCTTGTAGGCATGCAGCGCCAACAGTAGGCCGACGGTAAGTGAGCTTGATGAGCCCATCCCAGTGCCTGATGGCACATCGCCCACGGTAGTGATCTCAAGGTGACGTCCGAGCCCGGTCATCTTCAATGCTTCGCGCACGAGTTCGTGCTGCAGCTGCCCGACGCTGTCGACAATCTCGACCCGCGTGTACGCTACCCGTGTGGAGGATTCGAAGCGCGGGCTTACGGTGACATACATGTGCTTGTCGATTGCCATCGAAAGCACTGCGCCATATTCTTGGCGGTAGAAAGCGGGGAGATCGCTGCCGCCGCCAGCGAAGCTCACTCGATATGGGGTCTGCGAGATGATCATGGGGCCATCCGATTGACGGCATCGCTGGGCACCGATTGTGCGCTCGACGCAGCAGCCGTGTGGCACGAATCTCGGGCCGGGCGAGCACCTACCTGAGTCAATCCGAGCCTCTGTTGATAGCAGTTGATCAGCGGGTCGAGGCAGTGGCCCAAGTCGAAGTGTTCGAGTACCCATTGGCGACCCGTGCTTGCCAATTGTTGGGCCAACGGTGGGTCACGCATCAAACGGCGAATGGCCGCTGCGAGTTCTTCCGGACTGTCCGGCGACACCAGCAGTCCTGTCTGTTCGTGGCGGATCAGATCGGGGATGCCGACAAGCCGCGTCGAGATCGCGGGAATGCCGCACGCCATCGCTTCCATCAGCATCTGTGGCAAGCCATCGACGTCGCCGTCGGCCGCCCAAACACAGGGCAGCGCATAGACATCGCCGCCGTGCATGAAATTGACGATCCTTTCTTGCATCAAGGTCTGACCTGTCACGGTCACCCTACTCGAGAGCCCGGCGGCGACTATTTGCGAATTCAAGGTTATGTCCAACGGACCGCTGCCACCGATCACACACTCGAATTCCTCTCCACTGTCTGCCAAGAGCTTGCATGCTGCGATCAGGACGCCGAATCCCTTTTTTTCTACCAAACGACCCGACGAGACAATGCGGTAAGGCCTGGTCGCTGGCGCTGCGACGGCTGCCGGTGGGTAAAACCAGGTTGGATCGATGCCGCAATAAACGACAAGACACTGCTCTGGCTTTGCGCCGTTCTCAAGGTAAAACTGTCGATGGAAATCGGAAATGCAAACAATAAACTCGGCGCGGGCAATCTTGTCCCGGAGCGCACAGCGATCACGGAAGAGGTCGGTCGCATGTCCTGTGAAGCTGAACGGTATACCTAGCAACCACGAACCGTACATCGCGATTGTGCCGCTCGAACTTATCCACTGCGCGTGCACATGGGTAACCGGTTCGGGGCCAGCGCGTGCGACGCGCGCCCAGTGGCACGCAACGGCAAAGTGGGCCAATCCAGCAACGCGGGCACGCAAGTTCTCGCGCACGCCGAACATTGCGTTCCACAGGGCCCGCGGAAATCTGCCCCCGAACAGCCAAGGTGCAAGAAGACACGACAGAAGGAACGCGAGCATTCGCAGTGGGTAGAGCGAACGAGTCTGCGCATTGAGACGCATCGCCCAAGTCGACTCATGAAAGAGTTTGTCCGGCAGTCGCATTGTGTGCAGGACGAACGGCACGCCCGCTGCTTCGACCCGGCTCAACTCATTCGCGACCCAGGCGTTGCCAATACCGTTCTGCGTGATGTAGTGAATCACCGCAACAACACTGCAACGTTCGAGCGTTGTGGCCGTGCCATGCGAATGGGGCAGGCTCTCACTTACGTTGCTTGAGGTAGAAGGCAAGGATCGAACCGACAGCCATGTGGATGTCCTCAATCACCCCGTACTGGTCGCTGTTGACATGAAGGCAGATGTCCACCAACTTACGCAGCTTTCCGCCCGTAAAGCCAGTCATGCCAATCGTGGTTGCGCCCCGCTTCCTGGCGAACTTCGCGGCCTTGATGACATTCGGCGAGTTGCCAGAGCCCGAGATGATGACCACCACGTCGCCGTGATCTAGCAAGTTCTCAAGCTGGCGCACGAAGACCTCGTCGTAGCCAAGATCATTGGCGATCGCTGTCATGAAGGCCAAGTTGTCGTTCAAAGACATGCAACGCATCAGTCGCTTGCCTTTGCGTTCTGCGGTCTTCGACCAGTCCGTCGCAATGTGCGAAGCCGTCGCAGCTGAACCGCCATTGCCCATCACAAAAACCTGCTTGCCCTCTTTCTCGGCCTTCTCAATTGCATGCGCAATCTTCCCGATCGCCTGCAAGTCGAGCGCCTCCCACTGTTCGATTTCTTGCACGCGATACCACTGCGCAAACTGGTTTACTGTAAGCCCGCCTGGCCCAGTGCCGGTCATGTTTGTGGCGGCCAAGCCAGGGGTAGCTTTGTCCTTGACTAAAGCACTCTTTGATTGTTTGAGCATTGCTGTTCTCTGGAGGGAGGTGGTTGATGATGGGAACTGATTGGGCGTCAATCACGTGTGTGCATGGCCAACTCGAGCGTGCAGCGACAGCGTTCCGCAGCCCTACAAACGCCAGACATGAAGGCCTTGAGCGCTGAGTGCCCGCGCGTCGAAGCCCGCCTTCACGTCGATGAAACAGCCGCCCTTGACCATTTTTCGTGCGACGTCTTCCGCACCGAGGTCTTTGTAGCTGCGGTGCGCCACTGCCGCGACGATTGCGTCCGCTCGTGGCAAGTCGTCCCAGGCCGTAAGGCGCACGCCGTACTCGCGGATTGCTTCCTCGGGGTCGGCGTTCGGGTCATGCACGAACACCTCTACTCCATAGCTCTTAAGCTCTTCAATGATGTCCACGACCTTGCTGTTGCGCAAGTCAGCGCAGTTTTCCTTGAAGGTCAATCCGAGCACGTTGACCCTGGCACCTTTGATGTAACTGCCGCCGGCAATCATCTGCTTGACAGTCTGCTCTGCAATGAACTTACCCATGCCGTCGTTGATACGCCGTCCTGCCAGGATTACCTGCGGGTGGTATCCAAGCATTTCTGCCTTGTGCGTCGGGTAGTACGGGTCCACGCCAATGCAATGCCCACCCACGAGACCAGGGCGAAACCTCAAGAAATTCCATTTCGTACCCGCGGCCTCGAGAACTTCGCTGGTGTCGATGCCAACCTTGTCAAAGATGATTGCCAACTCGTTCATCAGCGCAATATTCAGGTCGCGTTGTGTGTTCTCGATGACCTTGCATGCCTCTGCTGTCTTGATGCTACTGGCCCGGTACACGCCTGGTTTGACAATGCTCTCGTACAGCGCAGCTACCCGATCGAGCGTTGCAGGACTGTCGCCGCTGACGACCTTCACAACGTTGGTCAACATGTGTTCCCGATCGCCTGGATTGATGCGTTCGGGGCTGTAGCCCACAAAGAAGTCCCGGCGCCATTGCAGACCCGACATGCGCTCGAGCTCTGGGATGCAAATCTCTTCAGTCGCCCCAGGGTACACGGTGGACTCGAAGATCACGGTGGCCCCTGGCTTGAGGTGCGGACCAATGGCACGGCTGGCGCCCAGTAACGGACCGAAATCGGGAATGTGGGCCACATCGACTGGCGTCGGCACGGCCACGATGATGAAGTCAGCGTCGGCCAACCTACTTGGCTCTCCTGTGTACTCCGCATGAATGGCCAACGCCATCTCATGG
>JANNRP010000349.1:0-9696 GCA_031401535.1 Hyphomicrobiaceae bacterium | reverse complement strand
AACGTTTGCTGTTTGCAACTCCAGGTACTGCAGCAAGTCGGCGGCGTCATCCTCTGATAGTCCCAGGTTCGGCATGCGCACGGCACGATAGATTTTCGCAAGCTCAAGCGCCGCCGGATCACCCTGCGCCCGCATGACGTCCGGCTTCATCATGTAACCCTTGATCCACGACCGGTCACGTCGTGTGAACAGACCAGCAAGATCAGGGCCAACGCGTTGCCCCTTGCCGACAGTATGGCACGAGCCACAGGTCTTGACGAACAGCGTTTGCCCAGGGATTTCCGCGACGGCAATCTCTGGTTTTGGCATCACGTCCAACACCTCGCGATGCCGGTAGAGCCATGCCGGATCCATGTCGCGCACATTGCTGGCGAGCACCTCAAGGTCGGCAAAGGCGGAGTCGCGGCCCCAAGCTCCAATCCGGTCATTGCCGAGCAGCAACTCGCTGCGATGTTCGGTCAATTTCCGGCTGCGCTCGCCGAGCTTTTTCCGGATCACATTGATATCCTCGACCGTGCCGGTCAGGAATGTCCATCCAGGCCCTATTCGGAACGAGTCTGCGAACAGCTTGAGCTGTTCAGGCGTATCGCGCACGGGATCGATTGAGATCGATACGAAGAAAATATCGCGGCCGACAATGTCGCCAAGCTTGTCCTGCAACAGCGCAAGCCGCGCTGTCACCATGGGACACATGTCCCGGCAGACGGTGTAGACGAAATTGATGACGACGATGCGGCCCTTGATGACATCGTCGTAAAAGCGCAGTTCACGCCCGTCCTGATCGACGACACGCACGTTGGGCATGAAATTGGCGCCCCAGTCGGACGCCTCGCCAGCTTGCGCTCGGTCTGGAAAGGCGATGCCGAGACAGAGCGCTAGCAACAGCCCGGTCGCACACGATCGAAACCACTGCATTGGCACCACCCGCATGGCCAAACTCTATTAACCGCTACCGCTACCGCCGCTTCCGGGCGGCTTGTAGTTCGGGCTGCGCGGATCAGCCTCGGGGAGAATTTCCGGCGTCTTCCAGGTGACGCCATTAGGGCCCGGTATCGGTGTTCTTGTTGGCACGTAATGCGGCTGGCCTTTGAAATCCGGATGATCGGGCGGCAATGTCAGCAGCTGCATACGCAGCAGCATGGCGAAGTCTTCGTGCGTCGTATTGTGGCAATGGTTGACGTAGGCACCGCCAAACTCACCAAAGCGGACCTGGAATTTGACCGAACCGTTGCGCCCAAGCCGCCAGACATCTTTCCGCACAAGTCGCTCGGTTTCGGGAATGGGGTCGCCACCACGATTGATCGTAACGCCTTCCTCGAAATGCAGATGGATCGGATGGTCCCAGCCGCCGCTGTTGTTGATGTACGTCCAGTGCTCGACCTCACCGGGCTTCGGAATGAGTGCTGAAATGCGATTGGCGTTGAGCGAATGTGACGACTGTCCGTTGACTCTGACCGTCCATGGGAAACTTTCGTATTCGCCGCAGTCGGGAATGCAGACGTCGCCGGGGTTATCGCGCGCATCGGCGCCGCCGCGCACCCATTCGATCACGCGTTCGCGCACAGGTGCGACGATCGGAATTTGTGTGGTCAGAGATTTTGTGCCGGTCGCGCTCCACTCTGGCAAACTCAGGTCGGTGCTCTTGTCGCCGTTGATCACTGAGTAATCGTAGGAGACGGTGGGGTCGTCGACGCTCCTCAAGCTCGTCACGACCTTGAACTTCATAACGGCGCCGACACACGGATCGGCACTGACACCCGCCAGAGCCTGACCGATCGACACTGCCCCATCAGGCCCGCGCCCGTCGGTCTGCTGCAACAGGTTGGTCAGGAAGATCGTGTCGTCCTTCTTGAACTTGGAAAAATCGACGACGATGTCGTAGCGTTCGGCCACGCCCATCACGTCAAGGACGTTGAGTTTCAGAGGCTTCACCACGAAATTGCCGTCGTTGGCGATGAAGTGGAAAGGCACCGTTGTGCCTGTTGCGAAGCCCGACGCCTTGTCGATTACGAGCGCCAGTTTGAGGAAACGAGCCATCGCGGCATTGAGCAGCCGGAACCGGTAGCGCCGTGGCAGGACCTCCATGTACGGATAGTACGAACCGTTGACGAGCAGCATGTCGCCGAGGAAGCCGTCCGTATCGAAGATGTCGAAGAACAATTGCCCGTCCTGCTTGAGCGCAGGGTTGGTGATGGCAAGGTTGACGTCGAAATCGGTGTTTCCCCACGGCAAGGCAGCACCACTGGGCAACTGAAGATTGATGCCATCGGCCAGTGTCTCGCGAGCACGATCCGGCCCACTGTACATGTTGCAGAGGGCATACATGCCCTTATGCACGTTCTCCGCCGTGAAGAAGAAGCGGTGGTCGTGGAACCACATCGAGCCTTGGTTTTCGCGGAAGTCGCCGGCTACGCGGACGATGCCGTCGCCTTCATCCGGACCGGACGCCTTGTCTAACCACCCGGGAACATGACGCGGCCAAACGTCTGGCATATCGCGTCGCGCCAGGGTTGATCCCCAATGGTAGTCATAGAACGTGCCGGGCAGATGATAAGCATTACAGGCACCATCACTCTCGGCACCGTTGTGGGCGTTGTGAAAATGCGTCGAAATCTCATTGCGGCCGAAGCCGTTGTTCTCCGCCCGTGACACGGGCAGGTCATTGTAGATCCGCATCACGCACGGCTCGCCATAGCGCATCTTGACCAACGGCGGCACGCCGAAACCGGTGCGCGATCCCTTGACGTTGCCGACCAGACCCGGCTGCCGGTCACCGAATGACCAGACCGAATTTGCCTGTTGCTCTTGCATACCGGCATTGAATTTCGTGCCCGGTCGCACTTGCCCGCACGAAAGCAAGAATCCGTACTTTGGAAACAGTTCTTCCCAACGCTGGTGCGCGAAAAACTCGCCGTCCGGGCGGCCCTCCGAAGGACCAACCCTTGTCACTGGGTTTTTGTGGGTTCTGCCGCCGGACCGTTTGAAGTCGTTCTGGTACGACCAGTTTTGAGCGGGTATTTCAGGCAGAGCCTGATTGTTCTTTTCGTTGAGCCATTGGCCGGAGCCGTTCGGCAGCCGGATCATCTTGTGTTCAGCCTGAACGAGGGCACGAGGCAATGGCTCGGCGAATTTTTTCGCTGTGCCGAGCGGGCTGCGCGGTGTGCCGGTCGGCACTTGCGCAAAGGCACTGGGTGCATAGGGGCTCAGGCCATTCTTGTAGGCGAGCGTACCCGCGGCCGTGAAAATTCCCCAGCGGAATAGATCACGTTTGGTAATTTGCCCCTGGGACAGGGCCTTCACAATTTCAAGCCGGTTGTTACGCGCGCCCTCGGCTTCCAATAAGCGCCGACGCGATACCATTTTGGGGAGATACATGATGCTACTCCATGCACAATAAAATCACGATCTTCATGCGGCTTATGGAATGCTTAATTCGATATTCATCGTTCACTAACCAAGGCGCCGATGTGCACGAAATCGCAATCGGGCCCTAGGGCCCGACCCGTTCAACCAAGGTCGCAATGGGTATTGGACCAAGGTCGGATCGGCGCTAGGCCAAGGGGGGCGGTAGACGTCGAATAGTCGAGAAAGTCTAATGGGTTGGCGTGTGAGGTTTGAGAATGCACAAACTTTTTGCAGCGCCATTAGGCCGCATCGTTCACCAAGACGGAGGCCGTGCTCCAATGCAATTTTGAATTAGCAGAATTGGATCGGGAGATACGTGGCATGAGCAGGACTAAAGCAGTGCGACGGCAGCGCGGATCACATCGGCCTTGGTGTCGGCTTTCACGCGCTGTGGGGCTATCGCTTTGTTTGATGGTCTTGGTCGCTGCGCTCGCCACGGTTCCACCTGCGCTGGCTCAGCAGAGCCAGTCCTCCGGTAGCCCCACATTCGCGTTGATCGATCAGCATGGCCGTCCCTTCACCGACCGCGATCTCAATGCCAAGCCGAGCGTCGTGCATTTTGGATTTACGCAGTGCCCGGTGATCTGTCCGACGACGCTTTACGAAGTCGCAGCGCGAATGCGGACGCTTGGCCCCTTGGCTGACAGCGTCAATTTCGTTTTCGTCACCGTCGATCCGGCACGCGACACGCCCGCTTTTCTCAAGGCTTATATCGAGAGTTTTGACAACCGGATCATCGGCTTGTCGGGTGATACTGCCCAAATTTCTAAACTGGCGTCGTGGCTTGGTGCGGCCTTTGCCAGGATCGAGACCACCAAGGGCGACTATACGATGGATCACGCGGTCAACGCCTTCCTGATCGCGCGGGGGGGCAGAACATTCACGCCGCTTTACATGGGCGATGGCGCGAAAGAGGGGCAGGTCATGCAAGCGTTGCAGGACCTGTTGAAGGGTTGATCGTCGCAGCCCAATTCAGGGACTGCTGACGGCCTTCGGTGCAGCGCTTGTGCCGACCTCCAATTGTAGTTCCTGCTGGCGTCCGCTGCGTTCGAAGACGACGCGGTCGGTGCTGATTTCCCGCAGCCGCCAGCCGCGCATGTCGTCGCCGATCGCCAACCACGTGCCGGTTTTGTCATCGGTGGGGCGGATCAGGGCGCGTTGACCACGTGCTGGCGTCGTCATCAGTCCGATGAGTTTGGCCTGCAATGGCGGCTGACTGGGTGCGGGTAGCACGTCGGCGACGCTATTTTTGAACGGCGCCGCTGGCCGACGGGATGGGCTGAACAGCGGACGAGCGAGCATCTCGGCATAGTCTGACTCGACGCCGGTTTTCGGCACGCGCGTGAGGCCGGTGACACTTGCAGCAGGTGCAGCACTGAAAGGCCGGTCAACCCGAAGCGGGCTGACGTCAACATCGTAAGTCGCGGCCTGCCAAGTGATCCCGAACAGGCTGGCGACCACGACGGCTGCTACTGCAATCCAGGCCGACAATGGGTTGGTTTTGTTGGCGCCACGCGCGACCATCGGCGTCACCCTTTCTGCCGCGCCGCAGCGCCCATCACGTCGAGGCGCGTGTCGAGGGAAGCCGGTGCGCCGCTGTCGCTGTCAGCGGTAGCGCCCGTCCCGGCGCGTGCAAAATCCTGAAGAGCGGTAATTTGCAGCCCGTCGATCAGCAGGTACGGACGCTGCGCCTCGATCGCAACCAGCATGGTCTGCACTTGCGCGATTGTGGCTGTAAACTGCAGTTGGACGCCGACCAGCCGGACGTCGCCCTGTTCGCGCGGCGTTAGATTGCGCGTGCTGCGCAGTTGCACACCGGCCGCCGTTGCGATGCCGCCGACCATCGACTGCAGATTGGCCATCCGGATCGCATCGCTTTCGCCGGTCAGCGTCAGCCGACCCGTCTGTTCTGCTCCCGCGATGCGATCGATCTCAAGACGTTCGCTGTCATCGTCGCGCGGCAGCAGGGCATGACCCAGTACCAAGCGTTGTTGTTCGATCTGGGATTGGAGCGACAGGAGCCCATCATAGGTGGGCACGACGACGAGCAGCGTCGCTAGGGCAAGCGCCACGGCCAAGAGGCCGACCGCGAGTAACTGCTGTGCGATCTTGGGCAGCCTTAGGCTCATGGCTTGGTCTCCGGCGGCGAGGGCGTGGCGACGACTTGCGCAGTGCGCAACTTCATCCGCAGGCTGAACCGCTCCCGGTCCTCGCGTTGGTCAAATGTCACGGCGTTGGTCATCGAAACATCGCCGAATGTGCTTGAGCGTTCCAGTATGCGGACGACGTTCGACGTCGAGGCGGCAAAGCCGGTAATATCGATGCTGGTGCCCTCGATCTTCAAATCGGTCAGCCAAACCTGATCGGGGAGCAGTTTGGTCAATTCGTTGAGTGCATAGGCCTTCGAGACGTAGTCGTCGCGCAATCGCTGCAAGGCGGATAAATCTGCAAACTGCGCCTTGGACTTGGCCAGTGCATTGCGCGAAGCCTGGGCTTTCGCCGTTAGCTGTGCAGTGCGGGTTTGAATGTCGCTCAGGGCTTGCTGGTGCCGGTCGATCAGCAGCAGCGCCGCGGATACTGTCAATATCACAGCCGCTCCCGCAAGGATGGCGAGCATAGCTTTGGCGCGCGTGGTCGCATGTGGGGGTTCAGCGTCGGTCGCCAAAAAATTAACCGGCAGTGCGGCGCTCCCGTCCTCGTTCCAGCAGTCGAGGGAGATGACGGCGAGCCCGAGATCATTGATGCGCGCGATCAATGGCTCGCTATCGGCCCGCTTCACGATCAGTTGGCGTAGTGCCAGTTTCCCGGGATTTGCGCGACTTGGATCGGGCAAATGAGCGGTGCGAATATCGGAAAGCAGGAATGGGCTGTTACGCTCCAAATCAAGTGCCAGCAGGCTTGCGACGTGTGTCTCATCCACCGTCGGCAATTCGACGTTTCGAACAAAGCAGGCAGACCAGGGCAAGCGCACCCCGATTGCCGTTTGCGCGCCCGATCGGGCCTTTTTCTCTAAACTGGCCAGCAGTTCGACCACATTTTGGAATTGCTCGATGATCGGCAACATCGATCGTGCGCGGGGCGTGCGTCCATCGATAAGCTGGAAGCCATCGCGCTCGATACTGACTACGAGCCTTGGAATTTGCCGCTGCGCCACCCGTGGGCGGACGCCGGTAAGCACTCCGGCAAGTTCGTGGCCCCACCAGTTGAAGAAGCCGCCGATGCGCGCTCCGTGCTTCGTTTGTGATGATCGTGCCGGGGTCATGCGCTGGTTCCAGGCCACTGCCTCAGATTGCGCTGCATCATCACGCATTCCATCGGGTCTTCACCAAGGACTGCCAAGCGCATTGCAACTAGGCCGTTCATCATACACCATTGAGTTTGATATCATAAGGTTTGAAATTTACTTCGTTACCGCAGCGCTTTATCCAGCGCGAACCAATGGCCCATGACGTGAGAGCCGATCCGCGCAGTGCCACGTTTATCGACGAACTCTGCCGCCTTCTGGAGGCGCGCAAGGTGCTGGATGCTGGTGCACTGCAGCGGGCGCGGCGGGCCCAGCAGCAGTCGGGTGAGCGGTTCGATCTGGTATTGATGCGCCTGGGATTAATTCCGGATGGTGTGCTGGCCCAGGTGCTGGCGGCGTTCAGCGGGCTGCGCCTCTATGCCAGCAGTGACTTCCCTGATGAGCCGGTATTGCCTGGAAAGCTGCAGATCGGTTTCCTCAAGGCCAATCGCATCCTGCCGATCAGCGTCGAAGGCGATGTCGTCCGTATCGCGGTCGCCGATCCGTTCAATGTCGAGGCGCAATCGGCGCTGGCCTTCCTGCTCGATCGCAAGCTCGACTGCGGTATCGCGCCGGAGGGCGACATCGATCGGGCCATCGACCGGTTGTACGGCGGGGCCGGTCACAGGCCGAACCTGGATGGTGCGCTGGCCGCAGATCATGCGGACGGTGCCAGCGACGACGACGTGCGCCGCCTCGAAGACATGGCGAGCGAGGCTCCGGTCATCAAGCTGGTGCGGGCGCTGATCGTACGCGCCGTCGAGGCGCAGGCCTCCGACATTCACGTCGAGCCGCTGGAAGATGCCTTGCAGGTGCGGTTCCGCATCGACGGCATGTTGCATGTGGTCGAGACACTGCCGCTGGCCATGCGGGCGGCCATCGGCTCGCGTATCAAGATCATGGCCCGGCTCAACATTGCCGAGCGGCGATTGCCACAGGACGGACGCATCAAGGAAAACGTGCGTGGCCGCGAGATCGACTTGCGCGTGTCGACAATGCCGACGATGTGGGGCGAGAGCATCGTGCTGCGCATTCTCGACCGGTCGAGCATTGCGCTCGATTTCGAGGCGCTGGGTTTTGGCGGCCATGCCTATGATGCCTTCGCACGACTGCTCGATGAGCCGAACGGTATCATCCTGGTGACGGGACCGACGGGCAGCGGCAAGACGACGACGCTTTATACGGCGCTCAACCGGCTCAACAGCGCCGAGCGTAAGATTTTTACGGTCGAAGATCCGATCGAATATCACCTGGCAGGTATCAACCAGATCCAGGTGCAGCCGAAGATCGGGCTGACGTTTGCCCATGCCCTGCGCTCGATCCTGCGGCAGGACCCCGACATCATCATGGTTGGTGAGATCCGCGATCTGGAAACGGCCCAGATTGCAATCCAGGCGGCGTTGACCGGTCATCTCGTGCTGTCGACGGTGCATACCAATAGCGCGGCTGCCACCGTTACGCGGCTGCTCGACATGGGTGTCGAAAAGTACTTGTTGGCGTCGTGTCTGAAGGGGGTGCTGGCGCAGCGGTTGGTGCGCAAATTGTGCCCGGTGTGTGCGGTTGCGGCCCCGGCAACGTCGGCGCTACGCGCGATGGCCGAGGAAGCGCTGTTGCCGTTGAGCGGTGCGGGACTGCCTCGCACGGCTCCCGGTTGTCCGGCCTGTCTGCAAAAGGGATATAGTGGCCGCACCACCGTCTTCGAGTTGCTGACCATGACCGAAAACGTCCGTGCCGCAATGATGTCAGCGCTTTCGGATCAGGCGATCGAGCAGGCAGCGATCGGAGATGGTATGCAAACGATGCTGCAGAACGGCCTTGCCAAGGTACTTGAGGGGGAAACCTCCCTGGAGGAAGTCTTGCGCGTAACACGGTTCGATCGATGCCAAGATATGCTTACGAAGCCTACGATCAGCACGGAACGCTGAAGACCGGCGAGATCGAAGCGGTGTCGCGCCAGGCTGCGCTCGATGCGCTGCATCGGCAAGGCCAGTTTCCGCTTGAGATTTCCGAAGCCCGCTCAACACAGGCCCAGCCCTGGTGGCAGCGCGAGGTATTAGGTAGCACTACGTTGCCACTGGCTGATCTCGGGTTGTTGACTCGTGAGATGGCGACCCTGATCAAGGCCGACGTACCGCTCGACGACACGCTGCGGCTGGTCAGCCTGCAGCCGCTGATGCCGACACGGACGCGCGGATTGATGACCGGTTTGTTCAACCGCGTTCGGGAAGGCGCGGCGTTGTCGGAGGCGCTACAGCACAGCAATCGCGTTCCCGAATACTATTGGCGGCTCGTGCAGGCTGGCGAAGCAAGCGGTGCTCTTGGCAGCGTGCTTGACGAGTTGGCGGTCTTGCTTGAACGCCAGATCGAATTGCGCAGACAAGTCGTAACGGCGCTATTATATCCATTAACGCTTCTCGTTGCGGCACTCTTGGCGTTGATCGTCATCGTCACGGTGCTGCTGCCGACGATTGTGCCGTTGTTCAAGGACGCGGGCGCGACGTTGCCGTCAACCGTTCAGCTGATGGTCGACGCCCGTGATGTCATTCAGCGGCATTGGCTCGTTGTTCTGCTGGTGGTGGCGGCAGTGATCGCCGGGGCTGCCGCCGCTGCCAGGGATCAGCGGGTGCGGTTGCAAAAGGACCAGCTGTTGTTGAAGCTGCCGATTGTCGGGCGTCTGATCGCTGATCGCGAGACCGCGCGCTTTGCCCGAACATTATCGACGCTCACGCACAACGGTGTGCCGGTGCTGGAAGCGGTGCGCATTACCGCGAGCGTCATGCAAAATTCAGCGTTTGCCGTTGCCGCCGCCGATATCGGCGAACGCCTCAAGGAAGGGCGGGTGTTGTCCGCGCCGATGGTGGAGTCTGGCCTGTTTCCGGAGCTGGCCATCCGGCTCGTCGGCGTCGGTGAGCAAACGGGTCAACTCTCCACTATGCTGATGCAGGTCGCGACCATCTACGAGGCGACGCTGCAACGCCAACTGGCTCGACTGATGAGCCTGGTGACGC
>JANNRP010000348.1:0-3942 GCA_031401535.1 Hyphomicrobiaceae bacterium | reverse complement strand
AAGCCCTTCAACGTCGCCAGGATCGTCAAAGCCGGTGAGCGGCTGGCCACCAAGAAGCGTTAGTCGTTATGGCAAAGACCCACATTCGCCAGTTACTGATTGCTCCCGTTGCCGAGTCCGACCTGGTTGAAATCTGGGCCTACATCGCCGAGGACTCACCTAAGGCGGCGACCGCCTTCGTCGCGCAGATAGAGAGCAAATTCGAACCACTGCTGGATTTTCCTGGGATAGGCTCGTTGCGTGACAAGATCGCGCCCGACTTACGCGCTGTGCCCTACAAGAATTACGTGATCTATTATACGTTCACAGACAAACATGTGACCATTGTGAGGGTTGTCCATGGCGCTCGCGATGTGAGAGCCCTCTTCTAACGCACATGCTGATTGGATACGCCCGCGTCAGTACCCAAGCCCAGAACCTCGACCGTCAGCTTGCCAGCCTCAATGCAGCGGGATGCACCCGCATCTTCGCCGAGAAGGCCTCTGGCAAGAGCCTCCACAACCGCCCTGAACTAGAACGCGCCATCACCGCCCTGCCGACGGGAGGCACGCTCGTCATTGCCGAATGGGATCGGGCCACTCGTTCCATGCTCGACGGCATTGCCATCATGACGCGCGTCTACCAAATGGGCGCTTTGGTGAAGGTGCTCGACCGGCCCTACCTCGACCTCACCACTCCGATTGGCAAGGGCATTCTCGCCCTACTCTCCGCTCTAGCCGAAGACGAGCGCCACCGCATCGTCAGCCGTGCCGCTGAGGGCCGCCGCATCGCTAAGGCGAGGGGCAAATCACTCGGCCGCCGCCATACCCTCAACCCTGATCAACGCCAAGCCGCCCTCGATGCCCTCGCCAACGGTGAATCCGCCCGCAGCATCGCCAGCCGTTACCGGGTCAGTCATTCGACCATTGGAAGGCTCAGGGTTGCGCCATGACAAGGTGCCGAAAGAAAGACGACTAAGTCTGCCCAATCGCCATTGGGAGCCATCAAAAACATTGCACACGCCTTGCTCACGCATCGTTTTAACATACTGTTTTTGACACCTAAATTGCACAATCCATCATGGGGGCCACGGATAATTTATGTGATTGAAATTGCACGGATTTTTTATGGTACTCTCAAAGAGAACAAATGATAACGCGCACACGTTTGTTCTCAGCAATGCTCCGGACGTTCCACAGCCTGATCGCGCTACATATCCAGGATATGTCGGCAGTCGGCAAGGCATCGCTAAAAGAGCTCGCACCCCACCACCCGCTGTTTCCGCGAATATATCTGGCTGCCCGAGGCGGAAATCGCGCCAACGATGGGCTCAAGGACAAACATTGATCGCCCGCCGACTGCGCTGGCTCGGTCATGCTGAAGCCTCAACTCGCTTCTCGACTGCCAATGAGCAGATCAATCGAGTACTCCACGTTACGGACGGGCAACAGTGTGCTCCGCAGAGCGTTTCTGACAAGGCTGTGTGAATGAGTGCCAGCGTTGGCGCACCATGTAACCGTTTGGCGCCTATCATGGTATACATAGGTTGCGGCGATCAGGTTGCACATCGCGGCATGATCAGAATCTGGGCACTCCTGGCAAACTGCCTTTGCCGCTAGGTACCATTCCGCTATCTATGGACCGGTGTTCGGTGGAGCGGCCAGGGCCGCAGGCCGCTGAACACAACCCTAATTAACGGAGGCGCACCATGAGCATTGCCGATCCCAACAAGACGATTGTCACGGGCGAGAACCCGTTTATCCGCTTGAGCACAAAGGACGGCGATCCCAACTCGACCGATGCGAGTTACTGGCGCATCATCTTCTCACCGGCCGGCCCCGGCCACGTACTCTACCTGAAGAGCGAATTGACGGACGGGCGCTGGCGCATTTATTCCGACAACATCGCGATGGCGCGCTGGCTGCAGACGAGCGTGCAAGGCATGCTCAACGCAGAACTCTCCGACACTGCAATTCCCTGTGCGGACGCGCAGTTCTCCAAGACTGGAGATCCCCGCTACTTCTGGACCGAATACATCAAGTCGCATAGCGAGGACATCGCGCTCACCTGGTTCGATATCGGCGAGCCGCTGCTCATCCACTCACAGCCAAACCAGATCCCAGGTCGACGCTACGGCGTGTGCACTGTGCTGATCCCGGCGCTCGGCACGCGTCTTGTCCGCAACGGCGTCGAGGCCAAGGGACGATCCTGGCCGCGGGAGCGTGAGGGGCAGCCCTTCTCGACATCGGCGTTGGCGTTCTCGGAAAGTTGGACAGAGGCGCGTTGATCAAGAATATTGGTCACCCTACTGGCTGTGCAGACGGCCACTGACCGGGAGTCGAACCCGCCGCTTGATGTCTGTGGCGCATGTCGACGTGCGCCACCAGTGACTGGAGGTAAGCGGGATGGATCGTGCCATGCACCCCAAGGTCATCGGCGGTTTTACGATGATCGTCTTCGCATTCCTGATCTATCAAATAGGACTCAATTTCAAAGCCTATAAATTTTCCTGGTCCTGTTGGGATTACATGCTCATTTCCGGTTGCCTGGGCTTTATCGTTGCCATGGGGCTGGTTCAAACGTTGTCGCGGCGGCTCGACGCGGCGCTTCATCATCTGCGCATGAACAACGCACTGATTATTAGCGACGATGGTATCGACGCCCTCAAGGCACGCATGCAGTCCCAAGGACGAGCCATCGAGTTATGGTCGGGGTTTTTGATCGGCGTCGTGGTTCTCGCGTCGTTCTATTGGGTGTTTGCCGATATGGTTGTCACCTCCTGGCACGCTTGGCGTGAGGGGCGCCTTGCCGGTGGCGGCTTGGCTTTGGCCGAGTTCGGCCTCTTTGCAGCCATCAGCGTCATCGCAGCTTGTATTGCCGGTTTGTTCTTTGGCCGATTGACACGCTTCGGCATGCTAGCCAGCGTCCTAAGCGACGACCACAAACGGTTGCGGGTGATACCTGGTCACTTTGATGGGGCGTGCGGTTTGAAGCCCATCGGTGACTTCTATCTGTTTCAGGCATTGTTGCTCGCCATTCCGATCCTGTGGCTTGCAGCATGGTGGGCCTACATCATCCCGCAGTTCAAGGACGTGGTCTGCCCGGTGACACGACAACCGCAATTTCTCTTCGCAGAATGGCGTGGGCCGTTCTTCGTGCAGTGGTTGATTGTTCTTGCTTATTTTTACAGCGGTTTTGCCCGCCCAGTCGCAAAATTGCGCCGACGGATCCGGGAAACCAGACTAGCATTGAGCCAAGACGAGGTTCCTCGACTGGAGCGTGAAATCTTGAATGCGCAACAGCAGCACTCCTCCGATACGGAAACAGATGAACACATACTTGCCTCCGACCGTGCGGCGCTGAGGCTATGGGGCATCCGAAACATAAGCGATTGGCCGATGGATAAGGTGACACTCGCCAAATACCAATCACTGATAGGCGGCGAAGTTCTTTTGCCATTCGGCACTTTATTGTTCTCGCGTCTGTAAAAAAATCACTTCGGGATGGCGTGCTGCGAAGGCTCTGATTATCACTGTCGCGGCCATCACGTTCGTCGCCACGCAGACACCCGTACCGGCGCGCCAACGCAAGCGCATCTGCTAGGACGGAGTCTGCTGGTCTGATTGTTCGAAAATTCCTGCAGTACCTCCTCCAGACGGGTTCTTATCGAATGCGAAGTTCGCAAGGTGCTTGGGTCGGAGTAAAACGAACTTCGCGTTCGGTACAGTAAAAATCTTCTAACGTAGGCCTCCTCACGCGCTGCGGTACAGCTTTGTCATCGAGAACTCGCGGTGGCCGAGGGCTTCGGCGGCGGTGAGCCGCCCGTTCGATGTGCGCACGATCATCTCGATCAGCGCGTCGCCGGCGGTATCGAGCGTCTGGTCACGACGCAGAATGCCGGTAACGTCGACGTCGATATGCTCAGCCATGGTGCGCAGCGTCTTGGGATTGCCGGAGATCTTG
>JANNRP010000347.1:0-16916 GCA_031401535.1 Hyphomicrobiaceae bacterium | reverse complement strand
GCAAACAGACCGGTGTCCATCCGCGCCAATCACGATCGGCGTCTCGATCACGCGACCGTCGTCCAACCGCACGCTTGCAGCTGAGGGTTGGCACGCAACGGCGGCGACCACGCCGTCGATCCGCTCAATCCGTGGGTGAGCAGCCACAATTGCCTCGAGGCTTGCGGTCAGCCAGCCGTTGGGAACGTTGTAGCCGAAGGCGTCGAGCCCCAACTCGCGCGCTTCGAAGGTGACCTCGGGCGCGCGCAGCAATCGACCCGTATCGTCAATAATGCGAATGCCCTTCAGCGGCACGCTGCTGGCGCTGACACCCTCGAATGCGCCCAGATGTTTCAAGAATGCGATGGAGCTGGGAAACAGTGCGGCGGTTCGCGTATCGGTGTTGGCGTCGGCCCTTGCGCCAATGATGCGCACGGTGAGGTCGCCTTGCGCGAGCGCGATCGATGCCGCCAAACCGACCGGGCCAGTGCCCACCACCACGACGTCGCCCGTTGCCATATTCGCCTCAATCATGTGCGCACAGTTCTAGTCTATCTTATGTTGATCGTGTGCACGCGGGGCGAAGCGGCGCAGGGTGGGCCAGAGTTCAACACAATGATTCGCAAGCGAAAACTTATTTCTTTTGTGAGCGAATCAATTTTGTACTTGTTCGAGCATAATATGCGTAACCATGGGAGATTGATGGTTATCGCTCTTCGATCGACTCAAATTATGAGTGGCTTTATAGCCACGATCGAGCGTTAAATCTCCCACACTGCACCTTCGCTGTTTACCTGCCGTTCACCGATGCGGTAGGACTACCTCAGCCAAGAGAGATAGGGGCTGTGGGTTGTTGTAAACCCGAAGCAGATCGATCAGGCGAGTAGAGTGCTATAGCGGTGTACCAATCAATGGTGGTTGCGTAACCAGTAGCGTTAGTCCATCGGAGATGTTCATATGAACGGGGGACTGTTCAAGTCAGCTAGCCGCTTCGCGCTCGTCGCTGCGGCCGGTATTTTGGCGGGTGGCGTCGCCGCCCAGGCTGCCGATCTCGGCGGCAACTGCTGCGCGGATCTCGAAGAGCGCGTTGCAGAACTCGAAGCGACGGCCGCTCGCAAGGGCAACCGCAAGGTCTCACTGACCGTTTCGGGTCAGGTTAATAAGGCCATTCTTTGGCATGATGACAATACACCTCACACGGTCACTGCTGCTGGTGCCGCGACTAACGGATCCACTACGGGTGGTGGTTATCGGCCAGGACGGCTTACCGTCAGAGACAATGATGCATCCATGAGTCGGTTCCGTTTCAACGGTTCGGCGAAAATCAACAGCGATCTTTCTGCTGGTTACCAATTGGAAATCGGCGTTATAGAAGACAACGGTGTGAACACTCAAGGCGCAAACTCGCTGAATTTTGGCAACCTCCTTATTCGCGAAAACAATGTTTACTTTGACTCGAAAACCTACGGTCGCGTCACATTGGGCCAAAAAGGTCAGGCGACCGATGGTCTTTTTGAAATTACGCTTGCCAACACCATGAATACGGGTGGCTCTTTGGATGAAGAGGGCACCGGGATATTGTCGACCAAGTTGTCTGGAGCATTCGCCCACGGTATCGATGGTTCACGGCGACAGGGTGTCGTCTACCAAACTCCAACGATCGCTGGGTTCATTATGTCGGCTAGCTGGAACTCAGGCACACAAACTGATACAAGCAACTTGGCAGCAATACCTCACCCCACCCCAGTTTCTCCGACGGACTCCGTCGATCAGTGGGACGTTGCCCTGCGGTATGCTGGTGAGTTCAGTGGCTTCAGGCTCGCTGCCGGTATCGGCTTCCGTCACACTGACGGTCTTTTGGCGACCAGCGACACCGATATAATCCTCGGTTCGGGTTCGATCATGCACACTGCAACCGGTCTGTTCGTTTCCGGCGGCGCTGGCAGCATTGAAGGAAAAACGGCAGTCGCCGGTGCTGGCGATCGCAGCAATTGGTGGGTTGAGGCCGGTATCGAGCAAAATTGGTTTGGAATAGGCAAAACGACGCTGTACGGCCAGTACAGTGTGGCCGATCGGTCGGCGGCCAACCTTGCAGCTTCGGCACTCAATTTTGAAGGCGATATGTACCGCATTGGTGTGGTCCAGGCGGTCGATGCAGCAGCAGCTGACTTCTACTTGAACTGGGGACAGTTCAACCAAGATGCAAAAGGGGCAGTTGCGAGCGACTCGGCGAACGTGGTTGTCGGTGGCATGCGTATCAAGTTCTGATCTTAAGCCTCGCTTAACTACGAAAAGGGTCGCTTCACAGCGGCCCTTTTTGATTCCGTGTGGGCTCCGTCATCTCTACGTCGTGCTGCCGCACGCGGAGCATGACGGTCGGGACCCACGGCAACATTCAATTGGCAAAGAATTGGTCACATACGGGGGCGGTTTTGTCGGATGTTAGCGCCTACCCCTCCCACAGCACCGCATCACGGTAGCGGAACAGCTTGGCGGGACGGCCGCCGGTGTTGGCGCGCACGTTGCCCGTTTCTTCGACGAGGCCAGCGCTTTCGACCAGACGACGGAAATTCTGCTTGTGCAGATGCGGCCCCAGGATCGCCTCGACCGTCTTCTGCAATTCGAACAGCGTGAATTGGTCGTCCATCAGCTCAAACAGAACCGGCCGCGCCTTGACCTTGGCGCGCAACCGTCCGATGGCGGCCGCCATGACGCGCGCGTGCCCCGGACGCAGTGTTGCGGCAATGCCGTCTGTGCCACTCGCACTACCGCTTGCGTGTTCAAAATACCGAGCATCGGTTAGAACATCGAAGCGCTCCAGCACGCGGTCTTCGTGCCACGGTGCACCGTCGAGCCCAAAGGCCAAACGAGCACGATCCGCAGTCGTGGTGGGCGCACCATCGTCAACGCGCAGGTGCGTCCGTAGATAAGGCTCGATCATCGTGCCGAGGATTTTGGGCCGACCACGCCGCCAGTCTTCCCAAGGTGCCACAGTATACCAGCTTTGCCAGCGGCCATTGGCTGACGCCGTTGCCTGTGCGGTTCGTGCCAGCGCCAGATACGCAATGGAAATGCCGTTGGCATCGGCGACCGAATAGAGTTGTTCGGTATAGCCGAGATCGATCGCGGTTTGCGCGCTCACCCAGGCGTGCAGGCCACCATCCAGCGTTTGATGCACCGACGCCGTGAATGGGCCCGACGGCAAGGCGCGCCACGGATTTTCGGAATGCTCGGTCTCTTCTATGACGAAGATTAGCGGCTCGTCCTGGTCGACGGCGACGATCGCCGCTGTCAGGTCAACCCCGCCCTTCAAGTCCGACTGTGTGGGTTGGGTGACAGGGAGTGTGGCGCTGCCGCTCGTCGTGGCGTGCGTACTGCCGCCGTCGCGCGCCTCGGAATTAGCACCGATGCGATGACGTGCCCCCGTCGTTGTCCCGTTGGTGGCCCCATTGGCTGCCATGCACTGCTCCCGTTTAATTCGGCCTGGCGAACGGAGCTAACGAGGCAACATGGCGATAATTGGAAAGGCTGTTGTGCACGTGATGCGTGAAATCTGCATGACTCAATCGAAGTGACTAGTAATTGCAAATGGCGTGCCCGACATCGCCATCTGCCCCTGGCCGATTCTGTGCACGGCCTCGATCATGCGACCGTTGCGCTGCAAGGCCGCGTCGGCGAGCGCCACCATCAAACGGTTGGGCGTTGCCGTCGCCGAGCCAGACCGAATGGCCTGCGCGATATCGTGCTCGGTGCCGGGGCGATTGAGGGTGCACAGACTGATAAAGGCAGCCGCCGTCGAGCGACTAATACCGGCCCAACAATGCACGACCATGGGCCCGCTGCGGTCCCAGGTCCGGGCAAACGCGATCACCTGGTCGACGTGCTCGGCACTTGGATGCACGAGCCCATCTTGTGGGGTGTTGATGTCATTGACCGCGATTTTGAGATGCCGTTCGGGCGCGATCAGTGCCGGTGTCTCCAGCATGGTCTGCCGGTTGATCACCGTGATCAGGTGCGCCGCTCCCGAGCGGACAATGGTGTCGTGGACGTCGGCGAGAGGGCAAACGTGAAGGTGGGCGGACGGCTTCGATGGATTTGTCGGCATGGGCTCGCTTTGGCGATGGCGCTTGTGGATTAGATGTAAGATGCCTGAGCTTGGCAATTCAAGGGTGATCAAAATTTCGATTGCAGGTCAGCGCAACGGTTGAGAAACGCGCGCTGCGCAACATCGGCTGGCGCCGACACGAGTGCGCTCAAACGCTGGAGCAGGTCGGGCGGCAGGTGCTCGATGGGTCCAAAAAACTGCGCCGCCTCAATGGCTGCGAAACCTGCCAGCCGGGTCGCCTCATGGAATGCCGCGATCCGATCGGCGTGCTTGATGGCAGCCGTCACCGCATCAGGCAACATCGGCTCCAACCCGAAATGGCGGTGAATGGCGTCGAGCAATCGCTGCTCGAAGGCCTTGTAGTCGAGGCCGATGGCCGCCTTGAACGGGCTGATCAGGTCGCCGATCACGTACTCGGGGGCGTCGTGCAGCAGGGCTGCCAACCGCCAACGAGGGGCCCAGTCCGGGTTGATCACGGTTGCGATATCTTCGACGACTAGCGAATGTTGGGCGACCGAGAAGGCGTGCGGCCCGACCGTTTGGCCATTCCAGCGGCTGACACGAGCAAGGCCGTGGGCAATATCCTCAACGGCGATATCATCGGGTGAGGGGTCGAGTAGATCGAGGCGTCGGCCAGACAACATACGTTGCCAGGCGCGGGGTCGTCCGGTTGCGGTGTCGGGTGTCGCCATCTCGTCAGGCCGCGCTGTTCAACTTGAACGTGCTCTGCAGGTGCGCACAGGCCTTGTGGCGGTGGCAGGACACGAGGTGATCGTTGACCATGCCGCTCGCCTGCATGAAGGCGTACATTGTCGTAGGGCCGACGAACCGAAAGCCGCGCGCCTTCAATGCCTTGGAAATCCGCTTCGACAGCTCTGTTGCGGGTGGCACGTCGCCGTGCGCCTTGTGATGGTTGATCTGGGGCTGCCCGTCGACAAAGTCCCAGAGGAAAGCCGCGAGGGTGGTGGTTTCGCGCAAGGTGAGATAAGCGCGGGCGTTGTCGATCGTCGCCTCAATTTTCAAACGATTGCGGATGATGCCGGCGTCGGCCATCAGGCGCGCCTTGTCCGCCTCGCCATAACTGGAGATCACTGCGGCGTCGAATTGATGAAAGGCTGTCCGGAAGTTGTCGCGCTTCTTCAAGATCGTCAGCCACGACAGGCCCGACTGGAAACCCTCCAGGACCAGCTTTTCGAACAAATCGCGGTCGACCGTCTTCGGCACGCCCCATTCGGTGTCGTGATAGTGCGCATAGATTGGCGCTTCGATGCCGGGCCACGTGCAGCGGGTGAGGTGCGGCATGTCACAGGTCTGATGTGGGGCGGTTGGCGATAGACTGCTTGTAGGCGTCGAGCGAGCATGGATCGACGGCGATAAGTTGGCCGTCCACGTCTAGCGGTGGCCCTTTTGTGGCTGCTTCGAGGGCGCGGTCCAGGCGGAGCATTGCGAGCGCCTGATCGCCAGCCACCGATCCGATGGTGCCGACAACACCAGCGCCATGGCGGACGTCGGCGCCGGTAATCAAACCCGCACCTAGGACCCGGACGATGCGCTTGCGCACCACCGTCTTGTTCTGCATCCGCGACACCACTTCCTGGCCGACGTAGCAGCCTTTAGTGAAGGATACGCCATTGAGCAGATCGAAGTTTGCCTCATGTGGAAAGGTATCGCCGAGCGCGTAGTCACGGCCCGCTTCGGGCACGCCCAGCGCGACGCGATGCGCATGATAATGGGCCGCTGATTGGGTCTGTGGGCCGAGTTCTGCAACACGGGCCTGTGGCATGAGCAAGCGATAGCCGAGCCCGGCGTGTCGCGGATCGGTAATGCACAAAACCCCGCCGGGAACATCCGGCGCTTTGCCATCAAAACTCACCGCGACCGCCATGTTGGCCGACAGGTCGGTCGCCGTGACAGCCGCACGGAGTTTGTAGAAATTGAGACGTTTGACGAGATCGGCCGCCGACGAGCGGGCGACGTCGAGCAGCAGAGTGTCGCCAGATTTGACAACCAGGAACGTGAATAGGATCTTGCCTTGTGGGCTCAGTAGCGCCGCATGTACCGCTTTTTTTGCGGTCAAGGCACCCAGGTCGTTCGTGATCATGCCGTCGAGGAACGGTATGGCATCCGCACCTGCCACCTGGACGATGCCGCGGTCGGCGAGAACGATGATGGGGCTCGTCATGGACCGTTGTATTTCCTGTGCGCTCTGCGGCTGTATGTGACGCCGTCGCCTGTTATATAGGTTGTCATGAAGAAAAACAGGCGGGGCCATTGGCGCTGCCACGTCAGTGACTGAGGCGGTGAAGCAATGGCTGAAACGTTCGACGTGGTGATAAAAGGCGGCACCATCGTCAATCACGATGGCATTGGTGTCGGCGACATCGGTATCAGGCAGGGACGAATTGCGGCGCTGGGCGCGCTCGGTGCTGCCACGGCCGCGGATGTGCTCGATGCGCGGGGTCTCCACATCCTGCCCGGCGTGATCGACAGCCAGGTTCATTTCCGCGAACCCGGCCTTGACCACAAGGAGGATCTCGAGACTGGCAGCCGTGCCGCCGTGCTTGGTGGCGTGACCGCGGTATTCGAGATGCCCAACACGAAGCCGCTGACGACTACGGCTGCGACCCTCGCCGACAAGGTTGCCAGGGCGCGCCATCGCATGTTTTGCGATTTTGCCTTCTATGTCGGCGGCACCCGCGAGAACATCGGTGACATCCCGGCGCTGGAGCGCCTCGAGGGCTCGGCTGGTATCAAGGTGTTCATGGGTTCATCGACGGGCGATCTTTTGGTCGATGATGACGCTTCGCTCGACCGCATCATTGCAAAGATCAGCCGCCGCGCCGCATTCCACGCCGAGGATGAAGCGCGCCTGATCGCCCGGATGAGCCTGCGCCGCGCTAACGATCCTGCATCACATCCCATCTGGCGTGACGAAGAAGCGGCTCTGATTGCGACACGGCAGCTCGTTGGCTTGGCAGAGAAACATCGCCGCCGGGTGCATGTGCTGCATATTTCGACCGCAGCAGAAATGGTGTACCTCGCCGATCATCGCGACTGGGCAAGTGTAGAAGTGACGCCGCATCATCTAACGCTTGTGGCGCCGGATTGTTACGAGCGGCTCGGCACTTACGCGCAAATGAACCCGCCGGTGCGTGACGCACGCCACCGGGAGGCCATTTGGGCGGGGCTCAACGCGGGCGTCGTCGATGTGCTGGGGTCGGACCACGCGCCGCACACCCGCGAAGAGAAAGATCACGCCTACCCGGCGTCCCATTCCGGCATGACGGGTGTACAGACGCTGGTGCCGATCATGCTCGATCACGTCAATGCCGGGCGGCTGTCGCTGCAACGGTTGGTTGATCTTACGAGCGCTGGACCGCAGCGGATATTCGGGCTTTGCGGAAAGGGCCGGATTGCACGCGGGTATGATGCCGATCTCACCATCGTCGACCTTGGCCGCACCGAGACAATCCGCAACGCACAAGTGGCGAGCCGCTGCGGCTGGACCCCTTACGATGGCGTTACGGTCAAAGGCTGGCCGGTCGGCACCTACGTGCGCGGCCATCGGGCGATGTGGCAGGGGGAAATCGCGGCGACCGCAACCGGCGAGCCGGTGCGGTTCCACGAGGCCGGTTAGATCACGAACGCTTCCTGGCGGCGGGGGCCGGGGCCGTGCCGTCGATCCCCGCGCGCAGCACCGAGGCTGGCAGCCGGTTGACCACGGTCACCGTTGCGCCAACCGAGACCCGACGGGCGAGATCGACCACGTTGGCATTGGTCATGCGGAAACAGCCGGACGAACTGGCGCTGCCGATCGAGCGTGAATCGTTGGTGCCGTGAATGCGGTACAGGGTCGATCCGAGATAGATGGCGCGCGCGCCCAATGGATTGCGCACGCCGCCTGACATCACTTCGGGGAGGTTTTTCACGCGTGCGCGCATTTCTGCAGGCGGACGCCATTCCGGCCATTCGGCTTTGCGCGAGACCCGCTCGACGCCGGTCCAAGCGAAGCCCTCGCGGCCGACGGCAACCGGATAGCGGTAGGCTTCGGTCGCTGAAACGATCAGGAACAGTTGCCGCCCCCCGCTATCGATCACGACGTTGCCAGCTCCGTAGTTTGAGCGGAACGCCACGATCGCTGGCGTGCTCCCGCTGATGCTGGGGCGATCGCCACCGTCCGACGATAATGGGGTCTGCAGGGCGGTAGCCGGTTCGTCTAATGGTGCTCCCAGGCCTTGCGGCGTTCCCAGTGACGCCGATCTGCTTGACGGCGTCCGATAGGCACCCGTCATTGTATGATTTTCGCCAAACGGATTGAAACCCTGCGCCGTTGCAGGCGTTAGACCCGCTAATGTCATCCCCAGAACGAAAACAATTAGCCAAAACCTCACTCGAATCATAACCAGCACTCCGCGTGTGTTGTACCCTCGTCGAGAGCAGTAGTTAACGATTGCCGTATTGACCAATGGCGCCTGCACATATGGTTACCTGGACAATGGGTCGCTGATCTGGCCGGGTGCTAATCGCTTTTTTGAAACGAGAGCCAGGTGCCGTCGGCGCCAATGGCGAGGCGATACCACGTCCATTTCTTCTTTTCGCGCATCGCCTTGACGTCGGCAGGTTTCAGAAGGCGATAGAGTTGCACCTCGTCTTCGGGCGATAGTTTGTCGAGCGCCATCTCGGCGAAGCGCGGCCAGATATAGAGGTGGCTGTTTTCAACGTCACGGCCGATGGGGAGAACCGCATGGCCTGCGTCGATGATGTCAGCGAGAACCGCCAAGATCTCGCGACCTTCGCCATCGGTTGATTTTGCCTTCCAGAAGGCAATCGGATCATCGACTTTGACGACGTCGAACGACGGCGGCAGCTCATTCCAAGCGATGGCGGTCTTGAGATCCTCGATTCGCCCTGAGCGGATCGCTGTCTGAATGCCGTCCAGCATATCGATCACGCCAGCGGGCAGGGCGCGCTTTGCAGGTCCGAGGTTGGAAGATTTGCCGGCTAGGGGCTCGACCGTCTTCTTCTGTTTGGCCGTCGGTGTCTGGGCTTCCCCCGCCGTTGGATGGACAAGGGCGAAACCGGCCATTAACAGTATCAGCAGACAAATGGCGGGTGTGGGTCGACGTGGCATTCGCGAAGACATCGGGGGATCCTTGGCTCTTCTTGAGGAATTGACAGGGTTCGCCCAGCGAACAGGGCGGTTCGTGTGCGTTGACGAGTGTGTGTCTGTTGCTTGGGCCAGTTCTAGCTCAGGTCACCTCGCGTTGCACACCATGGCGCAGGCGTCGCTCATCCCGTGATGCAGATGATCCCCAATCCGATGATTATTCCGGTCGGCATTGCCGTAGGTGTGCTCGTCTCGGCGCCGGTTGGTCCGGTCAATGTCCTGTGTATTCAACGTGCCGTGTCGCGCGGCGTGATGGGTGGGATAGCCGCGGGCATCGGCGCCGTGTTGGGTGATGGCTTCATCGCCCTGTTTGCCGCTATGGGAGTGGGCTCGATCTCGGGCGCAGTCAAGGACTGGCGCAATTCGATCCAGATCGTGGGCGGCGTGGCGCTCCTAGCGTTTGCGCTCAAGCTCTACCTGGCAGCACCGCCGGTGGCGGCGCCCAGTCCCAAGGATGACGAGACCGCGACTTTGGGTGATTTTGTTTGGGATATTCCACAAACGTTCTTTCTGACGATAACCAATCCCGGCGCCGTGTTGGGTCTGTTCGCAATCTTTGGCGGCATCAGCAGTTTCGTCGAGGTGGCAACCTACATCGATGCATTGACGATGGTGGCGTCGATCATGGCTGGCGGATTGCTGTGGTGGGTTGTTCTGGCGAACCTGATCGGCCGCATTCGCCACCGGCTCGACCTGAAGCGGCTGCATCAGATCAACAAGACGGCAGGTGCGCTGCTCGGCGCATTTGCGTTCGTGCTGATCGGCGAGGTTGTTTTGAAGCTGACGCGGATGATTTAGCCGGATTGCATCGGAATTTTGGGCGATGCGCGCTCAGGGCGCTACTGAACGGTTCGGCCAACCGTGAATTCGCCGCCGTTTACGCGACCAACAAGCCCGTCCATCAATGTCGCGACGGCGTCTTCACCGAAGGCTGCCACCAGATCCGTCAACGCCGTGAATAGCGCCGCATAGGCCATCAGCTCCGGCGCAACGCCCGCATCGGCCCCTTCGTCCCACGCGTCTAGAATAATGCCCAACGCCTTGAGACTGTCGTCTGAGGACTTCACCAATGCTTGTGCTTCCATAACCGCCTCCGTATACCCCAAACGATCTTAGCCCAGCCGCCAGAAACTGTGACTGCTGACGTCATATCGTTGCCTAGCACATGCGGGAATGGCTGTTAGATGCAACAGCAATTCACGGTGAACGAGCACTTGCTCAACTACGGGAGGGAGCGGATTAACGCTTCGGAAATCTGCGCGCCTTCGGCCATGAATCGGCTGACGGTTGTTTGCGCGGACGGCGTGCACGTTTTGTAGGTGCGGCTGAAACTTGTATACCCCTGATTGAAGCGAGCCGTGAGGCGCGCGCGTCGCAAGGCGGATGAGCCTTCTGCCTCTGTTAGTTCGCGCACGCGGTCGCGCCACATCTGCCCATCGTTGCCGCCGCACAATTCGCGCAGGTAATGAACTGCACCCAGAATTTCGGTCAGTCGAAACAATCGCTCGTCGTAGGGTTTTACATCTGCGGCGCGAACGTCGGCACTCTGACGGGCCAGCAAAGCCATTACCAACAGAGCCAGCGAAAACCATTTGCGGCGATCGCGGCCAGCGCCTGTAACGAATGGATGGTCGTTTGCCATGGCTGTGGCATCCTCGAATCAATGCGTGCAAACTTATGTATGCAGCTTGGCAGCTGCCAATGCGATCAGTCGCGACGTCCCTGGTGTCAGGTTGTAATTCGCAAGTGCTGACGGGGCAACGAATAGGGCTTGTTTGGCGTCCGTTGCAGCCGTCGGATCGCCGCCTGACCACCGGCCATAGAACACCGCCAATAGATAATGCGCCTGCAAGGCGCCTGCCGCGTCGTGAATGATTACATCATGGATGTCGGTCAACCCGAGGATTACGGCGTTCAATCCTGTTTCCTCAGCCAATTCCCGCGCCGCTGCAGCGCGGGCAGTCTCGCCAGCCTCGATATGCCCCCCGGGCAGGCTCCACAGGCCGGCACGCACCCCCTTGGCGCGCTCGATCAGCAGAACATCGGCCCCGCGGAACAAAGCGACGCTTGCCGCAGCCTTTGGCCAATGGTCGCCGTCGGCACTGTCGACCTGGTCGGGCGTCTTGAGTTGAATGGAGTTCGTAGTCATAGTCGCCGGTATGCCCGTTACCGCTTTCGACGGCAACTAGTACTCACGATCCAGAGCCGATGTGATGTGTTCACGCTATAATCTTACGTCACCGCATGAAGCAGTTCGGGCGTATTTCAAGCACAACAGCCCGCATGTGTTCCCACCCCGCTTCAACATTGCGCCAGCTCAACCTGTGGCGATCATCAGGCATGGTGCGCTCGATCCGCGCGAGTTTCTGCTGGTGCGCTGGGGGCTGATCCCGCAATGGGTCAGAGACCCCAGTGCGATTTCCACGTTGATCAATGCACGGTCGGAAACCGTCGCTGAAAAACCGTCGTTCCGTGGTGCCATCCGGCATCGGCGTTGCCTTGTGCCAGCCACCGGATTTTACGAATGGACTGGGGCTGCCGGCGCTAAACGTCCGCACCTGATCAAACCGCGCACCGGTGGGCTCATGGCATTTGCCGGTTTGCACGAGTGTTGGCTCGGCGCTGACGGCAGCGAGATCGATACGATGGCGATCTTGACGGTTGCGGCCAATACAACTGTCAGCACGGTGCATGATCGGATGCCAGCGATCCTTGATCCGTCGGTATTCGACGTCTGGCTTAACTGCCGCGACGTCTACGTAAAAGACGCGCTGCAGTTGTTGCGGGCCGCGCCGGACGATTTGCTCGACATCATCGAAGTTGACCCGCGGATGAATAATTCCCGCCGTGACGGGCCAGAAATCTTGATGCCGGTCTCTGCTTCAGCACAAGGGCGATTGATTTAGCAATGTAAAGCGAGCCTTAACCGTTCCCTGGCTTGTTGAAGCGGGACCACGCTTCAGTGATTCGAAACTGCTGGCGGCGCTCTAATCGCCTTGGCGTTGACCAAAACTCGCAACAGTGTGTTCAGGTGGCTCGAAGCCGGCCTATAAACCCTGTATCGTGACAAAGCGGTACAATGCGGTGTGATTATGTGGCGTGAGATCAACAGGTCACCTTGCATCTGACGAGGAGCGTTTTGTGAACTACCGAGGCAATGACATCGATCTGCGGTCACCGCCGCCGACATCTGCTGGGCGTTGGTCCCATGCGGTCGCCGACGGAGGGGGGCCATTCTACGTCGACGATGTCGTCCTTGCGTGCTGCAACCATGCCTACGATCTGGCGCTGGCGCAGCGCTCGCCCGAGGTCCGGCTTGAGCATCTGTTGAACGCCATGACCCGCACCGATGCGGCTTCTGGCGTCATGGAGCAGAGCGGGATCAATGTGCCTGCACTTCGCCATGAGACAGCCGGATTGATTGCCTTCGAGGGTACGCAGGCAACGTCGGGAGCACGCACCGCGCCGCGGCGCTCGGCTGATATCGAGGACGCGCTGCGCCGCGCCAGCGCCTATGCCTACCCTCGCCGATCGCCGGTGATGATCGCTGATCTGTTGAATGCTCTTCTTGAAATGAACCGTGAACTGTCAGGTGTCGCCATGCTCAAACGTCATGCGTCGGGTTGGTCGCAATATCCGAATGCCGAAGCCATCCGTGGCGAACCACTACCGCCGCTGAGCGGTGCATACGTGCCGGACCCACGCTACGCCGGGCTTCGCGGTGATGAACAGCCGCGGGATTGGGTCAGGGCTGCCGCGCCAACGGGCTATTATGCAGCTCCGACCCCGCAATACTATGCGCCTGAACCGCAACGTGCAGCGCCTCAGCCCTCATACTATCTGCCAGAGCCGGGACCGGCGGCACCCGCCAACAATCTGGCCGACGCGGTGCAAAACAATCGCCTTGATCAGATGGAGCGCACCATCCGCGAGCTGTCGAGTGAATTGTCGAATGAACGCAAGGCGTTTAGCCAACTGGTCGGTGAGCTTCAGCGCGATGTGGTTTCGCAGAACGATACGACGAACCGGTTTCGGGGCGGGCTCGACGACCGGTTGGCGTCGCTCGAGCAGACGCTGATGGCCGCGCGAACCGACGGCGGACCCGCCGCTGAACGCCTGTCCAATCTCGAACGCAGTGTGGACGCCAAGTTCGCCGATCTGGCGCGCGGCTGGACGGCGCTGGGCGAGCGGTTGCAATCATTGGAACAGGTCATTGTCGCGGGCCGCGAAATCGCACTACCAGCTAACATGCTGGCGAAACTTCAAAGCGTCGACGACGTGGCTCGTTCAATCGGAACCATGACTGATTTACTTGCAAACCTTGAGGAGCATGTAACGTCCGGCGCGGCGCGCACCACGGTTGATCTCGCACCGGTCATCGACCGACTTGCAGCACTCGAGCGGACCATCGGCAATCGTCCACAGCCGCAACCGGTGGATCTGACATCGGTGCATGAGCGGCTCGCCGCCCTCGATCGTAAACTCGAGGACGGTGCAACGGCCCAGCGCCATCAAATCGGACAATTGGCATCGACACTGACAGCTGAAGTAAAGGCTGTGAGCAGCACGCTAGCTGGCCAAAGCGGCACGGGTGACCGCATTCAAGCCCTGGTCAACGATCGACTGCAAGGCATGACGACGGCACTCGAACGTCAGCGGGCCGAGATTACGACAGCCGTAGCAGCGCCCTTGCGCGAACGGATGACGGAGATCACGGTACTTGCCGACAAAATGGCCGTCATCGAGAAATCATTGCAGGGCTTCGGTCATCGCACCGTCGAACTGCATGCGGCGCAGGGGCAGGATCTGGTCGAGGTGCACGACGCCCTGGTCAAACTCAATACCAACCAGCAAACGCTTGCGGTATCGCTGGACCAGTGGCGCCTCGATAATAGTACCGAACTTGGTGCTTTAAGCGCGCGGGTCGATCAGATCGACCGAGCGGGGCAACGTCCAGTGCAGATGCTCGAGACGCTGCAGGCCAGCGTGCAGGGCCTGCATAAAGCCAGTATGAAACGTGACGAACAGCGCAGCCGGTTCCGGACGTGGTTGATGGGAACCGACGACTGGTATGGTGCGAGTTGGGAGCACGGTGGCGCGGCTCAGACGGGCCATAAGCCAATCCCGAGCAGTGTTGCGGCTGGTACCATGAACGGGCGGACCAACGGCCAGCCTCCGGGCCGGTCCGGTTGAGGCTGGTTATCCGTTACTGGGCAAGGTCGAGGGTAGCTTGGTCGCGCCAGTCCTGGGCCAGCTTTTCAGCCGCCTGCCGATCGGCGCGCGAAAGTTTGGCAACCGCAGTGTCCATGCTGTCGTCGATGACGCCACCGTCACGGGCAATAAGACGCCATTTGGCTGCCTCCGTCGGGCTTTTACCGACTTGAACTCCATCCATGTAGACATGGGCGAGGCGGTTCTGGGCGCCGGCCAAGCCTTTGTTGGCGGCGGCCCTTAGATAGTCGATGGCGCGCGGCATGTCGGCGTTGATACCGTAGCCTTTCAACAACAGCACTGCGTAATCGTATTCGGCCTCGGGCATACCTTGTTCGGCGGCCCGACGCAGCCAGCGCGACGCCTCGTAGGCATCCGGATTGACGCCATGGCCGCGTTGATAAAGCAGGGCCAGATCATATTGGGCGGCGGCAACGCCACGCTGGGCCGCAAACGCTAGGTGCTGTGCCGCGCGATGGGGGTTTTCCGGCTTGCCGATGCCGGACAAAAATAGCAGCGCCAGATTATAATTGGCCAATGCGTGTTCGCGCAGGGCGGCGCGTTCGAACATCTGACCGGCGGCAACGTGATCCTTTTCCACGCCGCGGCCCTGGGCCAACATGACGCCGAGTGCGAACGCTGCCTCCGTGTCGCCGAGTTCCGCGCCGCGGGCATACCAGCGGGCGGCGGTAATCTCGTCCTTGTTCAACCCGAGGCCCTCGGCAAAAATGCGTCCGACGAGCGTATGGGCACTGGCGTCGCCGAGTGCTGCGCGGCGCTCCGCAAGGTCGAGGGCGGTCAGATACTGTCCCTGATCGAACGCCATGTAGGCAGCGTCTTCGCCGGTGAGCATAGCCGGCGGGCGAATGGCCGGCGCCGTTTGGGGTTGTTGTTCGAACCGCGACAAGGGGTCAGCGGCGCGCGGCTTGGGGATCGGTGGCCTGACTGCCGCCTTGGGAGGCGCTTTCGGTGCTGCCTTCGGCACGGTCGGGTCCGTGCTCGAAGTCCACGAACTCGTTTGCGCGGCGACCGGTCCGGCACTCGTCAACAGGCCGAGCCAGACTGCCACGGCTGCGTGTCGTGGTGACGAACCAGCCATCAGAGCGCTGCCACGCGAGGGTCGAGTTCAGCCATGCTGCTGCCGACCAGCGTCGCCGCTGCTGCTGCTGAGTTGGTTGGAGCAATAACAAGACCAAGAAACTCAGGATTTACGGCAAAGCCAATGTCCTCAAGTCGCTCGACAAAGGCAACGCAGGGGACTTCAAAAATCTCGGCCCACCAGTTGACGAGATCGCGACCTGCACCATCGAAGCTGTCGTCGGCGGCGACATGGAAGCCGATGTAGTCAGCGCCGGCTTCCGCCAGCTCCATGGCGTCGTGTCGGGCGGTTTGCGCGTCTGAAGCAATATCGACGCCAACCATGAAGCGATTGCCGAGGATATCGCGGGCCTCTGCAAAGTCGGCGGCAAGTGTCGGCGACCAGCGCACATGGACGCCGTCGGCGCGAAGGGTGCGGGCGAGCTGCGCATCACCGTCGATCAAGACGGCAATGCCAGCCTTCTGGGCGTATTCAACCAAAGGGTGGGCGTCTGCGGCGTTGAGTGGTTTTACGCCCGCACTGATGAGCACGGCCGCGACCGGGCCGCCTGCATTCAAGGCAGCGCTCAATTGTTCCAGGGCCGCCGGACCAGCATAGACGACGATGTAGAGTTGTGTTGTGACCTTTGACATACGCTCACGCTATTCGGTGCAATTCAGGCAAAAAAGTGTCGAAGCGGGTGAGGCGACTGGCAATGCTCGCATCGAGCCGCAGGATCAGCAGATGGACCATCCGATGCGCGTTAAATAAAAAAATGAACGGGCTGCGCCTGCGCAACCCATCCTGTCGGTGTCGGTCAAGTGAATGACGCGCCCAATCTACTGGGTCTTCACGGCGTCCTTATCCTTGCCCCAGAGCGCTTCGAGGCGGGCGTCGCGACCACAGCCGGTGCGGTAGCGGTAGTAGTGACCAGCGTTCTTCTTGTAGAACTTCTGGTGCTCCTCCTCAGCCTTTGTAAACGTGCTAGCGTCAGTAACAGGTACAACCACCGGCCATTGCAACTTCTTGGAAGCGTCGAGTGCGGCCTTCGACGCTTCAGCGAGTTTGCGCTGTTCGGGCGTGTGCACATAGATTTCGGGGCGGTATATATCGCCGCGATCACAGAACTGGCCGCCCTTGTCGACGGGATCGATATTCACCCAAAACGTGTCGAGCAGCTTTTGATAACTGACTTTTGCCGGGTCGTAGGTAACTTGCACGACTTCGGCATGGCCGGTGCCGCCATAGGCGACCTGTTTATACGTCGGGTTTGGCGTCTTTCCGCCCATGAAGCCAGAATAGACCGTGAATACGCCATCGAGCTTGTCGTAGGGCGGTTCCATGCACCAGAAGCAGCCGCCGGCGAATGTCGCGAT
>JANNRP010000346.1:0-20104 GCA_031401535.1 Hyphomicrobiaceae bacterium | reverse complement strand
ACCCTTGCCACCTGAAACGCGGTCGTTGCCGGAGTTGGCATAGATTAAATCGTTATCGGTGCCGCCGATCAGTTCGTCGGTACCGCGGCCACCCGAGATCGTGTCGTCGCCACTGCCGCCCTGAGCGGTATCATTGCCGGTTCGGCCATAAACAACGTCGTCGCCGGCTAGCGCTGTTAAAATATCGTCGCCACCCTCGCCACTGATCCAGTCATTGCCCCCACCGCCCCAGAAGATATCCGCGTAAGGCAAACCCGTCATCGTCATGCCAAGATCCGGCGCGTCCTCTGCTGTCACCTCTGTCGTCACTGCGACCTCCCAACATTTTCGAACCAATCCATTCACAGGTTAGGAACCCCGGAAAAACGGTTCGTGAAGGCGAGAAGTGCAATTTTACGGAAATGCCGCGCATCCAACCCGCAGGCGCGCTGCAGTGAGCGGCGCTTGTTTTTGATCAAAAGGTAGAATTCCCTTTATTATCTGATCGTTGAACGGTTTTCAGGGATGCAATGAAATTGCTGATTGAGGATTGAAAATTGGC
The DNA here is from genome assembly GCA_031401535.1 of Hyphomicrobiaceae bacterium. GTDB lineage: Bacteria > Pseudomonadota > Alphaproteobacteria > Rhizobiales > Hyphomicrobiaceae > JAKFWF01. The sequence continues at coordinate 19,563 of JANNRP010000346.1, read as the reverse complement.
TGCAAGTAATCGGCATTATTGATTAAATTCGGCGGTCGAAACCCAGGTTTTTGGTCATAGGCATTGCCGTCTGTTAAGACCTCAGACAATCAGTTGCCTCGAACAGAGCTCAAACATTATCGATCAGTCGTGTCTTGCCGAGCCAGGCAGCAACGAGAACACGGCAGGGACTGCGACCGGAGCCGTCATGACCTGTCAACGTCGCCGGATCACGCACAGCCACGTAGTCGACCTTGAAGCCAGCAGCCGTTAAGGCAGCACTTGCCTTCCCGGTCGCTTTGTCTGCGTCCTCACCGGCTTTGATCTTGGCCGCAACCTCGACGATGACCTTGTGGATCAATGGTGCAAGTGCCCTATCCTCCGATGACAAATATCGATTGCGTGAACTCATCGCCACACCATCAGCTTCCCGCACCGTCTTCATACCGACGATCTCAATCGGCAAATCCAGATCATGCGCCATTTGCCGAACGACGCAGAGTTGCTGATAGTCTTTCTCACCGAAGATCGCGACGTTTGCCTGCGATTGCGTGAACAGCTTGCAACACACGGTTGCAACGCCCTCGAAAAAATGCGGGCGGAAATCGGTTTCGAGCCCGAGCGCAGCACCTTTCGGCACCACCCTGGTCGCAGCCCCCGGCCGATACATCTCATCGGCGTTCGGAGCCCACACCACATCGCAATCGATCGTGGCAAGCTTGGCCACATCACCAGCTTCATCGCGCGGATATCGGGAGAAATCCTCATGAGGGGCAAATTGTGTAGGGTTGACGAAGATCGAGGTCATGGTGCGGCGCGCGCGCTTTTGTCCTAACCGGACGAGCTCCAAATGCCCCTCGTGCAACGCGCCCATGGTAGGGATCAAGGCGCTGGTTTCTCCGGCCCGACGCCATGCCGCGGTCACGGCGCGCAACTCGACCAACGTGCGCACTACGCGAGGTCCGGGGGCGGCCATGATCGTTCTCCTTTTCGCGTCTTGCCTGTGCGCGACTTAAGTCGTCCGCGGCGGCGCCTTCGTCAAGATGCTGTACGTCAAAGGCGACAGGCTGCGTCGTACATTTTTCCAAGGCGCTGTCGTTAACTCTGATAGACTTGGTCGCGCATGAATCGATGGTTCTTGGAGCTTTGAGCATGGCCGCTGTGACGAACCTGGGGCGGAATGCCCCCGCCAAGCAGTTGATCGAGTTGCCGCCGCGTGACGAAATTGCGAGTTACCATCTGGTCGAGGAAAAGCGCCTTGTCGGCGGCCTCATCGAACGTGCGCTGTATACCGAGGACGAACGCCGTCGCACCGCCGATGTCGCCCGACGCCTGGTTCATGCGGCGCGTGCCGGACGCCACAAGTTCTCCGGCATCGATGCGTTCATGCAGGAATACGGCCTGACCTCCGAGGAAGGCGTCATACTGATGTGCCTCGCCGAAGCGCTGTTGCGCATTCCCGATCGCGAAACCGCCGACGCGCTGATCGCCGAAAAAATTGGCGGTGGCCAATGGGCGCGCCATATGGGTGCGTCCGACTCGCTGTTCGTCAACGCCTCGACATGGGGCCTCATGTTGACTGGACACATCGTCAAGCTGAAAGACACCAAGGGCGCAATTCTCGGGAACGTCCTCAAGCGCCTCGTCGTGCGCTCGGGCGAGCCGGTGATCCGACAGGCGTTGCGGCAAGCCATGCGCGTGATGGGTGATCAGTTCGTACTCGGCACGTCAATCAAGGCGGCACTCTCACGTGCAGCACCACTACAAGCGGTCGGCTATCGTTTTTCCTACGATATGCTCGGCGAAGGCGCGAAGACGGCGGCCGATGCTGCACGTTACCTTGAGCGCTATATGTCAGCGCTCGACGAGGTCGGCAAATCCGCCGGTATCCTGCAATCATCGCACCCGGACGCGCTGATGGAGCGGCCCAGCCTCTCGGTCAAGCTGTCGGCAATCCATCCACGCTATGAGCCCGGCAAGGAAGAACGGCTCGACCGTGAGTTGCGGCCGCTCATCTTGCAACTGGCGACGACGGCGCGCGCCCGTGGCATTGGACTGACGCTCGATGCCGAGGAACAGGATCGGCTTGATCCATCGCTGGGCCTCTTCGGCGAAGTCTTTACCGACCCTGCCCTCGACGGCTGGGCTGGCCTCGGCCTTGCCGTACAGGCCTATGGTCGGCGTGCGATTCCAACGTTGCGCTGGCTGCGTCGCTTGTCCGAGCGGGCCGGCAAGCGAATCCCGGTGCGTCTCGTCAAGGGCGCTTACTGGGACAGCGAGATCAAGTGGGCACAGGAACGCGGCTGGTCGGATTACCCCGTCTTTACTCGCAAACTGCATACCGATGTGTCCTATCTCGCTTGCATGCGGCTGTTGCTGTCCGATCCCAGGGCGTTCTATCCGCAGTTCGCGACCCACAATGCGCATACAGTTGCGGCGGCCTATGTGGCGGGCGGCAATGCTGCCTTCGAGTTCCAGCGCTTGCACGGCATGGGTGAGGCGCTCTACGACGATGTCGTCGGTCCGGACAAGCTTGGCCGCGCATGCCGTATCTATGCGCCCGTCGGCGGTCACGAGGATCTGCTCGCCTATCTGGTCCGGCGACTACTGGAGAACGGCGCCAACACTTCATTCGTCAACCGCCTGGCCGACGAAGAAGCTCCAGTTGCAGACATTATCCGCGATCCAGTCGAGGTGGCTGACGCTGAACGCGAAACCGGCCCAGCACCGGGCGAAGCCGTACTGCCGCAGCCACTCGCGATCTTTGGCACAGCACGTCGCAACAGCGCCGGAATTCCGCTGTCTGAACCATCTGTGCGCGCCAAGGTCGCAGCCGAAATGGCCACCGCGCTCGAAGGCTCATTTGCCGTCGGTCCCGTGGTCGATGGTCGCGCGATCAGCGGGGGCACGGAAGCCACGCTTGTAAGTTGCCCGCATGACCGACGCGAGCGGGTCGGCACCGTGCGTGAGGCGGATGCGGCAACCATCGAAACCGCGACCAAGAGTGCAACCGCGGCGGCCCACCTGTGGGACCGTCGTGGTGGCCACGAGCGTGCTGCGATCCTCGAGCACGCCGCCGACCTGATGGAGCGCGACCGCTCCCGCCTGATGGCCGTGATCGTGCGCGAGGCTGGCAAGTCGTTCGAGAACGCACAGGGTGATCTGCGCGAGGCCGTCGACTTCCTGCGTTACTATGCAACCGAGGCGCGGCGGCTATTCAGCGGCCCAACAATCCTGCCGGGCCCCACCGGCGAAACCAACACGCTTGAATTGCGCGGACGCGGTCCGATCGCCTGCATTGCTCCGTGGAACTTTCCGTTGGCTATTTTTACTGGCCAGGTCGCCGCCGCCTTGGCTGCTGGAAATCCGGTGCTGGCCAAACCTGCTGCTCAAACGCCGGTGACAGCGTTCCTCGCCGTCCAGTTGTTGCACGAAGCCGGCGTACCAGCGAACGTGCTGCACCTGCTAACGGGTGGCGCTAGCGTCGGCAATGCACTCGTTAGGGACCGCCGCATCAAGGGAATCGCCTTCACGGGCTCGAACAATACGGCCTGGGCGATCCAAAGCGCGCTTAGCCAGCGACGCTCTGAAATCGTGCCGTTCATCGCCGAGACGGGCGGCATCAATGCCATGATCGTCGATTCAAGTGCGCTTCCCGAACAGGTGATCCGTGACGTGGTGCGCTCCGCCTTTGACAGCGCCGGTCAGCGCTGTTCAGCAACACGCGTCATGTTCATTCAGGATGACGTCGCGGCCAAGATGACCGAGATGCTGGTCGGCGCAGTACAAGCCCTGGATATAGGCGACCCGTTCGACTACGGCACCGACATCGGCCCCGTTATCGATCAGGCAGCCCAAGACCGGCTCGATGCCCACAAGACACGGATGCACACTCAGGGCCGCGTGCTTGTAGATCTGCCGCTGCCACAAACCTGCCGGGCAGGCACCTATGTGTCGCCGGCGGTCTATGAGATCGAGCGTATCAGCCAACTGGAACAGGAAGTGTTCGGACCGATCCTGCATGTCGTCCGGTTCCAAGGCGGGCATATGGCAAAGGTAGTCGAATCCATCAATCAGACCGGCTTCGGTTTGACGCTCGGCCTGCATAGCCGGATTGCGGCCGTCGCCGATTTTGTCGCCGAGCACGCCCATGTCGGCAACCTTTACGTCAATCGCAACCAAATCGGCGCCGTCGTTGGCGTGCAGCCGTTCGGTGGCGATGGCTTGTCTGGCACCGGGCCGAAGGCTGGTGGTCCGAACTATCTGGCCCGCTTTGCAACCGAACGCGTGCGCACCACGGACGTCACAGCCACCGGGGGCAACGTGCAACTGCTGGGATTGGGCGGTGCCATTTAGCGGAATTATGGCGCAAGGCCGGTCATTGCGGCAACCGGCCGAGGCTGATCGGCTAGAAACAGTTTATCAAGCGTTGCCTGGTCAAGCACGCCTTTGACGTGGATCGCACTCGAGACGAACACCGCACGCAATCCGGCGTTAGCCGCGCCCTTCATGTCCGTTCGCAGGCTATCGCCAATCGCTAACACACGCGACGTTGGCACATCCCGTCCCGTGAGCCGCTTGATGTGGTCGAACGCCATGTCGTAGGCGGGTAGATGAGGCTTCCCCGCATAAATCACCCGGCCGCCGATCTTTTCGTAAGCCTCGGCCATGGCCCCAGCGCAGTAGACGATCCGATCGCCGCGCTCGACCACGAGATCGGGATTGGCGCACACCATCAGCGCTTCGTTGAGTTTGAAGCCTGCCAGCATCTCGACATAGTCGGCGGGGCTCTCGACATCGTCGTCATAAAATCCCGAGCAGACGACAAAGGGGGCCTCCGCAGCACCAGCGAACGTCACGCCCAGTCCGTCGAAAATGCTCAAATCCCGGGACGGGCCCAGATGGAACAACGGCACTCCGGCGTGCTTGGTGATCAGGCGTCGGGTCAGGTCACCCGACGTCACCACAGCGTCGTAAGCGTCATCGGGCACACCCAGGCCACGCATCTGCTCGATGACCGAGCCATGTGGCCGCGGCGCATTGGTCAGTAGCACCACCACTCCTCCGCCCGACCGGAATTTGCGGCACGCGGCAGCAGCGGGTGCAAACGCATCGGCACCGTTGTGCAATACACCCCAGATGTCGCAGATCCAGGCATCCGCCGATCCAGCAAGGTCGGCAATGCTCTTAATGATCGGGATCGGCGCTTGGGTCGAGGACATGGTTTGATTCTCGAATACTCTAGGTTGCAATGAAATCCATGATCGTGCGTTGCGTTTTCGCTGGTTTAGGCTGTTGCGTCCAGCACGCTCGTAGCCGCTAAACACGCAGGTCCACAGCCCAAGAGCATGCATGCTCTGTGGCTCGTCGCCCGCAGCCGTGATTGGCTTCCGACCTGCCGCGCCATATACGTCCACTGCCGACAACAACCGAGAACCGAATCCGCATGACTGCCGCCGACGAAGTCCGAGCCAGCGAAGCTGCGAACGCCCCCGCAATCGCAACACCTGTGCTTTGGGCGGCTGTGTTTATAGTTGGCCTAGCTCTGACGGTAGCTCTGCGTGTGCCGGGCTTCGTGCATCACGACACCACCGAAGTAGTGATGTGGGGTCACAGCGGTTGGGCATCGGGCTTCTGGAAGCACCCGCCGTTTCTGCCGTGGCTGACGCGCGTCTGGTTTTTGATAACGCCCATGGGAGCGCTAAGTCTTGCCGTCCTAACGGCCTTGAATATTACGCTCGCTGCCTGGGCCGTATGGGCCATTGCGCGGATGCACGCTCGTAGACCCAACCACGCCGTGCCTGTGCTCGCAGTAATTTTGCTGACGGCTGTACCCTACGCCACCGTGATGGCGATCAAACTCAACCACAACACGATGCTGATTTCGTTGTGGCCGCTGACCATCCTGGCGTTCCTGCGAGCGCTCGACCGGCCAACGGTGATGCGTGGCGCTCTGTTCGGCGCATTGGCGGCGTGTGCCATGCTCGCAAAATACTATTCAGGTCTTTTGCTGGCGAGTTGCATTATCGCTGCACTCGTCACACCGGAACGCAACAGGTTTTGGCGCTCGCCTGCGCCCTATGTCGCCGTCGTCGCATGCCTTGCACTGATGAGCCCGCACATCCTCTGGTTGATCGAGCAGCGGGCCTCAACGCTGGCCTATGCGTTCCACGCCGACCCGGACGCAGTTGCCGCATCAAAGCGCGGACCGGCAATGGCACTCATGTTTGCGTGGCAAACGCCGCTCTTGATGCTGCCTATGGCGATGATTGCGTGGCTCTATGTCCGTGCCAACGGCAACCCGACGCGTGCCGAATGCGGTCAACCAGCACCGCATCGTTTTGAGCGTGAACTGCTTGTCCTCACGGTGCTGCCCTATTTGGCGACCATCGCCATGACTCTGGTCTTCAGTTTGCGGGGCGCGACAAACTGGGCGATGCCGCTCTATTTGATGTTGCCGGTGATCGCCGCGGCCCGGATCGGTGCACCCTCGGCCCGTGCATTAAAACTGGCGGCAGCAACAGTGGCAGCGTCGACGGTCGCCATATGCATCGCCGGGCAGATTGGTGCCCGGATCGCGGTAGCGCGCGGCGTTGATGGCAGCACCGATCCGCGTCAAGAGATTGCCATCGCCATCAACGTGCTCTGGCGCCAGTCAGTTGGCTCGGCGCTACCCATTGTGGGCGGCGACAACAGGTTAGCCTCGGCTGCCGTGTTGTATGCCCCCGACCATCCGCAGGGCTGGCCGAGCTTCAGCACAACGCAGGCGCCGTGGATCGACATCGAAGCGGCCCGCACCGGTGGCTTCATTGCGGTATGTCGTGCCACCGATGCAGCCTGCAGCGCATTGGCGGCAAGAGCTGCGCTTGGACGAGGCATCGGTTGCACCCTGCGCCAACGCGTGGAGGCGTACGGCGCCACCGGTCCTTGGCTGGATGTGAAGGTTCTCCTTGTGCCGCCGCGCGATCAGGAACAGATTACCAGGATTAACAGCGCACAATGCAAACCTGAATAAACCATTCATTTTCAATAAGGATTGGGGTACCGTTCGGACACTCTGTGTGCTTGTTTCCGCCGCAGTTGCGTATCATATGATGCCTGCCAGGAACGGATCGCGTTCCGCCTGCACTTGGAAAAACCGGCCATGATGAAATGGATTGTAATTTGGGGCGCTGTTGCCATCGTCTCGGCCATTGCCGCCGGTTTTCTCGCCGCAGCCAAACGGCGTGACCACTCGTTTTGGGCGGCTTGGTCGTTCATTCTGCCACCGATGTTGCTGATTTTGCTGGTGATGCCGTCAAACCAGGGTCCGAAAAAAAAGCGCCGCACCCTCGACGAGGAAGATGCCGCCGAAGCGTCGTGAACAGGGCGAGTGGCTGCTTATGCGACCTGGCGCACTGAAGAGAGCAAATCACTCTTCCATGCCGACGGAATAACTGAACTTGCTAATCATGTTCTTGCCTAGCCCTGCCGTCCCCACCAGGAACCGATCCGTGTCACCGCCTGCTGTGCCTGCGCCCGCAAGCGATCGCGCATGCCGATCATGTGTGGCCGCATCGCGGCCCATTGTGCCTTGAGCCGCGGGCCAACCTTGTGCTTCAGAATGCGGCCATATCGCCAACCCCAGGACGCGCGAATAGCGGCAAACATCCGGTCCTTCCAGGGCATCAACAAGTTGTAGAGCCGCGCGAACCAGCCGATCTGCATGAGCTTCGACTGCGTTAGCAGAAACAGTCGGGCGAGGACGGCGGTACCCGCGATCTTGGCAGCGACAAATAGGAACGCCGCCGACATCGTATGCCCGGTCGCGATCAGATACAGCGCCAGTAGTTTCAACGGAAACAGCAGGGCCGAGGGCAAAAGGAACGCGGCTAGCGCCCCATAAGGCGGCAATCCAGCAATCACGCGTTCGATGCGTGCGACGATCTCAAATCGGGAAAGTTGCGCGATCCAGGTCGCAAGCGGCCTCCAGCCCCACTCCTCGAACAGCAGGATCAGCGCAAGCAGCACCTCGAACAAGCGCCGAACGATGAGCCTGAGCAGCGGCCAGCCACGGGTCCAGCAGGCGATCACAAAGGACTTCGCAAGCGCCAGCACCCACACACCCAACGCATGGGCGAGCACCTTTACCCTTGTTAGCAGGTCGTTTGGCGGAACGGCTGGAGGCATTGGACCGGATCGGGAAAGGACTTTACGGCCTGCACCTTAGTGCAGAGGCTGTTTGTTCCAGATTAACGGGCAGAATTCACCAATCTTTATGCTCCACGACGATCGTCGGTGGACAGTTACCCCCTGCCCTCATTGACCCCGCTTGGCCGCCATTTCGCGGCGGAAGGTACTGGCTGGATACGTGCCCAACACCTTCAACTCGGTCGAGAAGAACGATAACTCTTCAAGCGCCAGCGCCACATTGCGGTCAGCCGGATGCCCCTCGATGTCCGCATAGAACACGGTCGCCGTGAAGCTGCCGTCGATCTGATAGGATTCGAGCTTCGTCATGTTTACGCCGTTAGTGGCAAACCCGCCCATCGCCTTGTAGAGCGCTGCTGGCACGTTGCGAACCCGAAAGAAGAATGTCGTGACGCAGAGCCCTTCGGTTGGCTCCGCATCGTCCGGCGCAGCCGCCAGAATGACAAATCGCGTGGTGTTATGCGCTTCGTCCTCGATGTCGCCTTTCAAGATGTCGAGGCCGTAGATTTTGGCGGCAAGCGTCGAGGCGATGGCGGCAACAGAGGCATCGCTGCTTTCCGATACGAGCCGTGCCGAACCCGCCGTATCAGCTTCTGGCACGGGGCGTACGCCAAGTGCCCGCAGCGTATTGCGGCACTGACCGAGCGCTTGAATATGGCTCATGACCGACTTGATGTCGGAGAGCTTCGCACCTCGCCGCGCCATCAACTGATGCCGCACGCGCAAGAAATGCTCTGCCACGATAAACAGCCCGGCGTTCGGCAACAGGTGGTGAATGTCGGCAACGCGACCCGCGACCGAGTTCTCGATCGGGATCATCGCATAGCGCGCTTCACCCGATTTGACGGCTGCGAGCGCATCTTCAAACGTCGGACACGCCATTGGTTCGAAGTCGGGAAACATCTCCGAGCACGCCATATGCGAGTTGGCGCCGGGTTCGCCCTGATAGGAAATCACCCGGGACATGGCAGCCTTGCGGGCAATATCGTTGGCTTTGGACGGTGACGCCGATTTAACGGCTCGCGACGTGGTCGAAGGCATGATGGTCAGGCTTTTCTTGTTGTCGTGTTGTTGAAAATTAAGCCGCGCAGCACCGTGAATCAGGCCAGCATCCTACGTGCCCGCTCAAGGTCGTGCGGAGTATCGACACCGAGCGGAACGGTGTCAACGAGTGCCACATCTATGCGCATACCGGCTTCAAGCGCCCGCAACTGCTCAAGTTTTTCGCGCATCTCGAGCGGCGATGGCCGCAGCGTGACGAAGCGTTCGAGCGCCGCCCGTCGGTAGGCGTAGATGCCGATGTGATGATACAATGGCCCCTCGCCCCAAGGTGCGGTCGCCCGCGTGAAGTACAGCGCCCGCAAGGTTCGCGAAGTCAATGGCGTGCCAACAACCTTGACGACACTCGACATGGACTTCTCGGGCTCATCGGCGATTTCCGAGGCAATGGTTGCGATGTCGGGGCCCGGCCCGTGCAGGGGGGCAGCGCACGCTTCCACCAGCCAGGGATCGAGTGTCGGCAGATCACCCTGCAGGTTGATGACGATCTCGGCTTTGGCATCAGGGTCGACCGCGCGCACCGCCTCGAATACACGATCGGAGCCGGATGCATGATCGGCGCGGGTCATCACGGCCTCGCCGCCAGCATTGTTGATGGCAGCAACGATATCGAGGCTGTCGGTCGCAACAACCACCCGGCCGGCTTTTGCTTGCACGGCACGCCGCCAGACATGCACAATCATCGGCTCGCCGTGGATATCAGCCATCGGTTTGCCGGGTAGACGCGTCGCTTGCATTCGGGCGGGTACGATCACCAGCGTATTAGACGTCATGGCAGCGATCCCCCTGCTTTGCCTCGGCCTGAGGTGACAATTCGCCTCGCCTCCCTGCACTTAGAAGTGGCGGATGGGCGGTTGCAAGGAGTTTGGGAATTTCTATAGTCCGGCCTAGATTTGACTGGAATATGCAAAAATCTCGTTCCAGCCATGGAATTGCGGAAAGGACGCGTCCGACGATGGATAGCTGGACACTTAACAAGGTGGCGGGTGCGGTGCTCTCGGCGCTGCTTGTGATTTTCGGTAGTGCGACCGTCATCGATATCTGGAAGAGCGGCCATGCATCGAAGACCGCAGGCTATACACTGCCGGTTGCGGCTCTGGCCTCGACTGGCGGCGCAACGGCTGCGGCGGATAACGCCCTGGCACTGCCGAAGATCGCCGAGTTGATGACCAAGGCCAGCGTCGACGCCGGGCAAGCCGCATTCAAGAAGTGCGCGACTTGCCATACCCCCGACAAGGGCGGCAAGAACGGTACCGGACCTAACTTGTGGAACGTCGTTGGCCGTAAAATCGCTGCAACCGATGGTTTCAATTATTCAAACGCGATGAAGGGAAAGGGCGGCGACTGGAGCTGGGATGACCTAGTCGCCTATATCGCAGCTCCCGCCGCGGCAATCCCTGGCAACAAGATGGCGTTCGCTGGCATCAAGGATCCGGCCGAACTGGCCGAAGTGATGGTCTACCTGCGCACGTTGGCCGACAGCCCGGCGGCAATGCCGAAGTGAAAAGCCCTTCGGCGTGCGGCGAAGCGCGCAGATGACAGGAATTTAACCGGCCCTGCCAAGAAATTGGCGGGGTCGTATTGTTTCGATAGGGTGAATGCAGCGATTTGCCTCCGGAGAGACGATCCATGCCCCGTATGATCAGCTATTCAGTCAAACATCGGTACACTGGCGCGTTGTGTGCCGCGATGTTGGCTGCCTTCGCAATCACGGCCCATGCCCAAACAACCGGTGACACGCGGCATCACGCCCTGTCGTTGGTCGGCGCACCGAAGTTCGCCGCCGACTTCAAGCACTTTGACTGGGTCAACCCGGACGCGCCGAAAGGCGGCACCGTCCGGCTGTGGGTGCAGGGATCTTTCGACACACTGAATGGGTTCGGCATCAAGGGCAGTCCCGCGAGTGGCACGTCGCTGCTGTTTGACACCATGATGGCGACTAGCCCCGACGAGCCGTCGACCGAGTATTGCCTTGTCTGCGAGTGGGTGTCCTATCCGGCCGATTTCTCGTCCGCGACATTCCAATTACGGGCGAATGCACGCTTCAACGACGGCCAGCCTATTACCCCGGAGGACGTGATCTTTTCGCTCAATGCGTTGAAAAAAGTCAGCCCGCGGGAAGCTGCCTATTACAAAAACGTCGTCAAGGTTGAAAAAACCGGCGACGCCCAGGTGACTTTCCGTTTCGACGAGAAAGGTAATCGCGAACTGCCGCAGATCCTGGGCCAACTCAATATCCTGCCGAAGCACTACTACGAGGGTAAATCGGCCAACGGCGAGCCACGGGACCTCGACCGTTCGACGCTCGAGCCGCCGCTCGGCTCCGGCCCCTATCGACTCAAATCGTTAGAGCCCGGCCGCACACTTGTGTACGAGCGCGTCAAGGATTGGTGGGCCAAGGACCTGCCGGCCTCGAAAGGCCAATGGAATTTCGACGAGGTGCGCATTACCTATTTCCGCGACAAGACGGCCGCGTTCGAGGCGTTCAAGTCCGGACAGATCGATTTCTGGCGCGAGAACAGCGCTAAGGACTGGGCCACGCGGTTTGATTTCGACGCCGCCAAGAAGGGCCTCGTAAACAAAGAGACCATTCCGATCGCCAGAGTTGCGCCGATGCAAGCGTTCGTGATGAATCTGCGCCGCCCGCAGTTCCAGGACGCCCGCGTGCGCCGCGCCTTCAATCACGCATTCGACTTCGAGTTCGCCAACAAGAACCTGTTTTACGACCAGTATACCCGCGTCGACAGCTACTTCGGCAACTCGGAGCTGGCCGCCACAGGCTTGCCGATGGGCCGCGAACTCGAGTTGCTGCGCGAAGTCGAGAAGGAGGTGCCGCTCGAGGTCTTCACGACCGAGTGGAAAAACCCCATCAACAAGTCGCCGGAAGATGCACGCCGCAATCTATCAACCGCCGCCAAACTATTGGCCGAGGCCGGCTACACCCTCAAGAATGGGGTGCAAACGAATGCCAAAGGCGAGCAACTGACGGCTGAATTTCTGACCTCCTCACCGGACCTCGAACGACTGGTGCTGCCCTATAAGACAAATCTGGAAAAGCTCGGCGTCAAAGCCAACCTGCGCGTGATCGACAGTTCCCAGATGCAAGCCCGCGAAACCAACTTCGATTTTGATATCATCACGGACAATTTCCCGCAGTCAAACTCACCGGGCAACGAGCAGCGTGACTTTTTTGGGTCCGCCTCGGCCGATGCAAAAGGCAGCCGCAACACCATGGGGTTCAAAAACCCGGCTGTCGACAAGCTGATCGAAAAAATCGTGTTCGCAAAGGATCGCGCTGAACTGGTCGCGGCCACGCGTGCGCTCGACCGCGTATTGCTGTGGAACCATGTCGTGGTGCCGCAGTATTATTCACCCGGTGACCGGATCGCCACCTGGAGCCTGTTCGGACGGCCGGCAAAGTTGCCATCCCAGGCGACCTCGTTCCAGCAGGTCTGGTGGTACGATGAGACGGCCGCCAAGAAGCTCGCGGAAGCACGGAGCAAGTGATGAATACCGATAATCGCGATGACCGCACTGGCGATCAACTGCCCCCTGGCTACTTACTCCGCTCTCGCCCCCGGGCAATCGTCATCCCGGCGAAAGCCTGGATTGCGCTCTTGACCATTTCAGCATTTGCGTTTCTTGGACTGATGGGGACCATACTTCCGGCCCACGCCCAGGCGCGTCACGGACTATCGATCTTCGGTGACCTGAAGTACCCAGCCGACTTCAAGCACTTCGACTACGTCAACCCGAACGCCCCGAAGGGCGGGCGACTATGGACCATGGGTACCGGCGCCATCGGCACCTTCGATAGTTTCAACGGATTCATTCTGAAGGGCGATGCCGCCCAAGGGCTGGGCTTCACCTTCGACACCTTGATGGCGGGTTCCGGTGATGAGCCAGCCTCCATGTACGGCCTAGTGGCGTCAACAGCGACCGTGGCGCCTGACAAGCTGTCGGTGACGTTCGCCCTACGGCCTGAGGCCAAATACTCAGATGGCACAGCCGTAACCGCATCGGACGTTGTATTCTCGTTCGAGACACTCAAGGCCAAAGGGCACCCCTCATTCGGCATCGCTCTGCGCGACGTGGTGAAAGCCGAAGCTGGCGATGCAGCTACCGTGACATTCCGGTTTCAAGGGGACCAGACCCGCGATTTGCCTGTGGTCGTCGCCGGCCTGCCGATCTTGTCGAAGGCGCATTTCGCCGCCCGCAGTTTCGAGGAAACCACGCTTGAGCCGATCCTGGGCTCCGGCCCCTACAGGATCGGTGACTTCAAGCCTGGCACGTTCGTATCCTACAAGCGCCGCGACGATTATTGGGCCAAGGACTTGGCCGTCAATCGTGGCCGTTTCAACTTCGACGAGATCCGCTACGAATACTATCGCGACCGGACCGCCGCTCTGGAAAGCTTCAAGGCTGGTGCCTACGATCTGCGCGAGGAATTCACGGCCCGCGACTGGCTCACCGCCTATGACATTCCGGCAGTCAAAGATGGCCGTATGCTGCGCGTAACCCTGCCCGACGAGAACCCGTCCGGCACGCAGGGCTTCTTCATCAACTTGCGCCGATCAAAGTTTGCAGATGTGCGCGTGCGCCGCGCCCTTGACCTTGTCTTCGACTACGAATGGACCAACAACAACATTTTCTCGAACGTCTACAAGCGTACACACAGCTACTTCGAGAATTCCAAGATGAAGGCTGTAGGCCCACCGCCACCTGAGGAGCTGGCGTTGTTGGAGCCCTTTCGCGCCCAATTGCCACCGGGCGTATTTGAAGCCCCCTACATCCCCCCGGTGAGCGATGCATCGGGCAAGGACCGCACGTTGCTGCGCGAAGCCGACGCACTGCTAACCGCCGCAGGCTACACGGTCAAGGATGGCCGCCGGGTGAGCGCCAAGGGCGAGCCGCTCGATATCGAATTCATGATAGCCGACCCCAGCTCCGAGCGCATCATCGGCCCCTATACAGAGAACCTGAAACGCATCGGTATCGCCGCCTCAATGCGTCGGGTCGACCCCTCGCAATACGAGCGCCGCGTCAAGTCGTTCGACTACGACATCATCACTTCGCGCTTCACGATGCGACTGACACCGGGTCTCGAACTCAAGAACATCTTCGCCAGCGAGAGTGCCGAGATGAGCGGCAGCCGCAACATTTCGGGCATCAAGAATCCGGTGGTCGACGCCTTGATCGCCCGGATCTCAGAGGCAAAGTCGCGACCCGAGCTCAACACCGCAACACGTGCCCTCGACCGCGTTTTGCGCGCCAATCACTATTGGGTGTCACACTATTACAAAGCTTCGCATCATGTGGCCTACTGGGACAAGTTCGACCGTCCAGCTACCAAGCCAAGCTTTGCCCGAGGCATCGAGGATACCTGGTGGTTTGACCCGGCGAAGGCTGCAAAGCTTAAGACGAACTAAGCCTCAATTGACCTGACAAGTATCGGAACCAATCGACGATGGCCGCGTACCTGATCAAGCGCCTGCTGCTGATAATCCCGACGCTGTTCGGCATCATGCTGATCACATTCGCGATTGCACAGTTCATGCCGGGCGGACCGGTTGAACAGGTGATCGCCAAGCTCTCTGGTAACGACGTATCGGCAACGAGCCGGATCAGCGGCGGGCAGGGTGATAATCTGGGCAGCACGCAGCAGCCGGGTGCTGCCTCCGCCGGCAGCAGCGACGGTTCCAAATATCGCGGTGCTCAAGGGCTCGACCCGGAGTTCCTGAAGTCTCTCGAAAAGCAGTTCGGGCTCGACAAGCCGCCGCTTGAGCGCTTCTGGATCATGATCAGCAGCTATGCCCGCTTCGACTTCGGCAAAAGCTATTTCCGCGACGTCAGCGTCATCCAGCTCGTGCGCGAGAAATTGCCAGTGTCGATTTCGCTCGGCATCTGGATGACCCTGCTCACGTACCTGATTTCGATCCCGCTCGGCATTCGCAAGGCCGTCAAGGACGGTGAAAAATTCGACACCTGGACCAGTGGCGCCCTTGTCATCGGCTATGCCGTACCGGGCTTTCTCGTCGCCGTATTTCTGCTCGTGGTGTTTGCTGGCGGCTCGTTCTTCCAGTGGTTCCCGTCGCGTGGGCTGACATCCGAGACCTGGAGCACGCTGTCTTGGTGGGGCAAGTTCAAAGACTATGCGTGGCACATCACACTGCCACTGATCGCAATGTCGCTGGGTGCCTTCACCACCAACGCCTTTCTGACCAAGAACTCGTTCCTTGACGAGATTCGCAAGCAATACGTGATGACGGCGCGCGCCAAGGGGTTGACCGAGTCACAGGTGCTCTACGGGCATGTGTTCCGCAACGCCATGCTGCTGGTAATCGCCAGTTTTCCGGCAGCGTTTATTCACGCGTTCTTTGCCGGTTCGCTGCTGATCGAGACGATCTTCTCGCTCGATGGCCTTGGCCTGCTCGGCTTCGAGAGCCTGATCAATCGTGACTATCCCGTGGTGTTCGCGACGCTGTTCATTTTCTCGCTGATCGGCCTCGTGGTGAACCTGATCTCCGATTTCGTCTACACCCTCGTTGACCCTCGCATCGACTTCGAGAGCAGGGAGGTTTGATGATGGACGCACGCACTGATCCAACCCAGCCCTTGCAATTTGTGAGCGGCCTGCGGACCAAGCTTGCCGCGTGGGGAACGCTATCGCCCATCAACGAGCGGCGCTGGCAGAACTTCCGCGCCAACCGCCGCGGCTATTGGAGCCTGTGGCTGTTCCTGGGTTTTTTCGGCATGAGCCTTTGCGCCGAGTTGATCGCCAACGACCGGCCCATCATCGCCCGCTACAAGGGTGAGCTGTTGGTGCCGATGCTGGTCGACTACCCAGAGCAGAAGTTCGGCGGCTTTCTCGCCATCACTGACTACCGCGATCCGGTGATCCTCGACGAAATCCAACAGAATGGCTGGATGCTGTGGCCGCCAGTGCGCTATTCCTACGGCACAATCAACAAGGACTATCCGCGCATCAAGAGCTCGGAAGGCCGCTGCCTGGGATTTCCAGCGCCGCCGCCTTGGGCAACTAGGGCAGAGGTGTGCGAGGCGCCGCCCGAACAACTCGCGAGGTTCCAGCATCTGGGCAATCGCAACTGGCTCGGTACCGACGATCAGGGTCGCGATGTGCTCGCCCGCGTGATCTATGGGTTCCGCCTGTCGGTGCTATTTGCGCTGATCCTGACCATCCTGTCGTCGATCATCGGCATCGCAGCCGGCGCCATCCAGGGTTACTTTGGCGGCCGCGTCGATCTTGTGTTCCAGCGTGTGTTGGAGGTGTGGTCGTCAATTCCAGAGTTGTACGTACTGATCATTATCTCGGCGGTTTTGATCCCAGGCTTCTGGACGCTTCTCATCATCCTGCTATGTTTCAACTGGGTGTCGCTGGTCGGCGTGGTGCGCGCCGAATTCCTGCGCGGGCGCAACTTCGAATACGTCACCGCCGCCCGCGCGCTTGGCCTGTCGAATGCCAAGATCATGTGGAAGCATCTGCTGCCCAACGCCATGGTCGCCACGTTGACATTCCTGCCTTTCAAGCTGTCCGGCGCGATCGGATCGCTGACCGCGCTCGACTTCCTGGGGTTGGGCTTGCCACCTGGATCGGCGTCGCTCGGCGAATTGCTGGCGCAGGGCAAAGCCAACCTGCAGGCGCCGTGGCTGGCTCTGACGGCTTTCTTCACCATCGCCATGCTGCTGAGCCTGCTGATCTTCATCGGCGAAGCCGTCCGCGACGCGCTCGACCCGCGCAAGACGTACCGGTAGGCGCACCATGACCCAACACGTACTCTCCACTGACGTCCTGGTTCAGGTGCGCAACCTCTCCGTCGCATTCCGGGCGGGCCAGGCGACGAGCCTCGCCGTCAAGGGTGTGTCATTCAATATCGCGCGCGGTGAGACGGTGGCGCTTGTCGGTGAATCCGGTTCCGGCAAAACGGTGTCGGCGCTGTCGATCCTGAAGCTGTTGAATTACCCGGCAGCCTCCCACCCATCCGGCGAAATATTCTTCGAGGGCCGCAATCTGCTGGCGGCGAACGAAGACGAGATGCGCGAAATACGCGGACGGCGGATCTCGATCATTTTCCAGGAGCCAATGACCTCGCTCAACCCGTTGCACACCATCGAGCAGCAGGTATCCGAGATCCTCCAAATCCATCGCGGCCTCGACAAGACGGCAGCTCGCGCCCGCACTCTCGACCTGCTGTTGAAAGTCGGTATCCGCGAACCCGAGAAGCGCCTCGCAGCCTTCCCGCACCAGTTATCCGGTGGTCAGCGCCAACGCGTGATGATCGCCATGGCGTTGGCCAACGAGCCGGATCTGTTGATCGCGGACGAGCCGACCACAGCGCTCGACGTCACGATCCAGGCGCAGATCCTCGAATTGCTGAAAAGCCTGCAAGCCGAAATGGGCATGGCCATGCTGCTGATCACGCATGATTTGGGCATCGTCCGTAAAATGGCCAACCGGGTCTATGTGATGAAGGCCGGCGAAATCGTCGAGGAGGGCGCCGCAGAAGACGTCTTTACCAAGCCGAAGCATCCCTACACCCAGCATCTGGTTGCCGCCGAGCCAAAGGGCCGCCCGCCGCTGCCCGACGAGACGGCGCCGATCGTGATCGAGACCGATAAACTCAAAGTTTGGTTCCCGATCCGCAAAGGGCTGCTGCGCAAGACGGTCGACCACGTCAAGGCGGTCGACGGCGTCACCGTAAAACTGCGTGCGGGCCAGACCGTCGGTGTGGTCGGTGAGTCGGGCTCGGGCAAGACGACGCTCGGTTTGGCCATCCTGCGCCTGATCGCATCCGAGGGACCGATTTCGTACGTCGGACAACGCATCGACGGCCTCGATTCAAGCGCCATGCGGCCCTTGCGCAAAGAAATGCAGATCGTCTTCCAAGACCCGTTCGGCTCGTTGTCGCCCCGGCTGTCGGTCGGCCAGATCATCGAGGAAGGCCTGACGATCCAGAACAAAAACCTCGATGACGTCGGTCGCCGCGCCCGCGTCAGCCTCGCCCTCACCGAAGTTGGCCTCGACCCTTCGACCCAGGACCGCTATCCGCATGAGTTCTCCGGTGGCCAGCGCCAGCGCATCGCCATTGCACGCGCCATGGTGCTGGAACCCAAATTCGTGATGCTGGACGAACCGACGAGCGCGCTCGACATGAGTGTGCAAGCACAAATCGTCGATCTTCTGCGCGGGCTGCAGACGAGCCGCTCATTGAGCTATCTGTTCATCAGCCACGACCTCAAAGTCGTCCGCGCGTTGTGTAACTACGTGCTCGTTTTGAAAAACGGCAAGGTAGTCGAGGAAGGCCCGGCCGCCGATATTTTCAACTCACCCAAGACCGATTACACTAAAGCGCTGCTTGCCGCCGCGTTCGACCTCTCGGTCGCGAAGCAGGCAACAGTGGCATCTTAGTTAAAAGGCGACCCGGCAATGACGCATTTGATTATCGGCTCATCGCGTGCACAGAGCTTTGCCGAGGCAACCCTGGCGGTGGACCCGGCGGCCGACTTGCACATTTGGCCGGATGTGGGTCGCCTTGCGGACATCCGCTATGCCCTGGCATGGGGGCCACCGCCCGGCGCCCTGGCTTCGTTGCCCAACCTCGAATTGATCGTATCAGTCGGCGCGGGCGTCGATCACCTACTCGGTGAACCGACCTTGCCGCACGTTCCGGTCGCCCGCTTTGTTGACGGCGATCTGACCAGCCGCATGGTGTCGTTCGTGGCAGCCAACGTGCTGTATCACCATCGCCGGATGATCGAACTGCGCGAAAATCAAGTTGCGCGCAAATGGGACTATCTGGCGGAGCCCGCCGCCCATGAGTTGACCGTTGGCATCATGGGCCTTGGCGTTCTCGGCACGGCCTGCGCCAAGGCGCTCGCACCCCTCGGCTACAAACTTGCCGGGTGGAGCCGTAGCTCCAAGGCTGTCGACGGCGTGCGCTGCTTCGATGGCGCCGGCGGCCTCGACGCATTCCTTGGTGTGACCGACGTCCTCGTGGTGCTGCTGCCGTTGACACCGGACACGCGCAGCATCATCACGCGACCGTTGTTGGCAAAGCTGCACAGACCGCCGGTCTTGCCTGGCCCGGTGCTCATCAACGCCGGGCGCGGTGGCTTGCAGATCGAGAGCGACATCATCGCCAGCCTTGACGCGGGCGAACTTTACGCCGCCTCGCTCGACGTTTTTACAACCGAGCCGCTGCCAGAGGCGAGCCCCGTATGGGGGCACCCGCGCATCCTGTTGACGCCGCATATCGCGGCTGAAAGTGATCCGCGCGCAATCGGGCGCTATTTCCTGATGCAGGCGGCCAATCAGAA
>JANNRP010000345.1:0-2845 GCA_031401535.1 Hyphomicrobiaceae bacterium | reverse complement strand
ATACGTGCCTCGGCAACGCGGCAAAGGCGGCAGCCGAAGCTAGCTATGAACGCTGGTTAAATTCGCGGTTCAGATTGGGTTCAAGGCTCAGCGCCTAGGGTCATCATCACGACATGACGCAACTCGATGCAGGCCGGATGACCGGCTTGGCCCAACCCCAGGAGAGACGACAATGAAGCGCATTCTCATCACCGGTGCCGCCCTCGCCCTTACAGCCTCCGGCGCACTTGCTTATGGTACCCGCACCATTGACGCTAACGAGGCGGCCCAGGCGAGCCGTATCGAACAGGGCCGCTATAAGGGGGAGATCAACCGCCGCGAGTATCGCGCACTCACCGCCGAGCAGGCGCGGATCAATGACATGGAAGCCCGTGCCAAGGCCGATGGCCATGTATCGAAGCGCGAATACAATCAGATTCACAACGCCCAGATCAACGCGTCACAGCACATCAGGTCTGAATCGACCGACGGTCAGGTCTCGCTGTGGCGCAAGTGGTTGTATAAGACGCGGTGATAACGCTCCCGCTGCGTTGACGATCCCGGGCGGCCTGTCATCGCAGGTCGCTCCGGGATTTTCGTTTGGGCCGGGCCATTCAATAGCGGCATCGACAAGCTAAACTTTCGAATCACCACAGCCAACACGCAGGCTTTACCAGTGCGCCATTCAAGCACCGTTGAGCCGATCCCATGTCAGGTCAAAGCGGGCGAGATATTTCTTGAGCCGGTCGGCGTCGTTGCTCGATGCTTTGGACTGTCGTAACACCGCAAACAGCCGACGCTCCGCATCGCTCAGCGAGCGTGATCGGCGCACGACACGCACGACGCTAGACAACTGGACGCGGTCGAACAGATCGATCGCCGCAAGCTGCTCCGACCCAAGTATCCGCTCCAACGCATGCTCATCGGCGTCGGCTGCATCGCGTCACCAGCGCCGTTGCGGCCGCTCGACCTCTTCGTCAACGATCAACTCATTGATGCGGCCAGACGGCGCCAGCGTCACCATGCGTGTAACGGACGCGCCAGATCGCACTCGATCAGCTAGATGACAAGCGCTGGTGCGTCGCCGTAAGCTCATAGGCCGATTGCAGTCTGCAAGGAGACCAAGGTGCCGGATGATAGCGCGGCGGCTACAGTGACAAGGCCCGTCCCGGCCATCGCTCTTGCGTTTGCCGGTCTTTACACAGCCGTCGCTCTGTCGGTCGTTGTGCAACCGTCCGCCCCCGCTGGACTGCGCGCCGCATCTCTCGTGCTTGGCGCAACACTGGTGTTATTGAGTGCGATCGATCTCACCTCGTACCGGCTACCGGACATTCTGACCCTGCCGCTGATCGGCGTCGGCCTGTTGTTCTGTTACGCGCTCGAATGGGATAGCGTGGCGATGCGAGCACTGGCGGCAGCGTGCGCCTATCTGGCGTTGTATCTGATCGCCGCGATCTATGAGCGGCTGCGCGGGCGGGCAGGGCTTGGCATGGGCGATGCCAAGCTGTTGGCCGCGAGCGGCGCGTGGCTGGGCCTTGCCGGGCTCCCCACCGTCGTGCTCGTCGCCTCATGCACCGCGCTCGCCAGCGTTCTGGTACAAATGCTGCGGGGGGTCACCTTCAAGCCATCGACCCGTGTGCCGTTCGGACCATTTTTGGCCTTTGGGACATGGCTCGTGTGGCTTTATGGTCCGATCGTGTAAATTCAATACGGTGCGGAGACGCGTTTGATGAGCAACGACCGGTCAGCGATTGCGGATACAATACGCCGATGCGTATCAGGCCGGTCGCGTGACCACCGTCACGCCCAGTCGGGTTTCACGCTGCTCGAGTTGCTGGTGGTCCTCGGTATCATCACGTTGCTCGCCACGATCGCCGGGCCCCAGGTCTTGCGTTATCTCGGCAAGGCCAGAACCGAAACCGCCAAAGCCCAGATCTCCGCGCTATCAACCGCGCTGGAATTATACGCGCTCGACAACGGTACATTCCCACCGCAGCCGTCTGGCCTCTCAGCGTTGATGCAGGCACCGCAAGGCGCCACCCTCTGGCGTGGCCCGTATCTCAAGAACGCCACTGGTCTTGTCGATCCCTGGGGCCGTCCCTACCAGTATCGCTTTCCGGGCCGCGTTGGCCAGCCGGACATATTCTCCCTCGGCCGTGATAACGCCACTGGTGGCAGCGGCGAGGACAGCGATATCAGCAACTGACTTGCCGCTTGGAATTATTCGTAACGCGGAATATTCTGCGCCAATAGCTCGATAATCGTCGGCGGCGGACTGCTCGCCATATCGCTGCGTGAGCGGATACGAAGCTCGACCAACTCTGGCAGCGCATCGATGCGTTGCCATGTCTCCGTCCACCCACGCGGCGCACCCGGCGTGTGTCGGCCAAGATAGCGCAGACCAAAAGCCGTAGAATCGCTCAGCAGCACGCGCTCACCGATTGGCTGCGCGTCATTCTCAAACGATGACTGGTACGGCCGCCATTGCAACACAAGCGCCGACTGAGCGTTATCGCTAACGCGCGCCGTCAACGTGAAGATAAATAGACCGGTGCCCGGCGGACCATCGATCGATGGTGCAACGAACGTCACAGTGTCGGCACGGCCGTCGAAGGCGGCATGCATCGAGCCATCGGCACGCTTCCGTTGCAGCGGCATCGCCTGGGCTATACGGTTCTGCAGGAACGATGTTGCAATAGTGGCCGCCCCCGCGCGATCGATCGTTTCCGATGACTCCCAAGCCCTGCGGCCCAACTGCAACGTGCTCGGCATGGCCGCCAGCAGCAGCGCCAGCAGCGCCAGCGCCACCAGCACCTCGATCAGCGAGAACCCGGCATCAGCGCGATTATGATCTTGGCGTGTGCGT
>JANNRP010000344.1:0-4381 GCA_031401535.1 Hyphomicrobiaceae bacterium | reverse complement strand
GCACTCGCACCCAAGACGGACAAGGCCAAGGCCGACGCCGTCGAGGCTCCGAAGCACTGGTCACCAAAAGTCAGGTCAGAGTTTGCCAAGCTCGATCCCGAGGCCCAGCGCGAGCTGGCCAAGGAATCCACCGAAATGCGGCAAGCGCTGTCACGTCAGGGGCGGGCCCTTAAGGATGTCGAGCCCGTCGCGAAAGTTCTGAAGGACAACGAAGCCCTCTTCAAGGCAGCCGGTGTGAACTATGAGCAGGGCGTTGCTGCCCTGCTCCGCGCTCAAACCGCGCTTGCCAACCCGAACACGGCCAAGGATGCCCTGCTGACACTCGCGCGAAATTACAATATCGACCTCACGAGCTTGCAACAGCAGGACGAGGACCAGGACTGGATCGATCCGAACGTGAACCTGCTCAAAGGTGAAGTTCAGGAACTCAAGGGCCGTCTCGCGCAATACGAGCGCCACACGGCCGAGACGATCCAACAGCAGCGCCAAGCCTCCATCCTCGATACGATCAACCAGTTCGCGGCTGACAAGCCGGATTTCGAGGAGATGGGGGACGGATTGGTCGAGCGCATTTTGATGCTCGCCAGGGCCAACCCGAATGTCGCGCTGCCTGCTGTCATGGCCCGTGCCTACAACGAGCAGCGGACGCTTGATCCTCGATACCAGGACAAGCTGATCAGCGAGGCGATGGAGCGTAAGGCCAAGGCCGCCGAGAAGGCGCGCAAGGCCAGCCAAATGAACGTTCGATCCTCCGACAAATCAGGCCGCATGTCCGAAGATGAGCGGCTTTCAGCCGCCTACGACCGGGCCATGTCCGCCTAAATCCATATAGGACAACGCACACATGCCAACTCCCAATAGCGTGTTCACCGAATTGGTGAGCACGACGTTGCGCGACCACGCGCGAGATGTGGTCGACAACGTGATCACTCACGTTCCCGTTCTCAAGCTCATGAAGGCGCGGAACCACATCAAGGACGGCGGCACCGAGATCGCGCTGCCGGTCGCTCATACCGAAAATTCCAACTACCAGCGCTACAGCGGCTATGACGCCATGTCGCAAAACGCAACCGAATCCATCTCGGCGGCGAAATACGACTGGATGCAGGCGGCGATCAACATCACCGCTTCGGGCCGTGAAATCCGGATCAATTCTGGCAAAAATGCCATGATTGACCTGGTGAAAGCCCGCAAGAAGGTGGCGGTCAGCACGGCGACCAACAAGTTCTCTATCGACCTGCATTCCGATGGCGCGCTGACGAACCAGATCGGCGGTTTTGCGTCGATCATCCCATCGACAGCGGGCGGCACGGTCGGCGGCATCGACTCCGGTACGTATACGTTCTGGCAGAGCAAGGTGACTGAAGTCACCGGTACGGGCGCCACTTACGCGACGCTGCGAACCGGCATGAATACGACTTGGATGAGCCAGACGATCGGCGCGGATGAGCCCGACCTGCTGGTCATGAGCCATGATTTCTATGCGATCTATGAGGCGGGCCTGCAGGACTTGCAGCGCTACGCCTCAGCCGATACCGGCGCGCTCGGGTTCAACGCGCTCCGCTACAAGTCGGCCCCGGTCGTCTTCGATACCAACTCGAACTTCGGCACCACGGCCGAGAAATGCTACTTGCTGAACACTAAGTTCCTATATCTGGTTCAGCACTCGGACGCCAAGTGGTCGGCCGAGGAAGCCCGCACACCGACGAACCAGGACGCGGTGATTGTGCCGATGTTATGGATGGGTAATCTCTGCACTGACAATCGCCGCATGCAGGGCGTTGTTATTGATGCCGCTTAAGCAAGGAAGATAACAATGGCTTGGACTTCAACAGACGTTGCGGGCTACCGCATTGTCGCTCCCCAGCTTGTCGGCTGGCAGGGCATTCACGAAACCTCGACCACGCGCGCCCATCCGCTCGGCATTCGTGTCACGGCGATTCATGACACTTACGGCCCGGCGGAGTTCATCTATCTGCAGGGCGTGGCTTCGACCGTCATCGGCGACTGGGTTTCCTACGAGGCCGACGCCTATCTGACGGCTCGGCTGGTCGCCAACGCCATCGGCGCCGTTGGCGTCGCCATGTCGGCGAACGTCGCCAGCTCTTACGGCTGGTATGCGATCTACGGCCGCGTTCCTGCAACGGTCCTGGCGGCCTTTGCCGACAACGGCCAGCTCTACGGCACGGCGACGGCCGGCGCCGCAGACGACGCCATTGTCGCGGGCGATCGTATCCAGAACGCACGCGGCGCTTCGGCCCTCGGCGGCCCGTCCGCGACCACGGCGGAGGTGGATTTGTACTACCCCTTCGTCAACGACGCTCTGGCCGACTAACTCAAAGGGGGGCAGCGGCGTGCTGCCCCTCTCCTCTCACCAGGAGAATTCCCAAATGTCGGACGCCGGTTATTCCCTAGACATCGTGAAGTTCGCAACCAAGTACCTGACCAAGAGCATTCCCTACGAGGTGCGCTTGGTCGTGCCCGAGACCACCATCGAGATCGAGATCGGCGCCGATGGCGTCGAGCGCGAGGTCGAGAAAACCATCGAGAAGCGGGTCACCGAGACCCGTCACAAGATCAAGACAGAGGCCGTGGACATCGTGCACTATGCCGCTCCGGGCTGCCGCGCGCGATCCATCGTGCCGGCCCGGATCAGCCACATCTCCGCCGTCGGCGACGGCGACGGCGAAACGCAGAAAATGGCCCGCATGCGCTGGGACTTCATCCGCCCGTGGTATGAGAACTGGAAGGCCGGCCATGACATCTCCATCGAGGCGGGGAAGACGCCGCTTGCGGCCTGGCCTGGCGTGACGCCGGAGGCCGCCGAGCAGTTCAGGTACATGGGCATCCACACGGTCGAGGCCATCGCCGAGGCCTCTGATGGCGTGCTGCAGCGTTGCCCGGTCCCGAACTCGCGCGAGTTGGCCAAGCAAGCGAAGCTGTTCCTGGCCTCCGCCGACAAGCTGGCGATCATCCAGGACATCGCCGAGGCCAAGGCCGAGAACGCGGACCTGAAGGCCCAGCTTGACGAGTTGAAGCGGCTTTATATCGAGATGGCGAACAAGGAGCTCGACAAGCCTCAAAAGGTCCCGAAGCGTCACGCCGCAGAAGCGGCGGCCTAACACATGGCGTCGGTCCTATCACTGATGCAGGACGCAGCGGTCGAGACGCATCTTAATCGCGTCTCGACTATCATCGGTTCAACGACCGATGCGACGGCGATGCTGCTCAGCCGCGCGGTGCACAAGACCTGCCGGGAGCTGCAGGACTTCGGCTGGCAGAAGCTTGTCCGAGAAAAAACTTTCACGACAGTCGCGGCTGAGACGCAGACCGGCACGCCGATCCCGATCGACTTCCGGCATTTCTGCGCGGATACGATTTACAACCGGACCACTCGCGAGAGAATACACGGGCCGCTCAACGCTGACGAATGGCAGTCCCAGAAGGCTACCGCGTCAACGTGGTCCTACCTGACCTTTCGCATCCGGGGCGGCTCGTGGCTCTGGGCGCCGACGCCCACGGCGAGCCAGACAATCGCCTATGAGTACATCACGACGTATCTGGGCACAGACACGTCTGGCGTGACCGGAAAAGCAACGTTTACGGCTGACACCGACCTGACCTATTTCGATGACGAGCTGATGATATTGGGCATCGCTAAGAATGTGCTGGACATCAACGGCGCGGACTACGCGGAGAAGTCCAGAGAATTCCAGCTGCGGCTATCATCGCTGCTCAAGCAGGACGGCGGTTCGCGCATTATCTCGATGACCGGGGAGAACATGAACAAGATACCGATGGCGCCGCGTGTGCCCGACCGGCTCGTCTTCACATGAGCTACATGCCGGCGGTCAAGGGCGGGGCGCCGCAGAAAGTGCAGCGCGCGCAGTCCGTGCCGGTGCCGCCCCCGGTCGGCGGCTGGAATGCCCGCGACCCGCTGGCCGCCATGACGCCAGCCGATGCGATCGTCGCCGACAATATCGTGGCCGTCGATGGCGGGATCGAGAGCCGCCCCGGCTCTTCCGAAACGGCGACCGGAATATCCGGGCTCTTTGTCGAGAGCCTGATGGAATACGACAAGCCGGGCGCCACTGCGAAGCTGTTCGCGGCGGCGACCACGGCAATCTGGGATGCCTCGAGCGCGGGCGCGGCATCGTCGAGCCTGACCGGTCTGACGAATGGCCGGTGGCAGCACACCATGCTTTCGAACGCCGGCAATCACTACCTGCTGTGCGTCAACGGCGCGGACGGCTTGCGATACTACGACGGCACCGGCTGGGCGACCTCGAGCCTGACCGGGACCATCACGGCGGCCCTGTGCATCGGCATTCAGACGCATCAAAACCGCGTCTGGCTGATCGAGGAAAACAGCCTCGATATC
>JANNRP010000343.1:0-1775 GCA_031401535.1 Hyphomicrobiaceae bacterium | reverse complement strand
CGTTGCGAGCTATCGCATCGTCGAGAGCCTGGGGGCGACCGAAGGCACGGTGGCGGCCGGCAGCGCCGACCTGATCGTCGACATCACAACCACCGGCGAGACACTGCGTGCCAACGGTCTGCGCGTACTCGACGACGGCGTAATCCTGAAATCGCACGCGAGCCTTGTGCGTGCTATTGCGCCTGCCCGGTCCCCGGTGGCCGCCATGGCCGAGATGGAGATCTTGCGGCGACTGGCGACAGCTTAGCCGACCGCACTCCGCAACACCGACCCGTGCACGTTGAGGAATTCGTCGAGGGCGGATTCGAAAGCAGCAAACTCAGGTTCACCGATCGGCAGTGACAGCGCCATCATCCCTCGACGAGCGAAGTATTGGCCACGCTCCATCATGTCGAGATGGAACAGCTTCAGAATATCGCTGCGCCGCTTATCGCTCGCTGCATCCGGTCCCCATGTATCCTCGGGTCGCTTGATCGGTCCGCGCTGGAAATGCATCGCCATGATCGATCCAACACCGATGGTCTGCATTGGTGCATCGTGTTTGTCGGCAATGGCATTCAAGCGCGCCCGGAACTGATCGGCGCGGGCGTTGAAGGCGTCCGCCACGTCCGCCGTATAGATATCCCGCAGGCCGACGATACCGGCCGCCATCGACAACACGTTGTTATTGAACGTACCGGCGTGCGGCGTCGCATCAGTACGATGGGGGTCGTAGTGCGCCATGATATCCCGCCTGCCCCCGAATGCACCGAACGTCATGCCGCCGCCGAGATATTTGCCGAACGCCGTCATATCGGGCGTGATGCCGAGTTTCTTCTGCAAACCGCCGGAAGATAAACGCGAACTCATGACTTCGTCGAAGATCAGGACGATGCCGTGCTTCGTTGCAGCCTCGCGCAGGTTGCTCAAGAACTTTACGTCGGCTGCGATCCCGCCACCGCCGCCCATCATTGGCTCGACGACGATCGCCGCCAACTCGCGCGCGTGTTTCTCAACCAGGGCGAGCGTAAAGTCGCTATCGTTGTAGCGCCCCATCACCCATGGAAACGGCGCGTTGGTCGCCGGTTTGTGCTGACCGAAATAGAACACGCCGCCATGGTAAGAGCCGTTCATCACCATGACGTGGCTCCGCTTGGTGAACATACGCGCGGTGACAATGGCATAGAGATTGGCTTCGGTGCCGGAGTTGCAGAAGCGCACGAGATCGACCGACGGAAACCGTTCGCACATCAGGTGGGCAAGCTCGGACTCGTAGACGTTGGGACCACCCAGCGTCACGCCGCCGTCGATCGCTTGCTTGATGGCCGTCATGATCTTGGGATTCGAATGGCCGTAGAGCCCGGCCGTGTATTCGCCGAGGAAGTCGGTGTACGTGTGACCGTCGATGTCAGTGACATGGCAGCCCTCCCCGCCCTGGAACGCCACCGGAAACGGCGCGTAGTGCAGCACGGTGCGCGTATTGCCGCCCGGCATCGACGCCTTGGCGCCTTCAGCACGCGCGCGACTCTTCGGGTTGGCAGCGATGAAGCGGGCCTCGGCTTCGGCGACTGCCGAGTTAAGGTCCGCATTAGGTCTCAAGTGTGCAACGGCCATCGAACATCCTCCGATCAGGATCGAGCGCGACGTGATGCTTTTGCATCCGCCAGCACGCAGAGCAATTCAAACATCAGGTTGGCCGCCACCACCGACGTCATGCCGGTCGGGTCGTAACATGGCGCTACTTCGCAGATGTCGGCGCCAACCAGATTGCGACCTTGCAACGACCGCAACATCAC
>JANNRP010000342.1:0-7438 GCA_031401535.1 Hyphomicrobiaceae bacterium | reverse complement strand
ACTTGCATGTGTTAGGCCTGCCGCCAGCGTTCGTTCTGAGCCAGGATCAAACTCTCAAATTGAAAGATTTGATTCTGGTATTGGCTTAGAGGAAGTCACTCTAAGGATAATCTACGTTAACGGGTACCTCACATTAATTCACGCCTACTTTGGTTGCCCAAACCAGACATGACTAAGTGATGGTATTTAGAAAACGCAGATTGACCAGAGTCTTGTTGACAGCCGCCTCTTGTTGCCAAGATCGACCATCTGCAAGGACCCCGCCGCCTGCGTTTCCTTTTCTTCCATATTTGATTTTCAAAGAGCATTCGACAAGCATTCCGCCTGGCCTTTAGAAGGCCAGAGACCGAAACAGCGACGTCTTGCCGGGAATTCCCGGTCTAGACTTCGGGTTTGATCAGATGGTGGAGCCCGTCGAGGGCGCCGAAGCAATGTGCGCCCCGGACAACGCGGAATAAATAGGTTTAGACCCTTGGTGTCAACTGCTATCTTCAAAAAACTATCGCAAAGCCACGTGATTCTCATAAGTTACTGGACTCACTGTGGTATTTTCTGCACCGACAGTTCAATCGCAAAGTCAAAATGCGATCTGTCGTTGGATTTTGACCGTCATTGCGGGTAAATTTTTTGACCTGACAGCTTCCAACTTTAACCATGTGGCAGCACGCAAGCGGGTCCACCTTGTCGGCTTCGCGCAAAGTGGCCCCAACGTTGACACGTGCATAACCGACCGTGATGATCAATTTGAGCGACGCCCTGGGAACGTCGTGTCGGTTCCCGGCCAGTATTCGAGTATTGGCTGCCTTAGCCACGACAGAATCACTGGATTTATCCAACACGCCTTCGCTGAAGCCATCGGGCGTTCAACGACGATCGGAGTGTCCTAGGCGTGATCGACCGCCGCAAGCAATCCATGATCCCACACTTGCACGGAGCGAGGCAGCAGCGGCGTGCTCACGGTATGCCCCACGTTTATCGTGGGCGGGGTCGAAAATCGCTTGCTGACGTCTATGACGCTGATCACGCCGAGGCACGACCGAGTGGCAGATTTCGTTGGTTCCTAAGCACATTCATCGCTGCGGGAATCGGTGCCGTTGCAATTGGTGCAGCAATTTTCGGATCGTTGGATACGATCGACACGGCCGACAGCAGTATGCCTCGCATGAAGCGCAGCAATGACAATCCTGTGGCGGACTCAGGCCCAATCGGCGGTGCCAGCGGCCTGAAGTGGATTCGCCCGAAAGTCGACCGGCTTCAAACCATGGGTGATGCTCAAGCAGCCAAACATCTAATCCACGAAACGACACAAGAGCGGCGCGACGGTCGGCCTTATGTGCAAATCAAGCCTTACCTCCGCGTCATCGCGCGTCTAACAGCAGTTCCAGCATCCAGCGCGGACCTCATTCCTCCGTTCAATCCCTTCAAGCTCTATGCGGCCAAAGCTTCGATCGATACCGCTTCCGCGAATGGGGAAGCCAGTGAAAGGACCGATGTCGTTGTCCGCATCGTGGAACTTCTCGGTGGCATTCTTCCAGGTGAGGACGGCCAAGAGCTTGATGCCCAGGAAGTGGCGGACCTCGTCGCCCGGGCCCAAGACGCCGAAGCCACTGCAATTAGACCAAGCTTTCAGGCAGAGGGTGCCGAAGCACTGATTGCAAAGGATGCTCCGCTAGCGACGCCACGCCGCGCGTCGGCCACGCCGCTGGTTGTAGCGCCGAATACTACGGTGCTCGCTAAAACATCCGTCGATGGTGACGATGCGGTCGAAGACCTCGAGCGCCGGGAGCAGCGCGTCGTCCGCGGCGGTCGTGGCGATACTCTGACCAAGGTACTGATGCGACTCAACGCCGACCGGTTTCAAGTCGCCGCCATGGTTGAGGCGGCCCGGCCGATCTTTCCCGAAAGCGCCTTGCAGCCAGGTCAAGAGGTCCACGTTACGCTCGTGCCTTCACTAACCAAGCCCGACCGCATGGAACCTGCTCGCTTCAGCGTGTTCGGCGATGGCCACGATCACAAGGTAACGGTCAATCGCAATGCTGCCGGCGAATTCGTCGCGAGCGCCACGCCACTCGATCGTCAAATCAGCCGCGCGGCCCTGAGCGACGGTGAAAACGCACAGGGCACCAGCCTCTATGCAAGTGTCTACAATGCAGCGCTGACTCTAGGTGTAGAGCCTGAATCGATAACGCAGATCTTGCGAATTCACGCCTACGAAACGGACTTTAGGCGCCGCATACGAAGTGGCGATCAGGTTGAGTATTTCTTCGACGTCAAGGATGAGGCTGGCATCGACTCCACGCCGGGCGAATTATTGTTCACGTCGATCATTTCGGGTGGCGAACCGCAGAAATTTTGGCGGTTTCGAACCCCTGACGGGCTCGTCGATTATTATGACGAGTTCGGCAACAACAGCGCCAAGTTCCTCATGCGTCGACCAGTTCGTGGCGAAGCCGTCCAGTTCACATCGGGCTTCGGTATGCGGCGACACCCGGTATTGAACTTCCTGCGCATGCATTCTGGAGTCGACTGGTCCGCACCGATTGGAACGCCAATCATGGCAGCTGGCAACGGCGTCATTGAGGAAGCCAAGTTTAAGGGCGAGTACGGCAACTACGTCCGCATACGTCACGCCAACGGCTACAGCACCTCCTACGCGCACCAATCCCGGTTTGCACCCGGCATCGCCGAGGGCGCCAAAGTCAAGCAGGGTCAATTGATCGGTTTCATTGGCACCACGGGATTGTCGACCGGCCCGCATCTCCACTACGAAATCCTCGTCAACAATCGCCCGGTTGACCCGATGGCCATTCAAGTGCCGCGCGAACGCAGATTGACTGGCAAGTTGCTCACTGACTTCCAGAAGGAACGATCACGCATCGACGATCTGATGCGGCGCACGCCGGTAATGACGCAAACCAGGCCGTGATATCGCAGCGCCGACATGTCGCAATTCTTCGACAAGTAGACAGCATCTGGTCGCAGTTCGGCTATTGACGGGGGCACAATCTCTGGCAAAAGCGCAGAATAGACTTTTGTGCTTCATAGCCCACCACCGGACATCGTGACATGCTTCTGATCGACTGCCCCTTTTGCGGGCCACGGGCAGAAATCGAATTTCGCTGCGGTGGCGAAGCCCATATCGCCCGACCTGCAGATCCATCAGCACTCGACGACAAGGCCTGGGCCGAATTTTTATTCTATCGCTCGAATCCAAGAGGCAACCATGCAGAACGGTGGAACCACGCCCACGGCTGCCAACGCTGGTTCAATGCCGTGCGCGACACCGTGAGCGATCGAGTAATTGCGACCTATCGCCCGGACGAGCCCCGACCAAATCCAGGACCTGACACGCAATGAGCTCAAATTTCCGCCTGGGCGCCGGTGGCCGTATTGATCGCGACAAGCCGATCGTACTGCGGTTCAACGGACAAGCCCTGCCAGCCTTCGTCGGTGACACGGCAGCATCGGCACTGCTTGCCAATGGCGTTCACTTCGTCGGACGATCGTTCAAGTATCATCGACCACGCGGCATTCTGAGCCACGGCTCCGACGAACCCAACGCACTGCTTGACGCCGATCGTGGTGGCGGTCGGCGTGATCCGAATAATCGCGCTACAGTTATAGAAGCCTTCGATGGCCTCGAACTGCGAAGTCAGAACCACTGGCCGTCCTTGACGCTCGATATCGGCGAACTCAACAACGCGTTCGGTTCGCTGTTCGTGGCGGGCTTCTATTATAAGACCTTCATGTGGCCGCAAGCATTCTGGAAAGGTCTGTACGAGCCGATCATCAGACGTGCCGCAGGGCTTGGTACCGCGCCGACTATTCCCGATCCAGACCGTTATGAGCACCGGCATCACCATTGCGATGTGCTCATCGTTGGTGCCGGCCCTGCGGGTCTCTCCGCCGCCTTGGCGGCATCCGCAGATGGTCGAACGCATGTAACGGTGTGCGATGAACAGAATGAACTCGGCGGATCACTGCTGCACGACCTGACATCAGTCATCGATGGGCACGCGGCGCAGAAGACATTGCAAACAGCTATCGGGCAACTGCAGGGACGCTCGAATGTTACACTGCTCACGCGAACCACTGCGTTCGGCTATTTTAACCATAATCATATCGCGCTGAGCCAACGCATTACCGATCATCAACGTCTGTCAAAAGACACCACCTCGCGCGAGCGGCTTTGGCAGGTCCGTGCAGCACGCGTCTTGCTTGCAACGGGCGCGCACGAACGTCCGCTGGTGTTTGCCGATAACGATCGTCCCGGCATCATGCTCGCCGAGTCGATGCGGGTTTTTGTGAACCGGTATGCCGTCAAACCTGGGCGGAAAGCGGTCATAGCTACCAATGGTGCGTCAGCGTACCAGTCGGCTCTTGATCTACGATCAGTCGGCATCGAGGTCACGATTGTCGATTTGCGATCAGCGCCCCGCTGCGGCCCGGAACTTGTCGCCGCACTGCAAGCAGGTGTCGAAGTTTTGAATGACCACACGATCGTCGGGTCACGCGGCCGCTCCCGTGTATCGGCATTGGTCGTCGCACCCTTACTCACGGATGGATCAGTTGGTGCCAGCCGCATCCTTGCGTGCGACTGTGTAGGCATGTCGGGTGGCTGGACGCCCGCTGTGCATCTGTTCTCGCAGTCGCGCGGCAAACTTAGATTCGATATCGCGCTTGATGCGTTTGTGCCGGGCACATCAGCTCAAGCAGAACAAACCATTGGTGCCGCCCGTGGCATCTACGATCTTGCCGCCTGTATCGCTGATGGTTATGCGGTCGCCGGCACTGATCGCAAACCTGTCGTGGCGTCGCCCTCACTTACGTCGTTCGAGCCGGTCCGCCTGCTGCCGACCAACGGCGATCCAGCGCGCGCGAAAGCGTTCGTCGATTTCCAGAACGATGTCACAGCGAAGGACATCAAGCTTGCCGTCCGCGAAGGCTTCACGTCGATCGAGCACGTCAAGCGTTACACGACGACTGGCATGGCGACGGACCAAGGCAAGACCAGCAATATGAATGCGCTCGGTATTGTCGCCGACCAGTTGGGCAGCCAGATCCCCGCCGTCGGCACTACCACGTTTCGATTGCCATATACCCCGGTCACATTCGGTGCCTTCGCTGGCGTCAATCGTGATGATCTGTTTGATCCCATCCGTGAGACAGCAATCAATGACTGGGCCACTGCTAACGGCGCAATGTTCGAAGACGTCGGTCTCTGGAAAAGAGCATGGTACTTTCCACGTGCTAACGAGAATATGCATGCAGCCGTGGCGCGAGAAACATTGGCCGTTCGCACAGGCGTCGGACTGTTCGATGCCTCGACGCTAGGCAAAATTGATATTTCGGGGCCTGACGCTGCCGAGTTCATGAACCGTATCTATACCAACGCCTGGACGAAACTCGAACCGGGCCGCTGCCGCTATGGGCTAATGCTCAAAGAGGATGGCTACATCTTGGATGACGGGGTTGCCGCCCGTCTTGGGCCGAACCAGTTCCATGTCACGACGACCACGGGTGGCGCACCACGCGTGCTTGCTCATATGGAAGACTATCTGCAGACCGAGTGGCCGGGCCTCAAGGTATTTCTGACGTCGATCACCGAACAGTGGGCCGTCATCGCCGTACAGGGCCGCCACGCGCGCGACGCCATCGCGCCTTTGGTCAAAGACATTGCTCTCGATGAAACAGCGTTTCCCCATATGGCGTTTCGCACCGGACACATCATCGGCGTGCCGTGTCGTCTGTTCCGAGTGTCATTTACCGGTGAACTTGGTTACGAAATTAACGTGCCCGCAGATTTTGGCGAGGCGGTATGGCAAGCGGTCTACGAGAGCGGCGCCAAGTACAACATCACACCTTACGGCACCGAAGCGATGCATGTACTGCGTGCAGAGAAGGGCTACATCATCGTCGGCCAGGAAACAGACGGCACAGTCACACCTGATGACGTAGGGTTAGGTGGGCTCATCGGTCGCGCCAAGCGCGACTTTGTCGGCAAGCGATCACTGGCGCGGCCAGACGTGCTTGGACCGGGCCGTAAGCAGCTCGTCGGGCTTCGCACCGATGAATCCAACATTGTGCTCGACGAAGGCGCACAACTCGTTGCAGACACAGGCCACGCTATTCCGATCCCCATGCTTGGGCATGTCACATCGAGCTATATGAGTGCGCATCTTGGACACAGCATCGCGCTTGCCTTGATCGCGGATGGCCGCCAACGCATCGGCTCCCGCCTGTTTGCAACAACTCCGGACGGCTTTACCTCGGTACGC
The DNA here is from genome assembly GCA_031401535.1 of Hyphomicrobiaceae bacterium. Taxonomy (GTDB): domain Bacteria; phylum Pseudomonadota; class Alphaproteobacteria; order Rhizobiales; family Hyphomicrobiaceae; genus JAKFWF01. The sequence continues at coordinate 1,160 of JANNRP010000342.1, read as the reverse complement.
GTTGTAGATCCGGTATTCCTCGATCCGGAAGGAGTTCGGCTACATGCTTGAGGGATCGGCTACAGTGCCTCGTCAAGGCATGCTCGACATCAAAATGCATCTTCACCATGGCAAGCGAGCCCACTTGCGTATTCTGCCACCTGCGGGCCGCTTCATTTTGCGCCTAGATGAGGCTGGCTTGACGCGCCAGCCACGGCTGGCGTCGATGACAATTGCGCAACCGATCAATCATTGGTCGGGAACCGCGGGGCAGGTCGCGGTTCGACTTGGGCCCGACGAGTGGCTGCTGATTGTGACAGAATCTGATCCAGGCGCGGCAGCTGCAGAAATGCACGCCGCCCTTGCACCCCACCATTACGCTCTCATCGACATCAGTCACCGCAATGTGGGGCTTGAAGTGTCAGGTGCGGCAGCGATCGATGTGCTGAACAGCGGTTGTCCCCTCGATCTTCGAAACAAAGCTTTCCCCCCTGGCCGGGGCACACGAACTCAGCTCGGCAAAGCAGAGATTGTGCTACTGCGATTGCACGATGTCGCTGACGAAATCCGTTCACCAACGCCAGTTTTTAGGATCGAGAGCTGGCGGTCGTTTGGGCGTTACCTGCATGATTTTCTTCAACAGGCGATATAATACCAAACCGTGACATAATTTCGAATATTTATTCAAGAATTTTAGTAATTTGAACTACAAGTTCTTCAAACTGATCTGATACCTGTAACGGCTGGCCATCAGTGTTGGTCGGACGCGGACAGGCTGCCTAACACAATGTCAGACTTTGTTAGTGCATGGATTGTCAGTCAGCTGGGGGAATTTGTCGAACCGCACGCTGGTCGCACATTTAGTCCCAATCGGTCTCATGCGCATATCCCACTTGATCTAACAGCGGAGCTCACGCCGGTTGCGTTGGCAGCGTCGGTGCTTGGTCGACACATCGACATACCCGTGCTGGCCAGGCTGTTCAGTATGGACCCTGCGCAACTTGCAAGTGCACTGAGCCAACTTGCCACCTCAGGTGTTCTGACGGTCCTAGCGAGTCCTACTGAGATGCCAGCAGTGCCAATTCGTTACCGGTTCGCAAACGACCAAATCCACGGCCTATATTACGCGGCTTTGCCAGAAGGTGCGCGCAATCGTTTGCATCTTCTAATGGGGCATATGC
>JANNRP010000341.1:0-5141 GCA_031401535.1 Hyphomicrobiaceae bacterium | reverse complement strand
GCGTGGTCGTAAGGCATGGGGCGACTTGAGTCGGGGCACTGGTTTAGAATGCCGAAGCAACTTATCATCGACGGCCAATCGATTGAAGTCGAAGACGGCATCACGCTGATTCAGGCCTGCGAGCAGGCGGGTGTAGATGTGCCGCGCTTTTGCTATCATGAACGCCTGTCGATCGCTGGCAACTGCCGCATGTGTTTGGTCGAAGTGCAAGGCGTGCCTAAGCCGGTCGCGTCATGCGCCATGGGCGTCAATGATCTGATGCCGAATAAGGATGGCAGTCCAAAGGTCATCAATACGCTGACGCCGATGGTCAAGAAGGGGCGCGAGGGGGTAATGGAGTTTTTACTCCTCAACCACCCGCTGGACTGCCCGATCTGCGATCAGGGCGGCGAGTGTGACTTGCAAGATCAAGCGATGGCTTTCGGTGTTGGCGGATCGCGCTACGCCGAGAACAAGCGCGCCGTCGAGGACAAAAACCTCGGGCCGCTGATCAAGACGGCCATGACCCGCTGCATCCAGTGTACCCGTTGCGTCCGCTTCATGACCGAGGTCGCCGGCGTCGAGGAACTGGGCGCGATCGGTCGCGGCGAGGACATGGAGATCACGACTTACCTTGAAAAAGGCATGCTCTCGGAAATGAGCGCCAACGTTGTTGATTTGTGCCCCGTGGGGGCGCTGACGCATCGGCCTTGGGCGCACAATGCGCGGCCCTGGGAACTGGCAAAGACCGAATCGATCGACGTCATGGATGCGGTAGGCTCGGCGATTCGTGTTGACGTGCGCGGGCGCGAGGTCATGCGCGTACTGCCGCGCAACAACGATGCCGTTAACGAGGAGTGGATTTCGGACAAGTCACGGCATGTGGCCGATGGCTTGCGCACGCAACGGCTCGATCAGCCCTTCTTGCGCGTGAAGGGCAAACTCGTTGCCGTGTCCTGGGACCAGGCATTGGGTGCCGTGGCAGACCGGTTGAAGGCTACTCCAGCCGTCAAAATCGGCGCTATAGCCGGTGATCTGGCTGGCGCCGAAGAAATGTTCGCGCTGAAAGATCTGATGACGCGGCTCGGCGTCATCAACTTTGACTGCAGACAGGATGGCGCCAAGCTCGATCCGGCCCTGGGTCGCGGCTCTTACATCTTCAATTCCGGCATTGAAGGCATCGAGCAAGCTGATGCCATCATGTTGATTGGCACCAACCCACGGCTAGAAGCGCCCGTTCTGAACGCACGCATCCGCAAGCGCTGGCGCCAGGGTAATCTCCTAATCGGCGTTGTCGGTGAGCAGGTAGATCTCGGCTACTCGTATACCAATTTGGGCGCGGGCCCGGAAAGCCTTAAGCAATTCATCGAATATGCGCCAGCCAAGAAAGAGCGGCCGATGTTCATTATTGGGGCCGGCGCCTACGCGCGGCCCGATGGTACTGCGGTCGTGGCAGCTATTGCGAAAGCTGCTCTGGCGCTTGGCGTCATAAAAGACGGCTGGAACGGGTTTAATATCCTGCACACTGCTGCGGGGCGGGTCGCCGGTCTCGATCTTGGCTTCGTGCCCGGCAAGAACGGGCGCGACGTTGCCGGTATGCTCAATTCCGACATGGGGTTGGTGTTCCTGCTTGGCGCTGATGAAGTAACGGTTCCGGCGGGCCCGTTCGTCGTCTACCAGGGCTCGCACGGTGATCGCGGCGCGCATCGTGCCGACGTTATCTTACCCGGCGCCGCCTATACTGAGAAGGCTGCCACCTACGTCAACACCGAAGGCCGCGTGCAGATCACGGCGAAGGCGGCATTCCCACCAGGCGAGGCGCGCGAGGACTGGACGATTATCCGCGCTTTGTCCACTTTGTGCGGCCAGACGTTACACTACGACAACGTGCAGGCTCTGCGTGCTGCCATGTATCGCGCAAGCCCGGGCTTGGCGCGACTTGGCAGCCTAACATCTGCCGATGCCGCCGCGATCACGGCACTGAGCCAGCGCACGGGTGTAACTGGGGATGAGCCGTTCAAGTCGCCGGTGACCGATTTCTACCTCACCAATCCAATTGCACGCGCATCCGGCATCATGGCTGAGTTGAGTGCGTTGAAGGCCAATGCCGCAGCCCTTCGTCAGGCCGCGGAATAGGAACCGACCTATGCTGCAAAGCGCTACTGCCATCTTTTGGGACTACGTGCTTCCCGTTCTGGTTATTGCCGGGTGGAGCGCCCTGCTGCTGGCATTGCTGTTGGTGATTATTGCTTTCTTGCTGCTGATGGATCGCAAGGTCTGGGCCGCGGTCCAATTGCGCAAAGGGCCGAACGTTGTTGGTCCGTTCGGATTATTCCAGTCGTTCGCCGATCTCATCAAGTTCGCACTCAAAGAACCGCTAATTCCGGCTGGTGCTGACAAGGGCGTATTCCTGCTCGCGCCACTCGCCACTGCCCTGTTCGCGCTTGGTGCCTGGGCCGTAATACCGGTCAACGAAGGCTGGATGGGCAAATGGGTGATCTCCGACATGAATGTCGGCATCCTATACGTCCTCGCGATCTCGTCGCTGGGAGTCTACGGCATCATCATGGGTGGCTGGGCGTCTAACTCGAAATACCCGTTCATGGGCGCGCTACGTTCGACGGCGCAGATGGTGTCCTATGAGGTCTCGATCGGGTTCGTCATTATTTGCGTGCTGCTGTGCGTCGGTTCACTCAATATGACCGACATCGTCAATGCGCAAAAAACTGGGATCGGCACGCGCATCGGCCTACCGGCAACACTGCTCGACTGGCATTGGCTCGCCTTGTTCCCAATGTTTGTAGTGTTCTTTATTTCGGCGCTGGCCGAAACCAATCGCCCGCCGTTCGATTTACCTGAAGCCGAGTCGGAACTCGTTGCCGGCTTCATGGTCGAATACTCGTCTACGCCCTACCTGCTGTTCATGCTGGGCGAGTACGTTGCCATCGTCACGATGTGCGCGATGACGACGATACTGTTCCTCGGTGGCTGGTTACCACCCGCTAATATTGTGCCATTCACGCTGGTGCCGGGCGTAATCTGGTTTCTGATCAAGGTGACGTTTGTGTTTTTCATGTTCGCCATGGTCAAGGCGATCGTGCCGCGCTACCGCTACGACCAGCTGATGCGGCTCGGTTGGAAGGTGTTCCTGCCTCTGTCGTTGTTGATGGTGGTGATTACGGCCGCTGTAGTCCAGTTCGGGAGGTATGGGACATGATTGCTGGCATTGTCGGAGGGTTGATTGGGTTGGCGGTCGCCTTTGGCAATCTGTTGCGCCTTAAAGCGGAGATCGCGCGTACGGGCCGTAACGATACCAAGATGGCGCTGGCAGTCGCCAGTTATGCGGCATTCCCGATCTTTGGGGTGCTCGGCGCTATGCTTGCCAAACTATTCACCGGCTCATACTGAGGGGCAAAACTCATGGCCGTCGGTCAGGCTGTCAAATCACTGTTCTTGGTGGAGTTCGTTTCGGCATTTTTCCTGGCGATGAAGTATTTCTTTTCGCCCAAGAAGACTCTGAACTATCCGTTCGAGAAGGGTCCACTGTCGCCGCGTTTTCGGGGTGAGCATGCGCTTCGCCGCTATCCCAACGGCGAAGAGCGCTGCATCGCTTGCAAGCTATGCGAGGCGGTCTGTCCGGCGCTGGCGATCACCATAGAAGCTGGACCGCGCCGTAACGATGGCACACGGCGGACAACGCGGTACGACATTGATATGACGAAGTGCATCTATTGTGGATTGTGCCAGGAGGCCTGTCCGGTGGATGCGATTGTCGAAGGACCGAACTTCGAGTTTGCGACGGAAACGCGCGAGGAATTGTTCTACGATAAGGCGCGACTGCTTTCGAATGGTGACCGCTGGGAACGTGAGATCGCGAAAAACTTGGAGTTGGACGCGAAGTACCGGTGAGCGTGGCAGGCTCTTTCCACCTAGCCGGTGTCATCCGCGGTCTCACGCCGAGGACCTATGGTTTGGCTAGAGTTGGTTGCGAAAATGCGCGCTGGCGGCGAAGAAGGCGATTTACCCACTTGAGTTCGCGGATGAGTGGGGCCGCGGGCAAAGCCCGACGATGACGCGTTGAGATGAGCAGGACTGGAATGCGATGGCACTGACGGCTGGATTTTTCTACCTGTTCGCGACGCTCGCCGTATTTTCGGCGGCGATGGTGATTGTCGCGAAGAACCCTGTGCATGCTGTACTGTTCCTAATCCTTACTTTCTTCAATGCCGCCGGGCTGTTCATTCTTCTCGGCGCCGAGTTCCTGGCGATGCTACTTGTCATTGTCTATGTTGGCGCGGTAGCCGTGCTGTTTCTGTTCGTCGTAATGATGCTCGATGTCGACTTTGCCGAATTGCGGGCGGGCTTCATCAAAAATGCCCCGCTCGGCGCGCTGATCGGCGGCATATTAATGGTTGAGCTGATTATGGTGCTGGGCTTCAGCGTCATGAAACCGGGCGTGCTCGCTGTCGCCGCCGTGCCAATTCCGAAGACGGGTGATCTATCGAATACGGCGGCCCTCGGTCGCGTGCTCTATACGAAATACGTCTATTTTTTTCAGGGCGCGGGTCTGATTTTGCTGGTCGCCATGATCGGCGCCATCGTGCTGACGCTGCGCCACAAGGAAGGCGTGCGTCGCCAGTCGGTGGCGGCGCAAGTCGCGCGCAGTCCGAAGACGGCGATGGAGGTGATCAAGGTGGCGTCAGGCGAGTCGTTCATTCCCGAGAAAAAGCCGCAACCGGTGGCGGGGGAGTAACACTGATGACCATCGGTCTTGGCCACTATCTGACGGTCGCCGCGTGTCTGTTCACGCTCGGCATCCTCGGCATCTTCCTCAACCGCAAGAACGTCATCGTCATCCTGATGTCGGTCGAGCTGATGCTGCTCGCGGTCAACATCAACCTGGTGGCGTTCTCCGCGCACTTGGGCGATCTCGTCGGCCAGATCTTCGCGCTGTTCGTGCTGACGGTCGCCGCCGGCGAGGCCGCGATCGGGTTGGCCATCGTCGTCGTCTACTTCCGCAACCGCGGCTCGATCGCGGTCGAAGACATCAACATGATGAAAGGCTGAGGGACGTGATGAGCACCTTGGCCGATGCACATGCCCCTGTCATCCCGGCCGCCGCAGGCGAGCCGGGACCCAGGGGCGACAGGTGTGCTCGTAGC
>JANNRP010000340.1:0-6883 GCA_031401535.1 Hyphomicrobiaceae bacterium | reverse complement strand
TCGGGCACACCGTAAAGCGCGATGAATGAGCCGAACCTTGGTCCTTGGCTGGCACCCAGCAGCACTTCGTAAATACCCTGGAACCAGGCACGTAGCGTCTCTTTTGTGAAGCCGTTTGCCTTGCCAGCCTCGAACACGAGGTTTTGCAAATCCTCGGCCGAGGCACCGGGCGCGACTTTGGCCAGTTCCTTATCCAACGCGGTCAAGGCTGCGCGCTCTCGATCATCGGCTGCCCGGAACACTTTCGCCGGTTGCTCAAACACTGCGTAATAGCTCACCGCATACCCGACTAGACGGTCGAGGAGCGGATACCGTTCGGGACTGGCGTCGGGCGCTAAGCGACGAATGAACCCCCACAATTGATGGGCCTCCGCAGCATTCGTCGCGGCCACCAGATTTAGCAGCAGTGCAAACGAAATTGGCAGTTCGGCGACCGGTGGCGCGCCTTCGTGAATGTGCCAGACCGGATTTTCAATTTGCGCGGCGGGCGCTTCGGCCGGATATTTGCTGACAAACGTCAGATAGTCATCGACCGCGCGCGGTATCACGTCGAAATGCAGTTTCTTGGCAGCTTTCGGTCGACCATACATATACAACGACAAGCTTTCGGGCGGCGCATAGGTGAGCCACTCCTCGATGGTCAGTCCGTTGCCCTTGCTCTTTGAAATCTTCTGCCCCTTCTCGTCGAGGAACAGTTCATAGTTGAAGCCTTCAGGCGGCACCGCACCCAGCGCCTTGGCGATCCGCGACGATAACGTCACACTATCGATCAGATCCTTGCCGGCCATTTCGTAATCGACGCCCAGCGCCATCCAGCGCATCGCCCAGTCGGCCTTCCACTGGCACTTGACAAGACCACCGGTGACCAGTGTCGTCACGTGTTCAGCGGTATCAGGATCGATGTAGGTGATGGTGCCAGCCGCCACATCGCGCGCAATCATCGGCACCTGTAGCACCCGTCCCGAACGTGGGCACACGGGCAGGAACGGCGAATATGTTGCCTGTCGGTCGGGCCCAAGCGTCGGCAAGATGATGGCCATAACATCGTCGTAGACCGCCAACATACGCAACAACGTAGCGTCAAACATGCCTGACTTGTAGCAGTCGGTTGCTGACAAAAACTCGTAGTGGAAACCAAACTGATCAAGGAAGGCACGCAATCGCGCATTGTTGTGAGCGGCAAAGCTTGGATACGCGTCAGAAAACGGATCTGGCACGCTGGTCAACGGCATATCCAGGAAGGTCTTTAGCATCTCCTTGTTGGGAACGTTATCCGGCACCTTGCGTAGACCATCCATATCGTCCGAAAAGCAAATCAACCGTGTCGGTATCTGCCCGCCGGTCACCACCTCGAACGCATGGCGCACCATACTCGTGCGTGCAACTTCACCGAACGTGCCGATATGCGGCAGGCCGGAGGGGCCATAGCCGGTCTCAAAAATTACGGGTCTTCCGGTAGATTTTGTGCGCTCCAGCCGTTGCAGCAGGCGGCGCGCTTCTTCGAATGGCCAGGCTTTTGAAACAGCGGCTGCGGCAACGAACGCAGGATTGGCAGTAGACGGGTAACGGATGAATTGGGTCATTGGCTCGAATGGCTGTAGATCGATGGTAGACCGACATCTTAACCGGCGGCACCTCGTGTAGCGCCAATTCGCCGCCACCGATAGGGTGTCGCCCTAGCTACATTGACATTCGCGAGCCTAGACGGTGACTAGGCTAGGCTGTGCCCCCTTGGAGGCCCTCACGTGCTACAAGCCTGCTTATTGGCCGTCATCGCGGGTTACGCTGATACCGTCGGCTATCTGCGTTATGAAGCATTCGCGGGTTTGATGACCGGCAACACCATTTTTCTGGGTATCGAATTGGCGACGGCAAAATATGGTTTGGCCGCCTTCCACGCCGGGATCATCGCCATCTTCCTCAGCGGCGTTATACTCTCGCGAATCCTGATGAGGTTGGGGCTTGTAGCTTGGCATGCACTGTCGATAGCGAGCGCTATACTATTCCTCTGCGGATTTGCCGCCCATGATGTCGGCGCGTTGCTGCTGGCGTTTGCCATGGGAGTGCAGAACTCGGCCGCCAACCGATTTAATGGTATTGCGCTCAATACTGTCTTTGTCACCGGCAACCTGCAGCGCCTCGGCGAAGGATTGGTTGCCTGGGCCTGGTCAAAGCATGGTGACAAGAGCGCTGCCACCGACGGGGTAGCCATTTTTGCGTTCGTATGGTTCGCCTACGCGGGCGGGGCAGTTATGGGTGCCATCGGTCACCAACTGCTCAGCCATCCCCTTGTGTTGCCAGCTCTGGTCTTGCCATTCGTCATGCTCGACCGATGGCCCGCTTCTCGGTCTGCTCACTGAAACACCTGAACAATTGTCTAAGCTGCTGGTGAATCCTCGTCGAGCATGTAACCCGACCCTCGAACCGTGCGGACCGGATCAGCTTCCTTGCCGCGAATCAAAGCCTTGCGCAGGCGACCGATGTGCACATCAACCGTTCGTTCATCAACGTAGGCATCGCGGCCCCACACACCGTCAAGCAACTGCGCACGTGACAACACGCGGCCCGGGCTCTCCATCAGGAATTCTAGCAGCTTGAACTCTGTGGGTCCAAGCCGCACCTCACGCGGACCACGCATCACACGGTGGGCGGCGCGATCGAGCACAATACCTCCGCTGTGCAGCACATCTGCAATGCGATCGGGCGATGCGCGACGCAGGATGGCGCGCACGCGTGCCATCAGTTCGGGCAGCGAGAACGGTTTGACGACGTAATCGTCAGCTCCCGTCGACAGGCCCCTTATACGATCGGCTTCCTCGCCGCGCGCCGTCAGCATCAAGATTGGTACGTGTTTGCTATCCGGCCGCGCCCTGATCCGCCGACAAATCTCGATACCTGAAACCTCTGGCAACATCCAATCGAGCACAACCAAATCGGGCTGCTCTTCGGCTACCATCATCTCGGCTTCCTCGCCACTCGCCGTATGCGCTACGCTGAACCCCTCGGCCTCGAGGTTGTAACGTAACAATTCGGCCAACGCGGGCTCATCCTCGACGATCAGGACTTTAGCAGACATCGTTTAACTTCCCTGGATCAACGTCGAACTGGTGTTGTCGCCCTTCGGGCGGTCATCGGCGATTGCGGTGCCATGCACCAGATAGTGCACCGTCTCGGCCACATTTGTGGTGTGATCGCCGATACGCTCCAGATTCTTGGCGCCGAACAGCAAGTGCGTCGACAGCCCGATATTTCGCGGATCTTCCATCATGTAGGTCAACAGTTCGCGGAATAAAGAATTGTACATCGCATCAAGCTGCTCGTCCTTGCGCCAAACGACCATCGCCTTCTCGGCATCGCGGTCGGAGAACGCATCGAGCGCATCCTTCAATTGACGCAGAGCCAATTCAACCATGTGACCTAGACCTGCCAGCAGTGGCTTAGGATGGCTCTCGCCGGCAATGGCCAATGCCCGCTTGGCGATGTTCTTCGAGAAATCGCCGATCCGCTCCAGGTCACCGGAGATTTTCAGGGCCGCCATGATATGGCGCAGGTCGTTGGCGACTGGCTGCCGCTTGGCAATCATCGCAATCGCATGTTCCTCTATCTCGCGCTGCAGCGCGTCGATGGCCTTATCACTGGCAATGGCAAGCGCAGCTAGCTTCGGATCACGCCGGTTCAAAGCATCGAAGGACTGTGCCAATTGCCGTTCTGCAATGCCGCCCATATGGGCGATTTTGTTGTCAAGAAACGTTAGTTCTTCTTCGTACGATTTGACGGTATGCTGCGTCATAGTGATCCTCGCTTGGGAAATGCCACAATTAGCCAAAGCGACCGGTGATGTAGTCCTGCGTCCGCTTATCTTTGGGCGTCGAAAAGATTTCCTTGGTGGGGCCCTCTTCCACGAGTTCACCAAGATGGAAAAACGCCGTTCGCTGCGATACGCGGGCAGCTTGAGAGAACGAATGCGTCACGATGATAATGCAGAAGTTGTTGCGCAACTCGTCGATCAGTTCCTCGATCCGCGCCGTCGCGATCGGATCAAGTGCAGAACACGGTTCGTCCATCAAAATCACGTCTGGGCTGACCGCAATGGCGCGCGCGATACACAGGCGCTGCTGCTGACCGCCCGACAACCCTGTTGCCGCATCCTGCAGGCGGTCTTTGACCTCGGTCAATAGGCCCGCCTTGCTCAGACTGTCCATCACGATACGGTCGAGATCGTCCTTAGATTCGGACAACCCATGAATTTTCGGTCCGTAGGCGACGTTTTCATAGATTGACTTGGGAAAAGGGTTCGGCTTCTGGAAGACCATGCCGACGCGTGCACGCAGTTGCACCACATCGAGCTCCGGATCATAGATGTTCTGGCTGTCAATCTCGATCTTGCCGGTGACCTTGCAAGACGAGATTGTATCATTCATGCGATTGATACAGCGCAGGAACGTCGACTTGCCGCAGCCGGAGGGCCCTATAAACGAAGTAACATTTCGATCTGGAATATCCACGCTCACGTTCTTCAGCGCATGCTTCGCGCCATAATGGACGTTGACAGAGCGCCCGATCACCTTTGAAGCGCTACCCATGCCTGTCGTCATAGTCGACCCGCCCTTGACTGCCGTTGTTACTGCCATATCCGTCATTTGAGCCCCTTCGAAATTCATAGGTCACCACCGGCGCTCGAAACGCTTGCGCAACCAAATCGCCATGCCGTTCATGGCGAACAAGAACAACAGCAAGATAACGATGGCACCGGCAGTTTTCAGCTTGAACGCAGGCTCCGGGAGATCCGACCAAAGGTATATCTGCACCGGTAAAACGGTCGCCGCATCAGCTAAACCCTGCGGCACGTCGACGATGAACGCGATCATACCGATCATCAGCAACGGGGCGGTCTCACCGAGCGCATGCGCCATGCCAATGATGGTACCCGTCATGATGCCCGGCATGGCTAGCGGCAGCACATGGTGGAACACCGCCTGTTGATGCGATGCACCGACACCGAGTGCTGCCTCCTTGATCGATGGTGGAACTGCCTTCAGGGCCGCTCGCGAGGCTATGATGATCGTCGGCAGCACCAGCAGAGCGAGCACCAGACCGCCAACGAGGGGGGCTGAGCGCGGCAGATTGAGGAAGTTCAGAAAAACCGCCAAGCCAAGCAAACCAAAAACAATTGATGGCACAGCCGCGAGATTGTTGATGTTGACCTCGATCAGGTCAGTCAAACGATTCTTCGGAGCAAACTCCTCAAGGTAGACCGCCGCCATTACACCAATCGGCAGGCATAACAACAAGGTCACCAGCAGTGTCAGCAGCGTACCGGTCAATGAGCCGCGGATCCCGGCAAGTTCGGGTTCGCGACTGTCGCCATTGGTCAGAAACTGCCAGTTAAATCCATTCTCGACCCTACCATTGGCCTTGAGGCGCTCGAGAAAAGCGACCTCGACATCGGTCGCCTTGCGGTTGCTTTCGGGTGTCAAATAGCTGATGATTTGCCATTCTGCAGCTTTGGCGTCGCTGACCGATGACAAGGGAATAATAACCGTTCCAGAAGCCTCCGCCGGACCGACTTTCTCAATCTTTACCAAACCACCGTTAATGGCGACCAACAGGCTCGGCATCTTATCGTCGAGTTCCTCGACTTTGGAAATCCCATCGATCCGCGCCTGCAGGGCCGCCGCCTCCTGGCGAGCCTCGATGCCCTTCTGCTTAGTCTCGGCCACATTCGCGCGCTCCATGCGGCCAGCTTCGACACGTAAAACGTTCGCACGTTCCACAAGCGCGGCCTTGAGGCGCGTTACTTCGCCCGCGAAATCGTTCGACGCTGTAAGTATCCGAACTTCACCCGTTACCGCAGACGGCGTTGCAATGCCACGACCAGCACGCGTTTCGATTGCTGTCGCGCCCCCCTTGAAGTAGAGATCGGCGTTGTCGTCGAGCAGAACCGGAACCTGGATTGTGCGGCCCACCAGCGTCGGATCGGCAACCACGCGCTTGCGTAATTCGTCCCCAGCACCAGTGCTGAGCAGTTGGCTCATTTTCTTCAGTTCGCCGCGACCTTCGATGCCCGGGAATTGAGCCTCCAGTGCCTTGCGCACAACCGCGAAGTAGTCGCCACCTTGCAACTGCTTTGGGTCACGCTTGCCCGACGGATCGATATCTTCCGCTGTAACATTGACGTCGAGCTTCAACGAATGCTGCCAGAAAGCCGGCAACCCATTTCGGAAGATGTCGAACATCAGCGCTGCCAGGAACACCCCGGTAATTATGAGCGCGATGATACCGTAAGACTTAAAACGCGTTTCGGAGCGATAACGCGCGCGAACCCTGGCGCGTGCCGCATCCGAACTGGTATCGACCCGGCGGGCCCGGCCGTGACTTGTGCCGCTTGCGAGTATGTCAGTCATACTGTTCCCGATATCTGCGGACGATCCGTAGTGCGATGATGTTCAAAACCAGGGTGACGAAGAACAAGACAAACCCCAGGGCAAACGCGGCGAGTGTTTTGGCGCTGTCAAACTCCTGATCACCGACCAGGATCGTTTTTATCTGTACTGTGATGGTCGTCACGGCGTCCAACGGATTGAACGTCAAGTTTGCCGCAAGCCCTGCCGCCATGACCACGATCATTGTCTCGCCGATTGCTCGACTGATCGCCAACATGAATGCTGACACAATGCCCGGCAGAGCAGCTGGCAGTACGACCTTGCGGATCGTTTCGGATTTGGTTGCACCCAGTGCATACGAGCCGTCACGCAGTGACTGGGGGACTGAATTAATCACATCGTCAGACAGCGACGAAATGAACGGAATGATCATCATGCCCATGACAAGCCCAGCCGCCAGCGCGCTCTCAGAGGCGATGTCGAGCCCGAGGTGCTGACCC
>JANNRP010000339.1:0-5386 GCA_031401535.1 Hyphomicrobiaceae bacterium | reverse complement strand
GTGCCGGTATTACGGTTGACGCCGCAGTGATCAATGCACCCCAGACGGTGAGCGATTCACCCCACCATTTGGTTGCGGGTTCGCCAGAGGTCGTCTTGGAATCTGTCATCGTCGTTGGTCCTTTCGGTTGGGAAACAGATTTTGTGGTGTCGAGGGCCAGGCTTGCAGCAAGGGTGCGATCAACGCGCGCCAGCCAGCCACGCCCAAATCGCCAGAAATGACTGAGCCCGCGATACCGGACGCGCCGGGCCTCGGCATAATTCGCGACGAGTTCTGAGACGGCGGCGCGCTGCACGGCGTCCAGCGTTTCCGGTCCAATTTCGCCGTCTATTACGACCCCAACCACGGCCTGCAGCATCCGCGCGCCAGCACCTACACCGTGATTAACCGATGCATCGAAATGCATGAGCGCAACCGCTGCCGGCAATTCTGCGGCCCGGCATCGCTCCCAATAGCGGGCACGATAGATGGCGCGCACCTCGGTCGCCGCAATACTGCGGAGCTCGGCTTTGAGGCCGACGAACGTATCGGCGTTGACCGCGACGCCACGATGCGCTGCCAATGTAGCAAGCGTGATGCCGTAGTTGGTCGGCCCGCCAGGGTCATAGGGGTCTTCCGTCCACCGCCCTTCCATCTCCAGAACGTGAGACAGTGCTAACGCAAATACCGCGTTTGAATTGAGTGGATCTGGCCCAGGCGGCGTCGCGATCACCGGCGTTTGCAGCGCCTCATCAACGGGCCAGCGCAGCCCTAGCAACCGGTCCTTCGATATCGTTGCAACACTGACGGAATCGCCTTGATTGCCCCCCAGCACGAACACGGATGCATGGTCGCGATCTAGATAAAACGCCACATGACCGGACGCCGGGTCACTCCCTCGCGAAAATATCGCGACGGCGCCGAGCCGCCCTGCTTCGATCGGCGTGCCCCAGTCGAGATAGGAGCGTGCCATCAACGAGCGCGTACCGGCGATGCCCGACCGCTCCAGCGAGGCACCGACAAAGGCTGCGCACCACGCGACGTCATCATGCAATGCCGCCTTCTGGCCAGCGTCACGGTACAACGCCACGATACGCGGGTTATCGCCATTGCCCGAAACTTCGCGCTGACCGAGTTCCGCCCATGCGGGCTCCATCCAGGCCGGTTGCGGCATGGTTCGTCTCCTTGGGTTCGTTGGATACCGGCGTTAAACGATTGCGATCCGGCCGGCGCCCCGGCCCCATACGGCGCTTTTCTGATAGACGCGGACTGTCAGGCTGGACTGAAGTGCGCCGAAATCAGCCAACTGTTGAGCGGCGGAATAGACCGCTGTAGATGCGGTGACGCTGAGTTGGCGCATCACAACGCTGCCCGACATGATGTCGAGATCGTAAGTCTCGACGTCCTCGCCCAACGGCACTTCGGCCACAATCCAGCTGTCGCCCCCGGTGCGCGTGCGGCGGATCCAGGCTATCGTGAGATCACCGCTACTGCGCGTCCCACGCACGTGTACCGGACTGAGTGGCCGCGTACCGAGCCCTCGATAGCCGTGCACCAGAGAAACATAGGTGGCGGAACCTAGATCCTTGGATGCAGGCCCGACCCGCCAGTTATAGGGCAGCGCGAGCTGATCTGCGGTCAGTTCAATCTTGGTAATGCCAGGGCCGAGGACCACGAAGGGTGCGCCCACAGCAATCGGGGTCCCCTGCCCCATGGCCAGTTCGGTGCCAGCCTGCCCGCGCAACAGATTGGATAGCTCGTAGGTTTGTGCACCAACCAGAACAGCGAATTCGAATTGCAGCACCTCCCAATCGCCACTGGCATTGCGCACTGCGGCAGCGTTCGCACCTCCCAGCAGCTTCAACCGCGAGACCGATGCGAGCGCTCCTCCAACGCCTAACTGAACGCGCAGTTTTGCTGCGCGATCGATCCGCCCTTCTGGAGCGGCATAGAGCGGGTCGAGTGTGACGCCATGAATACCCGGCGCATTGACGTAGGCTGAGAGTTGATAGCCAGCCGCTTCCGGCGACCTGTAGACCGCGAGCGCTCCCGGCCACGGTATCTGGGCCGCGGAAAGATAACCTGCAAAATCTGACTCGTCGCCGGTCAACTTAGGCAAATCGAGAAAGTAGACATCGGCCTGCCCCGCACTGGTTGGCATCGCGATGCCAGCCAGACGAACCGACCCGACATTGCGCTGATAGACCTCCGGATCGAGGCCACGAGCTTCGATACCGCGGACGCCATGGTCGGAAATCTCAGTAACCCGGACCAGACGACTGCGCCCGCCGACCGTTAGATTGATGCTGTCGCCGGGTTCGATCGCCAGTTGGCTCGGTGGCAGAGAGAAACTTGCCCGCTCGCGCGCCGCCCAGGCCTCGAACAGCCAGGCATCGGCGAGTTCGTTGGCCGCGTCCGCCTCCAGCAGCAACGCGAGATCTGCTTGCGCCACACGACCGCTTGCCCCGGTCAGCCGACGCGCCTCGGCAACCGCTTGGCGGTAATCGTTCTCCGGCGACAAATGCGTGATCTTGGCGGACGCGGGCAGTTCGGTCTCTTGACCGCGCGTGAGCGTCACCAGTGGCGCGCCGGGCTTTGGCTCGACGCACTCCAGCTCATCGATGGCAGCACTTGGCGCCGCCGCTCCCCGATGGCGCAGCGCGATCCTGCCACCGCTTTCAAGGCTATCGAAGAAGTAGGCGAGTTCGAGCGGCTGCAGCGCATCGCGCGGGGACATGATGCGGTCGATGACGTAACCTTGGACGACGCCATCGAGGCTAGCGCTGTCAAACGCTGCGAAATCGTAGTCAGTCATCAGGCGTGCGACGAGATCACCGAGAGGTACGGCTGCGATCCGGCCGTTGAGCCAGTGGCCCAGCCGCCAGTTGTCACCGTCGCCCCAGGTATCGCTGTCATTCGGGAACGCTGGATAGGGCCGCAGGTCCCAGGAGTAGATATGGATCCGGTCGATCGCGACCATAGGGTTGCCATAAAGGGTCGAGACCGGGTTAAGGCCCGGCACGCTGCCCGGATGAGCGGTATCGTAGGCCTCCAGCAGCGCCTGCACGTACCGGCGCTGCATAAAGTCGTCACGGCGGCCCGTGGAGAACCATGGCAGCGCCGACTCCGTGCTCTTGGGATCGACGAATACATTCGGCTGGTTGGCACCCTTGTCGACGGCGCTGCACCCCGCCTCCATGAACCAGATCGGCTTCGATTGCGGCACCCAGGCAGTCGGCACGCCGCTCTCAACTCCGCCTGGCCGGTTCATATGCTGGTTGAGCCACCAGGACTTGAGATCCTTGAAGCGGAACACCCACGGCTTGCCAGCGCCATCGCTGATCGGTGTGCGGCTTTGATTTGAGCGGGCCACATCGTTCGCGTAGTACCAATCGTAGCCTTCGCCGCCGACGATGTTGTCCTTGAGGTAGCCAAGATCGTAGATTGAGCGTGTGCCAGCCAGCGCGTCGAGATGATCGCGGCCATCGCGCCAATCGGCCAGTGGCCAATAGAGATCGATGCCGACCGCGTCGATCGCCGACGAGGCCCACAACGGATCGAGATGAAAATAAACGTCACCGGTGCCGTCTGCCGGTTGATGGCCGAAGTACTCTGACCAGTCAGCCGCATAGGTGACCTTCGTCGCGGGTCCGAGGATACTTTTGACGTCGAGCGCCAACTGCTGCAATGCGGCAACGAAAGGATATGCGGACCCCGCCGACCGCACCGTCGATAGCCCGCGCAACTCACTACCAATCAGAAAGGCGTCAATCCCGCCAGCCGCTTTCGCGAGCCAAGCATGATGCAGGATGAACCGACGGTACGACCATTCAACGGGGCCCGAGTAGATGACCGTGGTTCCCGACAGCGAAAAATGACCCGGCAGCACGGACCCGACAAAACTCGCGATCTGCGTTGCAGCCGCCGCCGACTTATCGGGTGAGCCGGGCCGACCGGGTGCTGGATCGCAGGTAATCCGCCCCCGCCAAGGATAGGCCGGTTGGGCACCGCTGCCATCCAGTGGGTTGGGCAGCACGTTGCCCTCGGCGACGTCCATCAGGATGAACGGATTGAGCGTCACCGCTAGTCCGCGCGCTTTCAATGCTGTGATCTGTGCGACATCCGTATCATCCGACGGCGTCCCACCGTAGGCCGACCGCGCGTCACGCTGACTGACAACCGACGCCATCGCACGTGTCACACCGGCGACCTGCCACACCAAGGGCGTCGTATCCTTGTTCAATCGCTCGACACGCGGCTCGATCAAACAATGGCCGCAGCGCAGATCGGTGCCGAACCAGCTCGTGACCAGAGACACCGAGGCAACCGACGGCAGCATATCCTGCAACTGATCGACCGCGACCACGGCATCCGTGCCAACTGACCGCGTATGCACGTTCTCCGACAGGCGCTCACCGCCAAATCCAGTCCGTGTCACCGGCTCGGTCGCCAGTACAAATTCACCGGAACCTGGAATGAGCACGACGCCGCGCACGAGGTCACGCACCGTATCGGTGCTGCGAAACACCTCGAACGAGAGTTGTGGCAGACGATTGCCGTAAGGACCGAGTGCCATGCCTTCAAATACGATATAGGCCACGCCACGATAGGCTGGCGCGTCGCCCCCGAGCCGCGACACGATCAAACTGTCGGCAGTTTGTGTTTCGCTGCCCGTATGCAAGCGCCACGTGATGCCTGCAAGATCAAGCTCCGCACCATCTGCCCAGACCCGACCGAGGCCTGACAATTCGCCTTCGGCAAGTGCGACCGCGAAGTTGGCAAAGTAGCGATACGTGGTCTCAGTCGATGCCCCGCCTTGACCACCGCCACCTTTGCCACCGCCGCCCGCCTCAGTCGTCGTGACCTGCTCTTCAAAATCCGTTGCCCAGATGATCTGGCCACCAATCCGCGCCCGACCATAGACGCGGGGGACAGCCGCGCCCTCGGTCGAGGATGTGACGCGTAAGTCTGACAGACGCGGCCCGGCCAAGGCGCGAGACTGACCCGAAGAGCCAAACAACGCTTGATCAATGTAGGAACCGGCAAGCGCGCCCACCTGCGAGCCAATAGCCGCGCCGCTGACCGTCGCGCCGAGTACTGAAAAGCCTGCCGGCAGCAGCGCCGAGCCTGCGGCAGCGCCGGCCGCTGCAAGTGCGAGCGTTGCCATATCGGTTGATCCTCAGGTATTGGTGGTCTGGAATGCAAACACGCCGGCAATCCGACGCCGCCACCACGGCGCCAGCGCAATCTCGCAAGCTGCCCCGCCCTCCATGGCGTGAACGAATGATGCGGGTGTCGCCAAAATACCAATGTGCTTGGCAGGCAACCCCGCCCGGAACCGAAAGACGACAACATCGCCCGGTAGACCTTCGGCACCGGCGACCGGCATCAGATGACGACCCGCCGC
>JANNRP010000338.1:0-33813 GCA_031401535.1 Hyphomicrobiaceae bacterium | reverse complement strand
GTCGCGACCAGGATCAAAAATCCGACGCCCAGGATTGACGAAACATAAGAAATCAACGCGGCGTGCCGCCGTCCAATCCCATCGGAGATAACGCCCATAGCAATGATGCCGATGGCGGAACACGCGCCGGTGAGACCGAATGCTCCAGCAGCCAGTAGACGATCGAACCCCTGCTCAATGAGGTAGGCGACCGTTTGCGGAACCACGGCGTAAGACGCGACCGACGTCGCGAAGTAGGCAGCAAACAGTCCCCAGAACGTGCCCGTTCGTACAGCAGCCCCCAGTGTCCAGCCACTTTCAGCACTTACCGAAGCCGCGGCCTGAGCCGACTGCCATTCTGCCGACCCCAGCCCGATCCGCGCCAATGGCATCAGAAGCAGAATCGGCAGTGCGGCAAGCACGGCGCAGCCGAGTACGTGGTAAGCCGACTGCCACGGCATGTACTGCATCAGCAATTGCGTCGCGGGCGGAATGAGCAGCATGCCGGCTCCGAGCGCGGCATACGGCAATGATGTTACCGTACCCAGCCGCTTTGAAAACCAGCGACTGAGAATGCTCGAGGCGACGACCATACCTAGGCTTGCCGCACCCAAGCCACCCATCACGCCAACGCCGAGATAGTACCCCCAAAGCGTTGTCGATGAGCCGGCCAGTATGTAACCCAACCCTAGCACGCATAGGCCGAACGCATAGCTGATACGGGGGCCGAGCCGATCGACCATTTGCCCGCAGAATGGCGCACTCAATCCATAAACGAGGTTGTAGATCGAGTAGGTGAGGAGCACCTCTGAGCGTGTCGCTTTGAAGGCGTCCTCGACAGGTAGCAGGAACACAGCAAATGTCTCGGTGATGCCACGACCGATCATGTTCATGACGAACATCAATAAAAGGATCGATACGAGAAACTGACGGCTGGGTTCCTCCGGCCGTTGATTTTCTGTGTTTCCCCCTCCCTTCAACACGCGCCGCTGCCTCCATCTTTCAGTTGAGAAAACACCATGCGCCCCACCAGCGGATCCCTACCGTTATCGCCAATTCAATGTAAAAGGCAGTACCCAGCGTTCCACGAGAATAAGATAGTATTAGCGCGGGAGACCAATTCAGCGCGAGGGAAGTTGAACCGTCGGCCATGCCGCCGCCGATGCTGGCCGAGCCACAACGTGGGATAACAGGGCAACACCTGCTTGTGCGAGCGGCGCGCGCGACTATTGTCGCCACCATCTCGCCGGATTCTTCGGTGACAGCGTTGATGACGTCGGCTTAAGGCGAACAGCCGGAACTTTCGGGGGCTTTATGCGAATTCAAGCGGCAATCAGACTTCTGGCATTTGCCGGACTAGCGCTTGGCACAACGGTGACGGTAGTCACTGCGCAGGACGCCAAGAAAGCGCCGCAGCCCAACGCGATCGGTGCGGCCAGTCAAGCTCGGCCAGCACAGAGCCCACCGGGGCCCGCAACCAACGCTGTGGTCTTTGATGCCGCACAAGTGGCCTCAATCAAGAAGGTCAACGACTACTTCAATGGCCTCGCCAACCTGAAATGCGTGTTTCAACAGACCAACCCAGACGGCAAGAAGCTGCGCGGCAAGCTCGCCATGAAGCGTCCGGGTCGTTTTCGCTTCGACTATAATTTGCCGAGCAAGCAAGTTGTTGTTTCAGATGGCAAACAACTCGCGATCCAAGACAACGACATCCGTACCGACGATCGCTACGAACTCGACAACACACCGTTTCGCATGTTGCTGCGCAAGGAAGTAGACCTCGTACGCGATGCGTTGATCCTGGATGTTGCAGAGACTGATGATCTTATTATCATCACCGTGCAAGATAAAAGCCCCGATGCACCGGGGAGGATAAAGTTGTTTCTGTCATCCAAGCCAACAGTGGAGCTGAAGGAGTGGGTGACAACTGACGCCCAAAACCTGGAGACGCGGGTGGAATTGTCGGCGATGGTGCGTTCTGAGGAAGTTGATGCTGCGCTTTTCGAGGTCAAAAGCAACCGGCTGCAATTTCAGCAATAATTACAAGAATCTAGGCGATTACGTTGAAATACAATCTGTTGCTCGACGGCATCCGCCAAACGCAATCTGTGGATAACGCTGGCAATAATTGTAAACTTTTCGTGATCGGTCGCTCACCCCCTGTTGTAAAACGCACACTTGCGCTTAGATATCTTCCATGCAGGTGGCGATTTAATTTTCGGCAGTTCCCCCCCGTCTCGCCGAAATTCGCGCCTGTGGCATCGGACCCCCTCCCGATGCTAGAAGCGCTTCCAAAGCGCCTAGCGCCCAACTCCTTCCCCCAGGAGTTGGGCGCCATTCGTTTCAGCTTCCGAAAACCACAAGTCAGTGACGTGTTTCCAGTCCTGGGCGGACATGGTCCAGAGCCAACGCTGCCACCTGCGGGAATGTAGCATTTGATACAACTAATCCTTCGACATCCTGGTGTGCGAGAACACGATCGATAGTGCGTAGCTCATCTGCAAGTCCGCGAAGCCGACCACTGATCTTAGCCACCAAGTGTTCCGCCAGTGCAGCATCGTCGAGCATTTGCTCATAGAGACTGGCACGGGTGATTTTCAGCGCCCGAACCGACGTGACAGCAACAATTGTCGACGTGTGCTCGGTTTCCACCAGCATTGCCATTTCGGCAATGATCGAGCCGAGCGCGATCGGCTCAGGCGCACCGGTAAGGCTAGGTCCGACGGTCCTTACCGCGTCGCCCTGGACAATCACGAACGCCGCATCACCGTCATCGCCTGCTGCCACGATCGTTTGTCCAGCACGAAACACAATGCGTTCGGCACATCGCGCGATCTCTGTGATTTGAAGTGGCCGCAAGCCCTGAAACAATTCAATGTTCAACAGTGGTGCGACAAGTACGTCCATAGCCATCAGCGCGGATGTCCCCGAATAGCCTCCTCAACGAACGCAACGACACAACTTCAACTAAGGCGACGGTCGACTGATTCGCAGAAAGAGACCAGCCACACATAGTCTGCGTGTGCAGGAACTGGGGAGAGGTCGTGGATATCGGTCGAGGGGCGCACACAGAAAACGCCGCAACACTATGATTTTACTTGCTCTCAGTCGCTGCTAGGGAACCAACTTATAGCCACCGGTCTCGGTTACCAGCAACTCCGCATTTGACGGATCACGCTCAATCTTTTGCCGCAACCGGTAGATATGCGTTTCCAGCGTATGAGTTGTGACGCCAGCGTTGTAGCCCCACACCTCGTGCAACAGAACATCGCGACTGACAACTTTTTCTCCCGCGCGATAGAGGAACTTAAGGATCGACGTCTCTTTTTCGGTCAATCTGACCTTCGCACCCTTCTCGTCGAGCAACAGTTTTGCGGCCGGTTTGAACGTGTACCGTCCAATGGCAAATACCGCATCCTCGCTCTGTTCATGCTGCCGCAACTGCGCTCTGATGCGCGCCAACAGAACGGCGAACTTGAACGGCTTGGCGACATAATCGTTTGCGCCTGCGTCTAGTCCCAGTATCTGATCGGCGTCGCTGGTATTGCCGGTCAGCATGAGGATCGGCGACTTGAATCCGCTGCGCCGTAATTGCTTCACGGCCTCGCGGCCGTCCATGTCGGGTAATCCGACGTCAAACAGCACTAGATCGAAATGGCCAGATTTAATTGCATCGAGACCTTCGCCGGCAGTCGCGGCGGTGGAAACCTGGAACTCGTCGTAGAGCGCGAGATGATCCCGCAACGAACTGCGCAGATCATCGTCATCATCGACCACGAGTATCTGGCGCGCATTGCTCATTCTCAGTGCTCCCAATTGGTGGCGTACCTCAGCGCTAGCTCTGCATGGATTGGCGACTTAGCTCAAGAGCGAATAAGCACATCGTTTACATGCACGTTGATCGCAATCCTAAAGGGAGCTGCTTGAATGACCAATGGTGCGCGATCGAACTTAGTACTTCGCTGTCTGTCGCGGGCTCAATCACGTGGTTGGATCCAACTAGGCGACCGTGCACTGCCGTGTGCGATCGGGCGCACTGGCCAGACCGCACGAAAACGTGAAGGCGATGGCTGTAGCCCCATCGGGGTTTGGCGACCCATCGCAGTGCTCTATCGTGCCGACCGGGTACCTCGACCTCGGACCATGCTGCCGGTTCGCATGCTCAAGGCCACCGACGGCTGGTGCGACGCGGTCGGCGACCGCAACTATAACCGCGCCGTTCGCCATCCCTACCCTGCAAGCGCTGAGCAACTTTGGCGCACCGATCACCTCTACGATATCGTTGTTGTGCTCGATCATAATCGGCGACCGCGCATTCAAGGCGGTGGCAGCGCTATCTTCATGCATTTGGCACGCCACGGATATAGCCCGACCGAAGGGTGCATTGCGTTCGCACCCAATGATATGCTGCAAATCCTGGAAGCGGCGAACGGCCGTACGAAGTTGCGCGTCTCACGTTAAAAAAGGGCCCCGGAGGATCGACGTCCGGAGCCCTTCCCTATCCAATGTTCGGCACATAAAGGGCCCATGCCGCAAAGACATGAGCCCCGTGCGTTGGTCTAATAGTTGTAGGCACGCTCGCCGTGAGCTGTGACGTCAAGACCTTCACGCTCGGCTTCGACCGCCGGGCGCAAACCAACGATGACATCCACCAGCTTGTAAATAATGGCCGAACCAATACCCGACCATAGTATGGTGATACCGACCGCTTTCATCTGAGCAATAAGCTGTGTGCGCAGTACAAACTCAGCAACCACGCCTTCGCCAGGCTTCAGCGTGTAGTCAAGGATGCCGGTGCCGCCGAAGCCGGGGCTGACCAGGATGCCCGTGGCGATGGCGCCAAGAATGCCACCGATGCAGTGAATACCAAACACGTCGAGACTGTCATCGTAGCCCAGTGCGTTTTTGATCCCCGTGCAGAAGATGAAGCAAACGACGCCTGCGGCAAGCCCGAGCAGCAAGCCACCCATCGGGCCAGCGAAGCCCGATGCCGGAGTGATTGCAACTAGGCCAGCGACGGCGCCCGAAACGATACCCAACAACGACGGCTTACCCTTGGTAATCCACTCCGCAAACATCCACGACAGAGCAGCTGCCGCAGTTGCGACAAACGTATTGATCATGGCCAGTGCTGCCGTCGAGTTGGCCTCCAGAGCGGAGCCGGCATTGAAGCCGAACCAACCAACCCACAGCAGGGCTGCACCCACCATCGTGAACGTCAACGAGTGTGGCGGCATGGCTTCCTTGCCGTAACCGACGCGCTTGCCGAGCATCAGGGCGCCGACGAGACCGGCGATTCCTGCGTTGATGTGGACCACAGTGCCGCCAGCAAAGTCGATGGCGCCAAGCTGGAAGATGTAGCCAGCATCTTCAGTAACGGACTGCAGCGCTGCTTCTGCGAGCTTCTTCGCGTCGCCGGACGATGAGGCAACCTTCCGGGCGGCATCAGCCAGTGCGTCTGGGCCTGCCCAATACCAAACCATGTGAGCGATCGGGCAGTAGACGAACGTTACCCAGAGCACCGTGAATAGCAACAATGCAGAAAATTTCATGCGTTCCGCGAAGGCACCGACGATCAATGCCGGCGTGATGCACGCGAACGTCATCTGAAATGCGATGTAGACGAGCTCCGGAATCACGACCCCGTTCGAGAACGTTGCGACGTTGGCATCAAGAATTGTTTTCTTATCCGGCGCAATATTCAAGAACGCCTTCGAAAGTCCACCGACAAATGCATTGAACGAGGTGCCACTTGAGAACGCCAGGCTGTAGCCATAGAGCACCCAAATCAATGCAACCACGCAGACGATGGCAAACACCTGCATCAACATCGACAGCATGTTCTTCGTGCGCACGAGACCGCCGTAGAACAACGCCAGACCCGGCACCGTCATCAGCAGCACCAGCGCCGATGCTGTCAGCATCCAGGACGTGTCACCCTTGTTCGGCACCGGATCCGCGGCAAGCGCCGGTAGCGCTGCTGCGACAATGGTCGCCAAAACTGTCGCAAGCGCGAGCCCTGACCCCCTGGGCAATCGGGCCTGCTTTACGTCTTCGAACATCATGAATGGAACTCCCTCGTCTTCTGCCTGAGCTAGTGTAAATGGATTGTTGCCTGTTGCGCATAACGCCCCATCAGAGCGCGTTCTCGTCCGCCTCGCCGGTCCGGATTCGAACGGTATGTTCGATCGACGACACGAAAATCTTGCCATCACCGATCTGACCTGTTTTGGCAGTCCGTGTGATCGCCTCCACCGCCTTATCAGCATCGGCGGACGGTACGACTACTTCGATCTTGATTTTCGGCAAGAAACTGACGGCGTACTCCGCCCCGCGATAGATTTCCGTATGACCTTTCTGACGACCGTAGCCTTTGACTTCGGTTACTGTCATGCCTTGGAAGCCCAAGTCGGTCAGTGCCGCGCGCACCTCCTCCAACTTGAAGGGCTTGATGATCGCACTCACGAGTTTCATGTCACCATCCTGTAAGTTGTTGTGGGTAAAAGAGCCCGGGTTTCGGCTCATCCCACAATGCTTCCAATGATTAATGATCAAGAGCCGTGCCAACCGACTTAACGATTCTTAAACCATTGAAGCGGCACAGAAAAATTACTATTTTGCCACAATCAGAGGCAGCGATAGCCTTAACTGTCGCACGGTTTGCGGGCAATTTGGCATATTTGCCTACTATTTGACCACAAAAGCTGTTGTGCGCTGCCGCATGAGACCTTCCTGCGTCACCGACGCTACCAGCACGCCGTCACGCGTAAAAATACTGCCACGGCAGAATCCCCGGGCCCCGCCGGCTGAAGGGCTATCCTGCGCATACAGCAACCAGTCATCAGCGCGGAACGGCCGATGCAGCCACAGCGCATGGTCGATGCTTGCTAGTTGTATATCCGTGTCAAACAGCATCTTGCCATGGGCAATCAAGGCCGTATCCAGGAGCGTGAAGTCCGAGGCGTACGCCAGGATGCAACTGTGAAGGTGCTGATTGTCCGGCAGAGTACCGTTCGCACGCATCCAGACGCACTGCTGCGGTGCTGCTTTTTGTCGAGTCATATAGCGCGCGATATCAACCGGGCGCATTTCGATGGGCCGCTCACGCGCCCAGTAACTGCGAACATTCTCCGGCATCTTGTCGCCAAATTTCTGACGGAGATCTTGCTCGCTGGGCAAATCGTCCGGACTTGGCACGTCGGGCATATCAGATTGATGCTCGTAACCGGTCTCGGCTTTATGAAACGACACGCTGAGCACGAAAATCGGCCGCCCATGCTGTATCGCCTTCACGCGGCGGGTATTGAAGCTGGACCCGTCACGCACCCGCTCAACGTCATAGATGATCGGCTGTCCAGGCTCGCCACCGAGAAGAAAATAGCCGTGCATGGAGTGTGGATGCCGGTCCGGTTCGACCGTACGTACCGCCGCCACAAGTGCCTGGGACAGCACGAGGCCGCCATAGACACGCTGCCAACCTGGATTAGGCGTGATGCCTCTATAAAGGTTGTGCTCCAGCGGTTCGAGATCGAGCGTGGCGATCAGATCGGCCAAGGCATGACCCGTGGGCGATTTGGCCGCTGCCGGAGTAAGCATGTCTACTGTAGCTGGAGGCGTCTTTTGTGGCATAATGATCCCGGCTGGCTGTTTGATTGCCGTAAAGGTGAGGCCGCACCCTCGACGCGTCACCCGCAGCATGTCAAGCTGACGCCCCCTGGACCTTCCACGATGCCGAACATTGTCTCAGCAGATGTCGTAATTGCAGGCGGCAGTTATGCTGGGCTCTCGCTCGCGCTGGCATTGTCGCAGGAACTGGGTGCGGGCGGCAGTATCGCCGTGATCGACCTCGGCGCAGGCCGTGAAGCGCCAGTCGGCAACGCGATCGATCCGCGTGCGTCTTCGATTTCGTCCAGCTCTCGCAACCTCCTGATCCATCTGGGGCTGTGGGATGATCTGGCGTCGAGCGCAACCCCGGTTCGCGACATCGCATTGACCGATTCGAGCCTCAATGCTGGCATTCGACCGACGCTGCTCACTTATGACAATACTGCGTCCGACGGTTCGACCGGTTCATGGATCGTACCCAATGAATGTTTGGCAACCGCTCTCGACCGGGCTGTCACTGCCAATCCCGCCATTGAAGTTCGGCGTCCAGCGCAGGCAGTTGGTCTTACGGCTCATGCCGCACACATCACGGTTGAACTTGCCGACGGTTGCCGCATCAACGCCGCCCTCGCGATCGCAGCCGACGGTCGACGATCCGCCCTGCGCCAGGCGGCAGGCATAAGCATCGTCAGTCACAATCACAATCAAACCGGCATTGTCACGCGCATCGCCCATGACCGCCCGCACAACAATTGCGCCGCGCAGCATTTTCTCCCCAACGGGCCATTTGCGATGCTGCCACTGGTCGGAGGGCATCACTCATGCATCACTTGGAGCGAGGACACAGCTACTGCTGCCCGTATCCTGGAACTCGGTGACGACGCTTTCCTCGACGAAGTCGACCGCCGCGTCGCCGGGCGTTTGGGAGTTTTGACGCTCGATGGTCCGCGCCGTTCCTGGCCGCTCGAAACACATCTGGCGCGCCGCTATATCGCCAAGCGGTTCGCGCTCGTGGGCGACGCAGCACATGGCGTGCACCCGATTGCCGGGCAAGGATTAAATCTTGGATTCCGCGATGTGGCAGCCCTGGTCGAATGCATCGGCGACGTGGCGCACGTCGGCCTCGACCTTGGAGATGCGTCTGGCCTGGAGCGATATGAGCGCTGGCGCCGCTTCGATGCAGGCGTGTCGAGTGCAGCCTTTGGCGGGCTCAACGGATTATTTTCGAACAGCGGAACGTGGGGTCGGTCGGCACGCGAATTCGGCCTTGGTGTGTTGAACCGTGCTCCAGCGCTCAAACAGGTGTTTGTCGACGCGGGTGCCGGTGTATCAGGGGATTTACCACGCCTACTGCGACGCAGTGCTGGAACCCCACAGCCGCGTCCTTAACCTGGCAAACTTCGTGGCGATCCATCCGGGTTCGGAGGGTGCCGCGCCGCCCAACCGCATGTAACCGTGCGCGGCAACCAGAACCGTACGGATTTGGGCCGGATCGTGGGCACCCGTCGCGCCGAGTTCGAAGTCATCAAGATTGCGAGCCACAGTTTTTGCAGCGTTGGCCGGGTCGATCACGGCCAGGAACGGCACCGCGCGCAGTTTCACACCGGGTGCCGTCGCCAAAACCCGCTTCAGCACCGCCTGTCCGCTTGGCACATCAACGCGCCGCCCGGCCTGCATGGTCGAAGTACCAATCTCAAGCACGTTGAAGGTGGCCGCATAATCGAGACCAAGGTCTTTACGGCCCAATATGCCGGTCTCAAATTGCGCTTGCAGAGACCGGCACCAGGGGCACCACGTGGCGCCAAAATCAACGATTAGCAGTCGATCAGCGCGCCGCGCTTCGTCGAGCGCTGACGTGAACAGCGCCATTTGATCGACGCAGATCTCATAGCGTGCCTCATTGGGCTGCAGTTTCGCGGTGTGCGGCGCGCTACAGCGCTCGATCGCTTGATAGGCATACCCCGGCACGGTCGGCGGCCACGCATCCGCCAGCGTGGCAACCGGCCACGTCAGAAGCAGAAGAATAATTGCTGCAATTTTTGAGAATGGCATGACAGCTCCACCCAGCCTGCTAGCCGCCGCAGAGCAATTTCTGAGCCAACCGAGCGGCGTAGCGATTAACGACAACCACCGCTGACGGCCTGCAGTGCCTGGGTGATCCCCGCCAGCGAGTACGTATCCTTGCTGACCACACCCTGCTCGGATTGGGCGAGCACCACGACGGTGGAGCCCTTCTTCATGGCGTCAAGCAATTTTAACTCGTCCGTTGCGTCGATCACGTAGGCCCTGTCACCACGCGAAAATAGCTTGAAGATCGTCTGGTCGATTGCGATCGTGGCTGGCGCTCCTGGTTTCAACGCCACGCTGGTCTTGACGCTGACTTCGGACCGCACGCCATCCTTGGGCCAAGCCGATACGTAGAAATAAGCACTCTCAGCCGCAGCGGCTGGCTCGCTGGTACGCGGTTGGGCAATGGTAAAGCAAATCTGCGCCGCGCCTTCGGTGTGGGTCAACACCCGCCAGTCGCCGAATTTCTTGAAGGCACGGGTTTGCGCATCAGCGCTGGACCCGGACACAATGGCGAGCGAAAGCGCTGCGGCAGCAAAAGCCATGCTGCGCTGAAAACACACCGTCAGTTTTAGAATCGCCCCGCTCATATCTTCGATATAGGGAGAGAGACGCCCACCTGTCACGTCTCTGCGACGCCGCGGCCATATGCGAGCCTGCGGACCGCGACTTTCGGGCCACCTTCCATGACCGGACGCTCTGCAAAGCGCGCCAGACTACGGACCCGATCGTACATGACAATGGCACCGGCCATCGCGACATTGATGCAAAAGCTCGTCGGAATCCTGATAACGTGATCACAGCGCCCCAGTAGATCCGGCGAGATCGATCCCTGCTCGGGCCCCAACAGATAGGCTGCTCGCTGGGGATGCCGGAAGCTCGGTAGATCGATCGCATCGTCGGTCAATTCGACGCCAACGAGACGGCACCCTTGCGGCATTTGCATTGCACTTCGGTCCGCCCAGTTGTAGTGCGGCAAATGGGCCTGCCCCTTCGACGTATCCGCACGCGCTTCAAGCGCCTGATAGGTGGCGCCAATCGTGAACGTAAAGCTCGCTCCGAATGCATGCGCTGACCGCATCAAATTGCCGAGGTTCAATGCTTTCGACGAGCGTTCCGCGCCGATAGCGAAATAACCACGCGCCAGTGGCGGCCAGTTCTCCCACGAAGCAGCTGGCCCCGTGCCGGTCACTCGGGTAATTTTTGATGGCGTCATAGATCTGCTCTTGGCATCGATGTCCATGCACCCACGTACCGGTTTTGCCCGAATACTCCAAGTTCGCAGTCTAACACCAATGCACGCATTGCCCTTTTACGAACACCGTTGATCCACTAGTGTCCCGGCACGGAGGCCTCTAAATCAAAGAGACCGTAACCAGGAAACGCGCGAGGAGTAGATCGTCACATGAAGTCACGAACCTTTGCAGTATTGGGATTTGCCACATTGCTGGCGGCAGGCACGGCCTTTGCCCAGCAGCCTAAACAGCTGTCGATTTCGACCGGTGGCACCGGCGGCATCTACTATCCGCTTGGCAGCGGGTTCGCCAACATTCTGGCAAAGAACATACCGGGCGTACAGGCCACCGCTGAAGTTACCGGCGGCTCGGTTGCCAACCTCCTGGTGGTTGGCACCGGCAAGGGTGAACTTGGCATGACCCAGGTCGATGCAGCGATCGACGCTCTCAAGGGGCAAGACAAGTTCAAGACCCCGCTACCGATCCGTACGCTCGGCGTCATGTATCCCAACCTGATGCAGGTCGTCACTATCGAGGGTAATGGTATTGCCAAATTCGAAGACCTGAAAGGCAAGCGTATTTCGACCGGCTCGCCTGGCAGCGCTACCGAAGTATTCGCCTTCCGCTTGTTGGAGGCAGCCGGCCTCGACAAAGACAAGGATGTGAAGCGCGAGCGCCTCGGCGCATCGGAATCGGCCGGCGCACTCAAGGACAAGAAAATCGACGCGTTCTTCTTTGTAGCAGGCGTACCAACCTCTGCCATCGTCGACGTGGCAGCGACCCCGGGCACCAAGATCAAGATGATTGATCATGCGGCCTATGTCGCGAAGATGAACGAAAAATATTCGGGCATCTACGCCCCTGCCGTCATTCCCAAGGGTGCATACTCGGGCATGGATGGTGACAACCAGGTGGCCAGCGTCTGGAATTTGCTGTTCGCCAACGAGAGCTTGTCCGAGGATCTAGCGTACCAGGTAACAAAGCTGTTCTTCGAGAATCAGGCTGATCTCGTGCGCGTCCATTCCGAAGCTGGCAACATTAAGATGGAAAATCAAACAATCGCCAAAGCTGCCATCCCGTTCCATCCAGGCGCCGTCAAGTACTTCAAGGAGAAGGGCATCGACGTTACGAAGTGATCGTCCATCAGAACCACTTGCTCCCAGTAGAGTCGGAGCAAGGGGTACGACACCTGTGTCTGCAGAACGACCTTGATTACTTGGTGCCCATTCGGCGCAACGCCGCCATGCATGATGCAATTCCAGGCTATCGAAGCTGGCCCATCCGTGTAAAGCGACGGGAAGGTTAACGAGCGTCGCATCGAACGCTCCGCCGCGATTCCTGGGATCAAGCGTTTCGAGCAATGGCAAGACCACTTGAAGCCACCTTGGCGGTTGCACCAGAACGCGCATCGAATGCGCGGGGCATCATCGCCATGCTGTTTGGCATGGGATGTTTCGTCACCAGCGATACCCTGATCAAGATCATCGGCCGCGATATGCCGATCGGCCAGATCATGTTCGCGCGGGGACTTTTCGCAACCTTGCTGATCGGCAGTCTGGTCGCCATCACCGGTGTGTGGCGGCAATACCGCGAGGTGCTGACCCCCCTCGTTGCCGTGCGCACGGCTTGTGAAATTGGCGCGACGCTGTTTTTCTTTTCAGCCCTCGTGCGCCTCCCCTTTGCCGACGCCGCAGCGATTGGTCAATTCACCCCGCTCGCAGTAACGGCCGGTGCCGCGATATTTCTGCGGGAGCCGGTCGGCTGGCGGCGCTGGCTCGCTACTTTCGTCGGATTGATTGGCGTATTGATCATTATTCGACCCGGTACCAGCGCCTTCAATTGGGCCGGCTTGCTGGTGGTAGGCTGCGTAATATTTGTCGCGATGCGCGATCTCATCACGCGGCGACTCGGACCCGGGGTGCCGACGTTACTGATAATCCTCGCATCTACGATGGCGGTGACGACTGCCGGGTTGGTTGTGCGCTCGTTCGAGACCTGGATCACGCCGAGCTGGATGATGGTTGGCGGGCTGGCTCTTTCAGCGCTCGGCGTCTCAGGCGGCTATTACGGCACTATCGTCGCGATGCGGGCGGGTGAAATCTCGGCGATCGCCCCATTCCGCTATTCGGTCATTCTGTTCGCCTTGTTCTGGAGCTTTGTGCTCTTTGACGAGATCCCTGACTTATGGACGTGGATCGGCGTGACGATCATTGTCGGTGCCGGATTATACACCGTGCATCGGGAAAGGGTTCGCCGTCGCGAGGCTGAGCAGACACGGGCGGGGAGCATGGAGCGGTGATTATTCCACCCGTCGGCGACGTGTCACAAAAATCTGGTCCGGCGCGTGGCATCGCCGCCATGGTCGCCGCTACGGCACTATTCTGTTGCGGCGACGCTTTGATGAAGCTCGCCGCGACCAGCTTGCCCACATCCGAGACGATGTTCGTGCGGAGTGTGACGGCAGCCCTCATAACAACCTGCTTTGTCTATTGGAGTGGGGCGTTCAGCGCAGTGCGACGCGCACTCACGCCAGCAATGGGCCTGAGAGCCGGGGGCGATGTAACGGCATCACTGTTCTTTCAGGCAGCGCTCGGCCGCATGCATTTCGCGGACATCATGGCTGTTCTGCAAATGGCGCCACTGATGCTCACGGCAGGCTCAGCCATGTTTCTTGGCGAAAAAGTCGGCTGGCGGCGTTGGAGTGCCGTTGCGATTGGACTGCTCGGAGCGTTGCTCATTGTGAAACCCGGCACGAGTACATTCAGTTGGTGGTCGATCGCCGCTATCATGGCGGTGCTGTTTGGCACCATGCGGGACATCGCAACACGGCGCATTGATCCGACCCTGCCGACAGCGCTGATCATGATGCTATCGGCATCTGCAGTGGCGCTGGCAAGCCTTTGCGGCGCCGCCATCGAGACCTGGGTTCAGCCATCCACGCGCGAGCTATTGATGCTGCTTTGCGCCGGCGTACTGTCTATGTTGGGCCAGCTTTGTCTGATCACGTCGGTGCGTGCCGCCGAGATCTCAGTCGTGGCGCCATTCCGTTACGCTGGCATTGTCTGGGCTTTGTTACTGGGCTTCGCGATTTGGGGACACATCCCCGATGGCGTCGCCATGGTTGGGATCATGGCCGTGGCGGCCGCCGGCATTTATACGTTCCATCGCGAGAGCGTTGTACGGCGGCAGGATGCGAAGCGGGCAGCGGGGTGATGAACTAAACTGCCCGGGTCTCGACCGCACCCAAACCTTCGATCTCGAACACCATGTGATCGCCGGCATGGATCGGCAGCGTCACGATAATGCTGCCGGTTATGACGACCATGCCAGCCTGCAACGGACGGTCGCGCAGCACCGCAAGGTTTGCAATCCAGGCCAGCGCCCCCATCGGATCATCAGTCTTTCCGGTATGCGCCACTTTGCCGTTGATCGTCAGCCGTCCGGCCACGCCATTAAGCTCAAACGAAGGTGAAACGGCCTGCGGGTCGCCAACAACGATACCGGCATTCCAAGCGTTGTCAGCGATCAACGACAGGGCACTGGTTTCCTTGTAAACGGCATTTCTGTCCTCGATCAGCTCGAAGGCCGACATCGCATCGCCAACCGCCGACCGCACTGTTTCCGCAGTGTAAGGCTGAGTGCCACCTGGCAACGATTGTGCAAGCTGAACCGCCAACTCGCACTCGATCACGAGATGCATGTGATCAGCTAGTGCGAGTTTGGCCGGAGAGACATGGATGCGGTTGCCATAAATCATGCCACCACAGGGATGGTCGATCCCCATCAGCGCCTGCATCACTTTGGTCGTGGTCGCGATCTTGAGGCCAGCGACGGGGCCATAGACCGGCGTCCATAGTTTGGCCAATGCTTCCTGGGCGGCATAGGCGTCGGCTACCGTTTGCGGTGCTATTTCAGGTGGCAGGTTTTGATATGTGGAGCGCGTCACATGTGCTTCGGTGATGAAGCGCGCAGCGGAGTCCGCGTCGAACGGTTTTGTCATCGGTATGATCTCGCTCAGGCTGGCTTGGTCTCTGCAAAGGCTGGGACGGCCGCGGCAAACTGATCAAGCCAGCGCACCAGCTTCGGATGTTTCGCCCGCCATTTGCCTTCATGCCGGAAATCGAGATATCCGAGCGCACAAGCAATTGTCAGGTGGCCGTAGTCAGGACCGGCGCCCCAGACCGGCGGATTAGCCTCAAGGTGGTCGAGCGCGTCGTCGATCTTGGTCTGTTGACGCTCGATCCAGGCAGCCACCCATTTGTCTTCAGGGCGGAAGCGCTTCTCGTAGACCAGCAGCAGCGCAGCATCAAGTATGCCGTCACCCAAGGCGCCCAACGTCAGCGTGTTGAACCGTTCAGCGCCGTTCGCCGGAAACAGCTTCGGGCTTGGCTTCAAGCTGTCCAGGTACTCACAGATGACGTGACTATCGTAGAGTTGGGTGCCGTTGCTGAGTATGAGCACCGGGATCTTCGACAGCGGATTCTCTTTCTTCAATGTTTTGTTGTCGGGACTATTCGTGTCCGCCTGCTCGATCTTGATCTGATCGAGCACCTCCTTCATGCGAGCAGCCACCTTGACCTTGCGGCCATAAGGCGACATTGGCGAGGACAACAATTTCATCATGCTCGTAACTCCAACTTCGGACAGGAACACGACGCGCTGCCGTGCAGTAAATTGCATCGTGGCGTTGTCCGGCGGACACTGCAAGGGTCGATGACAATTTTTTTGTCGCAGAATGCTGAGACGGCCTGACCACGAGATGGTCTCACCTAGATATCTTTGACCAGGCGCAACGCATCATAAATTGCGGCATGGATATTGCGCGAGGCAATAGCGTCGCCGATCCGCACGAGTTGAAACGCTCCTGCCGGGTTGCGTACGACGGATTGCGGTTGGTTCGCAGTGAGTGCCGTATAGTCAACTTCGCCGAGATTTTTCGACAGAGGCTTTAGTGCGAAATAGAGGTCGTCCACTGGCAGCGTGCCATGGTCGACGACGACTTGGTCGACACGTCGCTCTGTCCTGCTGCGCCCGTATTCGTTGAATAGCGTCGCAACTAGCATGTTGCCGTCCCGCACAACTTTTTCCAATCGCACATTGAGTGTGGTGCGCACACCGTGTTTGTCAAAGGCCTTGAGAAATGCGGGGTAGTTCAATCCACCAACATCGGGGGCGATACCCCGCTCAGGCGTCGCAAACTCAATCTTGGAACCTGTTTCCGCCATGAATTCCACGGTCGTTGGCCCAGCATGCGCGCCATTGTCATCGAAAAACAACACGGTTTCAGCAGATTGCTCTGCTCCTGAAAGGATATCCCACGACGACGTTACAAGGTCTGCCCCCTCATCGAGAAACGCAGTGTTCGGAACACCGCCGGTCGCAATAACGACGTGATCCGGATCGTGCGCCAGTACATCCGTTGCCTCTGCCAGTACATTGTAGTGAAACACGACGCCCATGCGCTGGCATTCCGCCAACCGCCAATCGACGAGCCCTTGTGTTTCCCGACGCCGCTTCAGGGCCGTGATCAAGCGCACCTGCCCGCCGGCCACGTTGGCCGCCTCAAGCACAACCACCTTGTGCCCGCGCGCCGCCGCAACGCGGGCCGCTTCAAGACCACCGGGACCGGCGCCGACCACTACCACCGTTTTTGGCGCGTCGCGCGCTGCCGCAATGATATGCGGCATGGTTTCCTCGCGCCCGGTTGCAGCATTGTGGACGCAGAAGGCGTCACCACCGAAATAGATGCGGTCAATGCAATAGGCCATGCCTATGCACGGGCGTATCTCGTGTTCGCGGCCTTCGATGATCTTGGTGACAATATGCGGATCGGCGATGTGTGCCCGTGTCATCGCCACCATATCGAGCTTGCCGCTCGCAACCGCGTGGCGCGCAGTCGCTACGTCCTGAATGCGGGCGGCATGGAATACCGGGAATTTGGTGTGCGCCTTGACTTCGCCCGCGAAATCCAAATGCGGTGCGGACTTGGTGCCCATGATCGGGATTACATCCTTCAGTGCTTCATCGGTATCGATATGCCCACGGATGACATTGATAAAGTCGATGTGGCCAGACTGACTCAAGCGCCGCGCAATTTCGAAGCCTTCGGCTTTACTGATTCCGCGCTCCCAGTCTTCGTCGCACACCATGCGCGCGCCGATGATCACATCCGGTCCGACCGCTCGACGGATCGCGTCGTAGACGTCCAACGAATAGCGCATCCGGTTGTCGAGACTGCCACCATGATGATCGGTCCGCATGTTGGTGGCCGGTGACCAGAACTGGTCAAGCAGATGGCCGAATAGCTCAAGCTCGAAGCCGTCGAGGCCAGCGTCAACCACCTTCTGTGCAGCCTCCACGTAGGCGCGCTTGATACGTTCGAGATCCCAGTCCTCGGCGGCTTTTGGAAAGGAGCGGTGAGCTGGCTCGCGAATGACCGACGGCGCAACCACGGGCAGCCAGTCGGCCTTGCTCCATCCGGTGCGGCGGCCGAGATGAGTGATCTGGATCATCACCGCAGCCCCGTGGCTGTGGACGTCGTCGGCCAGTTGACGCAGCCAGTGCACACACTCGTCCTTGTAGAGCAGGATATTGCCGAATGCCTGGGGGCTGTCGGGTGCCACGCACGCCGATCCGCCGATCATGGTGAGCGCAATCCCGCCTTTCGCTTTCTCAGCGTGATAGCGACGATAGCGGTCCTTCGGCAGTCCGTCCTCGGTGTAAGCCGGTTCATGCGCGGTCGACATCAACCGATTGCGCAATGTGAGATGTTTCAATTGATAGGTCTGAAGCAGGGGGTCAGTGCTGATTGGCATTGTATGGCTGATCGCTCCCGGGATTGATGTACGTGATCTTCGTCCACGAAATCAATCTTAGCCAGCAGCCAAGCCGCACAGCAATGCCTTGTCCGAACCAGACTATTTGGCGTCGTAACCGGCGAATCGTGCGCCACTGCGCCAGCGTCAGTGTGCGTGTCTACAAGACAGGCAGTTCGAGACCTTGCCCACTACGGTGGCAGGACCTTGTTCAAAATTTAGGCTTGTTGGTACGAGACTCGGACGCAAGACTGTCGTACAAAATTGCATGGCAGCTGACCAATAGACGTTGGCGCCATGCGGGGGATGGAGGGCTGACGCGGTTGGAGCCGAAACATTCGGCATCCGGTGCGCGGCTTGAGGAGTTGGTGAAACGAATGCTGTCCAATGCGAATGGTTCCGTGGGCAAGGGCCCGCATGTCCAGTTCAAAGACGTGCAGAAAAGTTACGACGGCAAATCCCTGGTCGTCAAAGGGCTCAACCTCGACATCGCCAAAGGCGAATTCGTCACCATGCTGGGGCCGTCAGGGTCCGGCAAGACGACAACCCTGATGATGCTCGCGGGCTTCGAAACCGCAACCCATGGCGAGATTTATCTGAAGGGCTCGCCGATCAACAATACGCCGCCGAACAAGCGCGGGATCGGCATGGTGTTCCAGAATTACGCCCTGTTCCCACACATGACGGTGAACGAGAATTTAGCCTTCCCACTGCAAGTGCGCGGTATGGACAAGACGACAATCGAGAGCAAGGTCGCCCGCGCCCTCGGCATGGTGTCGCTGTCACAATACGGCGCCCGCAAGCCCGCGCAATTGTCGGGTGGGCAACAGCAACGTGTCGCCGTTGCGCGCGCGCTCGTATTCGAGCCCGATATCGTGTTGATGGACGAACCGCTGGGCGCCCTCGACAAGCAACTGCGTGAGCAGATGCAATATGAGATCAAGACGCTGACGCGCAGCCTCGGTGTCACGGTCGTTTACGTCACCCACGACCAGGCCGAAGCTCTAACTATGTCGGACCGCATCGCCGTATTCAACGATGGCGTGATCCAGCAGCTATCCACACCGGCCGAACTCTACGAGGCTCCGGTTAACTCGTTCGTCGCCCAATTCATTGGCGAGAACAATCGTCTACAAGGCAACATCACTGGAGCGGTCAACGGCGTGTGCCACGTCGCACTTGCAGATGGCACCCACATTGAGGCATTGCCGATCAATGTGACGAGTGGCGGCGCGCAAACAACCCTGTCGATCCGGCCCGAGCGCGTCGAGGTCGACCCTCAAACGCCGGATATCAACAACCGCATCACCGGCACCGTCAACGACATCATCTATCTGGGCGACCACCTGCGCGCACGGATGACGGCCGGCGGCAGCGACAATTTCATCGTCAAGGCGCCCAACAGGGATGGCCAAAGGCTGCTTGAGCGCGGCCAGTCCGTCACGCTTGGATGGCGCACCAAGGATTGCCGCGCTCTCGATCCGCTCTGAACAGGAGCGACGCGGGTAACGCAAGTGAAGGCCGGCCACGCCGGTGCAGTCGAGTTGGACGTGAAAAAAGGAGAGTTGCATGAAGAGTTTGAAGTTTCTGACCGCTGCCGCGGCAGCGGCGGTGTTTGCTGCCGGATATGCGTACGCACAGACCAAGACACTGACAGTCGTCTCGTGGGGTGGCGCTTACACCAAGAGCCAGGTTGAAGCCTATCATAAGCCCTACATTGCCAAGACCGGCACGCAGATCAAGTCCGAGGACTATGACGGCTCCGTCGCCCCGATCAAGGCACAGGTCCAGTCCGGCAAAGTCACCTGGGACATCGTCGACGTCGAACTCGCCGATGCGGTCCGCATGTGCGACGAGGGCCTGCTCGAAAAGATCGATGCCAAGAGCCTTCCGGCCGGTTCCGATGGCAAGTCGGCTCCCGATGACTTCATAAAGGGCACGCTGCATGATTGCGCCGTCGCAACCATCCTCTGGTCAACGATCTACGCCTATGACGATGCTAAGTTTGCTGGCGCCAAGCCAACGACGATCAAGGACTTCTTCGACACTGCGAAATTCCCCGGCAAGCGCGGCATGCGCAAGACGGCGAAGATCAATCTCGAATTCGCGTTGATGGCGGACGGCGTTCCGGCTGCCGACGTCTACAAGGTTATGAAGACCAAAGAAGGCATTGATCGCGCCTTCAAGAAGCTCGACACCATCAAGAAGGACATCGTCTGGTGGGAAGCCGGTGCGCAACCACCGCAACTGCTCGGCGATGGTCAGGTCGTGATGACCACGGCTTATAATGGACGCATCTTCGATGCTGCCATGAAGGACGGCAAGAAGTTTACGATCGTGTGGGATGGTCAGGTCTGGGATCTCGACCTCTGGGTCATCCCCAAGGGCACACCGAACAAGGAAGCCGCACTCGACTTCCTGAAGTTCTCGACCACTACCGATGCACTCGTCGAATCCACCAAGTGGATTTCTTATGCACCTGCTCGCATGTCGGCAGTGCCGAAGGTCGGCAAGTTCAACGATGGTAAAACCGAGATGGCATCGCACATGCCAACCGCACCGGCAAACTTCAAGAACGCCGTACAGAACGACTTCCTATTCTGGGCCGACAAGGCTGACGAACTGGGCAAGCAGTTCAATACGTGGCTGGCGAAGTAAGCCGCACGTTCAACCGGTTGGCTGTGGGAGGCGCACGTCGCGCCTTCCACTCCCACGACGACACGGCGCTTAGATCCGAACAATCAGGTTGGCACGATGACGACGTTAGCGGGCCTAGCTCCTAGATCGGCAGTTGAAACGACAGCGCCAATCCTCGCCGCCGACGGAATGCCGCTCGACAAAAAGCTTGCCCAGGTCACGCGCCGTGCCCGCATTCGCGCGTTCCTTCTGGTCGCGCCCCTCCTCGTATTCGTTTTGATATTCTTTGTTGCGCCAATCCTGCATATGCTGCGATTGTCGACCGGTGACGCGATGATCGCGACCGAATTGCCGCGCACCACTGCCGCCTTGAACAGATGGGATCAGAAGGCGTTACCGGATGAGGCGGCATTTGCCGCACTCGTCGCCGACCTCAAGGACGCGCGCGAGCGCCAGGCAACCGGTAAGGTCGGTGCATTCATCAACTACGTCTACTCCGGCGCCCGCTCGCTGTTCGTGTCTGCAGGGCGCAGTGCGGACAGCATGGAAGCACCGTTCAAAAAAGCGCTGATCGAGAAAGACCCCTTGTGGGGTGACCCGGTGCTATGGGTGATGATCCGCAGCGCGTCCCAACCCCCGACCTCGATCAACTACCTCAATGCGATGGATCGCACGCTCGGGCCGACCGGCGACGTGATCATGGTGCCTGAGGATCAGCGCATCCACACAACGATTTTCATACGGACGCTTTGGTTGAGCTTTGTGGTGACGGTGCTGTGCCTCCTGTTGGGCTATCCCGTCGCGTATATGCTGGCGCACCTGCCGCTCAGGATATCGAATCTTTTGATGATTTGTGTCCTGCTGCCATTCTGGACCGCGCTGCTGGTGCGGATCACGGCCTGGATTGCGTTACTTCAAAACGACGGCGTTGTTCTGTCGACGGCGGTGGCGCTTGGTTTCGTTGATCCGGCGAACCGACCACAACTGGTGTACAATCTAATCGGCACTCTTGTCGCCATGGTGCATGTGCTGATGCCGTCGATGATCCTGCCGCTCTATAGCGTCATGAAGACCATCCCCCCCACCTATGTGCGGGCTGCCCGATCCCTCGGCGCGGATTCGTTCACGGCGTTCTGGCGTGTGTATTTTCCACAAACTCTGCCCGGCATCGCTGCCGGCGGGCTGCTCGTGTTCATCTTGGCCGTCGGCTATTACATCACGCCAGCGCTGCTCGGTGGACAATCAGGCGTACTGATCTCGAACTTCATCGAGTTGCACGTTAGTAAAACGCTGAACTGGGGGCTGGCAGCAGCGCTTGCAGGCCTGTTACTGCTCGCCATCCTCGTTCTATACTGGGTGTTCAACAAGATCGTCGGCATCGACCGGCTGAAGATGGGTTGAGACGATGATGGGGCTGCCCTCCTACGCCACACCACTGGAACGTCTCTGGCACTACGTCTTCCTGACGATCTGCGGAGCTGTATTGATCTTCCTGATTGCGCCGATCCTGGTCGTGATCCCGCTCTCCTTCAACGCCGAGCCATATTTTTCGTTCACCCGCGGCATGCTGACGTTTGACCCGGACGCCTACTCACTGAAATGGTACGCTGATATGCTGGACAACGGTACGTCCGGGCGGTTCGCGGCTGGCAGTTGGGATTGGTTCAAGGACCTCTGGAACAATGCCCAATGGGTGATCGCCATGAAAAACAGTTTTTTCATCGGCATCATCTCGACCATCATTGCAACGACGCTCGGCACGATTGCAGCAGTCGGGCTGTCGTCGCCCAACATGCCGTATCGTACGGCGATTACCTCGCTATTGATTTCGCCAATGATCGTGCCCGTCGTCATCACCGCGACGGGTGCGTATTTTTTCCTGGCCAGTATCGGTCTCGTCAAAACCTATACGGGCGTAATTTTGATCCACGCCATGCTGGGCATCCCGTTCGTGATCATCACCGTAACGGCAACACTGCAAGGGTTCGATCGCAATCTGATCC
Organism: Hyphomicrobiaceae bacterium; assembly: GCA_031401535.1. Classification (GTDB taxonomy): domain Bacteria; phylum Pseudomonadota; class Alphaproteobacteria; order Rhizobiales; family Hyphomicrobiaceae; genus JAKFWF01. The sequence goes on along the minus strand of JANNRP010000338.1, from coordinate 11,472 downwards.
GCGCCGCCGAAAGCCTTGGCGCGAAATGGTACACCACGTTCTTCCAAGTGGTTTTGCCATTGATCATCCCGGGCATGGTGTCAGGCGCGCTATTCGCGTTTGTCACCTCGTTTGACGAAGTGGTCGCGGTGCTGTTCATCGCAGATATCGAGCAACGCACCATTCCGCGGCAGATGTGGTCCGGCATCCGCGAACAGATTTCGCCGACTATTTTGGCAGTCGCTACAATCCTGATCATAATCTCGATTGCGCTGCTGACGACGATCGAACTGCTGCGGCGGCGGTCGGAACGCATGCGAGGCATAACCCCGTCGTGACCATAGCGCCTGTCGACGTGTCGGCTGGCATTGCCCGGCGCCGTTATCTGCGTGGCTGCGCGACGGTCATACTGGCCGGCGTGATCCTGAGCCTCGGTGTATTCTGCTTACGCAACGCAACGGCCAGCAATGCCTGGCAATACATCTTCTGGCGCGCACTTGGGTTCACGGCGGCTCTTATAGTGTTGGCTGCAATCCGGGATCGCCGCAGCCCGCTCCAGCAGTTACGTGGCCTGGGCCCGATGGCCTGGATCGCGTGCTTGTGCATGTCGCTCAGTCAAATCACGTTCATCTCGTCGGTGAAGGTCGCGACCTTTGCCGAGGTGTTTCTGATTTGCTCATTGGCGCCGCTGCTGACCGCCGCGCTGGCTTGGCCGCTGTTGAAGGAGCGCATTGGCTGGGTCACGTTTGCTGCGATTGCGATCGGCATGTTCGGCGTCTATGTGATGACGGGTGGCGAACTGCATGGGGACAACATTGCGGGGCAGTTGATCGCGCTGCTCTCGGCGTTCGGTTTTGCCGGTTACACGTTGTGTACCCGCGGCTCGCGTCCACAGGACCTCGATGCCGCGTTGATCGGCGTTGGCATTTTAACAGCCCTTGCAGGTTTCATCGCCGTCCAATTCGTCGGACTGCCGCTGCTCGCCTCCATTCAAGATACCTTTATCGCGTTTGCGCATGGCGCCATACTGCTTTCCGCCGGGCTGTTCCTGTTTGGCCAGGGATCGCGCTTCGTCAGCGCCGTTACCTTCACGATGCTGGCTCAGGCCGAAGCCGTATTGTCGCCGGTCTGGGGCTACTTCTTCTTTGCCGAAACGCCGACGCAGGCGACGGTCATCGGCGGTGGGCTGATTCTGACGGCGGTCGTGCTCCAATCACTTGCTGGTCAGACCATGGTCAAGCCGCATTCCAGTACCTGACGCAAATAGAACATCGGCACCCCACGTCACGTCGCACCAGTGATGGCAAAGCAGGCGGATGGCTTGTAGCTCTGGTGTGACTGGGCATTGCCGATGTCGCCGGAGACACACCATGACTGATGCGACCGATGACATGATCCACGTTGCCAAATGGCACTATGGCGAGAAGGTGTGGTCGCCGTTCTCCGACACAGAAATGAGTCGTCGCCAGAACAACTTGCGCGCACACATGGCGGCAAACACGATCGATGCCTGCCTGTTCACGTCGTATCACAACATCAACTACTATGCCGGGTTCCTGTATTGCTCCTTCGGCCGCAAGTTCGGCCTCGTGATCGATGCCAAAGTTGCAACGACGATTACGCCCGCCATTGACGGCGGCGCGCCGTGGCGGCGCACCTTCGGCAATAACGTCACGTATACCGATTGGCGCAAGGACAGCTACTTCAAGGCCGTTCAAGATCTGACCAAAGGCACCAAGCGGCTCGGGATCGAATTCGATCATGTGTCGCTCGACTTGAAAAAGCAAATTGAGGATGCGCTGCCAGGCGTTGAACTCGTCGACATCGCCGCCGGTGCGATGTGGATGCGCACGATCAAGTCGGCCGAGGAGCACAAGCTGATCCGGGACGGCGCACGGGTAGCCAATGTCGGCGCGCGCGCCTGCATGGCAGCGCTCAAGGCAGGTGTCGGTGAACATGAGGTCGCACTCGCATCGACCGCCGCAATGGTGCGGGATATCGCCGCCAGCTACCCCTTCGTCGAACTGATGGATACCTGGACCTGGTTCCAGTCCGGCATCATGACGGACGGCGCGCACAACCCCGTCAGCAACAAGAAGATCGTCTCGGGCGACATCTGCTCGCTCAACTGCTTCCCTATGATCTTTGGCTATTACACCGCCATCGAACGCACCCTGTTCTGCGAAACGGCGTCGGACCTTCACCTCGAGCTCTGGACCAGGAATTGCCAAGTAATGGACGTTGGCTCGGCCCTGATCAAGCCTGGCAAGAAGTGCTCGGAAATCGCAATCGAGCTCAACGAACTCTACCGCTCATGGGGCCTGTTGAAGTATCGCTCGTTCGGCTACGGCCATTCGTTTGGCGTGCTATCTCATTACTATGGCCGTGAGGCCGGCGTTGAACTGCGCGAAGACGTGCATACGGAGCTGAAACCCGGCATGGTGGTATCGATGGAGCCGATGATCATGATACCGGATGGCGAACCTGGCGCCGGCGGCTATCGCGAGCACGATATCTTCATCGTCACCGAGACCGGCGCCGAAAATATCACGAACTTCCCCTATGGCCCTGAACACATGATCATAGAGAACTGAGACGGTATGAGATTTTCTGCCTTATCCCTGCTGCGCAATGCATTCTCAGGCCACCAGAACTGGGGGCGGCAATGGCGCGCACCAGAGCCGAAGGCCGCTTATGATGCCATCATCATCGGTGCTGGTGGGCACGGGTTGGCAACCGCCTATTACCTCGCAACCGAGCATGGCCTGACCAACATCGCCGTGCTCGACAAAGGCTGGCTCGGCGGTGGCAATACAGGGCGCAACACCACCATCATCCGTTCGAACTATCTCTACGACGAGAGTGCAGCGCTCTATGACCATGCACTGAAACTGTGGGAAGGGCTGTCGCAAGCCTTGAACTACAACGTGATGTTCTCCCCACGCGGCGTTCTCATGCTCGCCCACAACCATCACGACGTCATCAGCTTCAGGCGGCATATCTATGCCAACCGACTCAACGGCGTCGACAACGAGTGGCTGAGCCCTGATCAGGTCAAGGCATTCTGTCCACCGCTGAATATGTCAAAAACCATTCGCTATCCTGTTGTCGGCGGTGCACTGCAACGGCGCGGCGGCGTTGCTCGACATGACGCCGTCGCCTGGGGCTACGCGCGGGCCGCCGATGCGCTTGGCGTCGACGTGATCCAAAATTGCGAAGTCATCGGCTTCCAACGCGATGCCAGCGGCGCCATTGCCGGCGTCGAAACAACACGCGGTTCGATCGCCACAAAGAAGGTCGGCGTGGTCGCGGCCGGTCACTCCAGTGTGGTGATGGAGCGGGCTGGACTGCGCATGCCGCTCGAGAGCTTTCCGCTACAGGCACTGGTTTCCGAGCCGATCAAGACGATCTTCCCGTGCGTCGTGATGTCGAACACCATTCACGCCTACATCTCGCAGTCGGACAAGGGCGAACTTGTCATAGGGGCCGGTACCGACCAGTACGTGTCGTACAGCCAGCAGGGCGGGCTGCATGTGACGACCCACACGCTCGAGGCCATCTGTGAGCTGATCCCGGAGTTCCGTCGCCTGCGGATGCTGCGCAACTGGGGCGGCATTGTCGATGTCACGCCGGACCGCTCGCCGATCATCGGCAAGACGCCGATCCAAGGATTGTACGTCAACTGTGGCTGGGGCACCGGTGGGTTCAAGGCAACGCCGGGCTCGGGCCATGTGTTCGCACACACCATCGCGCGCGATGCCCCGCACCCGATCAACGCGCCTTTCACGCTCGACCGGTTCCGCACCGGCCGCCTGATCGACGAGGCGGCAGCAGCGGCGGTGGCACACTGAGAGCCGCTACCGGAGCTTCAGCGTCGCCAAGCCTGCAAGCGCCAAGCACACCGAGATGATCCAGAACCGCACGACGACGGTTGCCTCGGCCCAGCCTTTCTGTTCGAAATGATGATGCAGCGGGGCCATTCGGAAGACACGCTTGCCAGTCATTTTGAACGAAGCGACCTGGATAATCACCGACAGCGCTTCCAGCACGAACAGCCCACCAACGATCGCGAGCACGATCTCATGCTTGGTCGCGACCGCGATGGCGCCGAGGGCGCCGCCTAGTGCTAGAGATCCCGTATCGCCCATGAAGATCATGGCGGGTGGTGCGTTGAACCACAGGAACCCCAATCCGGCCCCGATCAACGCTCCGCATATAATCGCAAGTTCTCCGGTGCCGGAAATATAATGGACCTGCAGATAACGCGCCCAGTCGAAGCGACCCGATACGTAGGCGAAGACACCGAACGTGGCGGCGGCAATCATCACGGGCACGATGGCCAAACCATCCAACCCATCGGTCAAATTCACCGCATTGCCCGATCCCGCGATCACAACAACGCCGAACAGCACGAAAAACGGCCCGAGATCGATCAACATGTTCTTGAAAAACGGCACCGCAAGCTTGCCGGAAAACTGCCCGACCGACAGCTTCATGATGGCGTAGGTCGCAACCGCTGCCACCAACAGTTCGAGCCCGAACCGAATGCGCGATGAAAAGCCGTCGGTGGTGCGCTTGGTGACCTTCAGATAGTCGTCATAGAACCCTATAGCACCATAAGCGAGGGTAACGCCGAGCACGATCCAAACATACCAGTTCGACAGGTTCGCCCACAGCAGCGTCGAGACGGTGACGCCGCTCAAGATCATCAAGCCGCCCATAGTCGGCGTGCCGCGCTTGGCAAGATGCGTCTTGGGACCGTCCTCCCGAATCGGCTGCCCCTTGCCCTGCTTCAACCGCAGCATATCGATCATGCTCGGGCCGAACAGAAATACAAAAAGCGCCGCCGTCATGAGGGCGCCACCCGTGCGGAAGGTAATGTAACGAAAAACATTGAGCGCGCTGATCTGATCGCTGAAATTTGTCAGCTCATAGAGCATTCGTATTCCCCCCTGGGCCGTGATCTTTGACAGCTTGAACCAGCGGCTCCATGCGGCTGCCGAGCGAGCCCTTGATCATGATTGCATCACCCGCCCGAACCATCGCCACCAGATCGCTCCGCAAGCCTGCAGACGTCTCAGCCCATCTCCCCTGACGGTGAGCCGCAAGACAATCGAACAGATGCCGCATGTTCGGTCCGCACGCAAACACAACATCGACGCCTGCTGCATCAACTGCATCTTTGAGGTCACGATGCAACTGTGCGGCGCTGATACCCAGTTCGAGCATATCGCCCAGCACAGCAATGCGACGGCCGCATTGCTGCCGAGGCACTTGACCCAGCAGGCCGAGTGCGGCCCGCATCGACGCCGGGTTGGCATTGTAGCTCTCGTCGATTAGCAGCAGATCGCCGCCGTCACCAATCCGGATGATCGATCGCGCACCCCGGCCAGGGGGTGCGATCGCATGGATCAGTGCGAGCAAAGCCTGATCGAGGTCCGCGCCTGCTGCCTGCAGTGCCGCCACCACGCTGAGCGAATTCTGGACAATGTGCGCGCCCGGCGTACCGAGCCTGTAGGTCACGTTGCGGCCCGCAATCGCCACCTCAACTTTGCTTGAATCAACTCCGAGATCGGCAGACACAAGGCGCACCTGGGCATCGGCGTGCTTACCGAACGATATGATCCGCGCGCCAGCGTGCGACGCCGCTGTCTGCAACTGGGCGAATTGTGGATTATCGTGATTGATGATTGCCACGCCACCCGGTACCAGCCCAGTAAATATCTCGGCCTTGGCATCGGCGATGCCCTCGATCGAGTCAAAATTACCGAGGTGTACGGGCTCGACCGTTGTTATGATTGCGATGTGCGGGCGCACGAATGACGCGAGCGGCGTAATCTCGCCTGCATGATTCATACCGATTTCATAGACGGCAAACCGCACGTCAGATGGTGTGCGCGCCAACGTCAACGGCACGCCCCAGTGATTGTTGAACGATTTGACCGCGGCGTGGGTCCGGCCGATGCTGCTAAGACAGTGGCGCAGCATTTCCTTGGTGCCGGTTTTACCAGCGCTCCCCGTCACGGCGATGACGCACGCGTCCGACGACAACCGTGCTCGCGCCGCAACGCCGATGCGTTCGAGCGCCCGCAGGGGATCGTCGACCCTCAACAAGGCGCCATCACCCAGGCGGCGTAGGTAGGCATGGTTGACTAGGGCCGCGGCTGCGCCGCCCGCAAAGGCCGTCGTAACAAAGTCGTGCCCATTACGAACATCCGTCAGGGCAACGAACACGTCGCCCGGTTGGATCGACCGCGTGTCGATTGAAAAGCCAGTAATGCGGCGGCTGATCTCACCGTCGAGCGTGGCGAGGGTGGCAACCACAATTGCGTCCACCTCCCAGAGTGCGGGCGCCATGGCGGCATCTAGTGCTTCATGATCGGAAAACGGGATCGTTGTCGCACCGATGATCTGGCCGGTTTCGTGACCCTTACCAGCGACCAGCAGCACGTCACCGGGCTCGATCATTGCAACGGCCTTTGCGATAGCCGCGCCCCGGTCACCGACCTCCAGCACTTGGACGCCGACTGACCCGGCACCCGCTAGCACCTCGGCGCGGATGGCGGCTGCCTGCTCGGTCCGTGGATTATCGTCGGTCACAATGACAACGTCGGATTTAGCAGCCGCGATCCCACCCATGATCGGCCGCTTGCCTTTGTCGCGATCGCCGCCGCAGCCAAAAACGCAGATAAGTCGACCGGTCGCGAACGGTCGCAAGGCATCGAGGGCCGCGGCAAGCGCTTCGGGTTTATGGGCATAGTCGACAACGCAGAGGCCACCGTTGTGTTCTCCGACCACGTCGAGACGACCTTTGACACCTTTGAGTTCGGACAATGCCGCGAACACGGCATCCGGCTGCTCACCAGTTGCGATCGCCAAGCCAGCCGCGATCAACGCATTGGTCGCCTGATAAGCACCAATCAGATTGATGCGGATGCTATGCCGTGTGCCGGCGTAATCAACAGTGAGTGCCTGTGCGAACCCGTTCGGCTTGAGATCGACGAGGCGCAGATTATCGCCAGAGATCCCCGTCGTGAACAGCTTGATCCCGCGCGCACGAACAGCACTGACGACCTGCGCTGAACGGGCATCGTCGGCATGAATCACGGCCGTGCCGGCAACGGGTAGCAACGTTTCGAACAGTCGCAGTTTAGCATAAAAATATTCGTCCACGGTCGGGTGATAGTCGAGGTGATCACGGCCAAGGTTGGTGAAGGCGGCGGCTTTAATCATCACTCCGTCAAGCCGCCGTTGATCGAGCCCGTGCGATGAGGCTTCGAAGGCTAGATGCGTCACGCCCTCGTCCGCCAGATCGGCCAGCGTCGCATGCAGCGTGACCGGGTCCGGCGTCGTCAACGATCCGTAGACGCTGCCGTCTGGTTTGACCACGCCGATGGTGCCAAGCGATGCCGCCTTTCGACCCAGAACCGAAAAGATCTGACGCGTGAACTCGGCGACTGAGGTTTTGCCGTTGGTGCCAGTGATGGCAATGATGACAGGTGGTTGCCGCTCAAAGAACCGCGCAGCGATCAGGGCGAGCGCGCGGCGCGGGTCAGCGGCACGCAATACCGGCACGGCGAGCGCTGGAAGTACCGCGTCAGAGCCGGTTAGAATGGCGACGGCGCCGCTCGCAAGCGCCTGGTCGACAAACGTCGCACCGTCAGACCTGGCGCCCGGCAATGCGGCAAACAGCATGCCCGGTTGAACCGCCCGGCTGTCGGCCGTAACGCCAGAGATAGAGGTGTCTCCCGCACCGTCCGGCACGCGTGCATCTTGTCCGGCCAATCGAGATAGCAGCATGAACCCCAATCCTAATCTCAATCCCGCTGACCATCACCGACAGTCGATTCTTTTCTGTTGTCACCCTCTTTGCAAACCGTCTTATTTAGCCCCATGCAAAGCGTCAAATTGTGTTCGAGCGTCGATTGGACTGATATTCGTCAGCGGCGCAATCCGGGCAATGACTTTCGCCGCAGTGGGCGCAGCATTGAGACCCGCGGTAATCTGCCCGCTGGTTTCCGCTGACGGCTGCGGCTGATGTAGCATCACGAGCACGACATATCTCGGATGGCTCGCCGGGAACGTCGCCAGAAACGATGAAATGACGGCATTTCCCTGATACTTGCCAGCGATCGCGATTTCCGCCGTGCCGGTCTTGCCGCCAACCTCGAAGCCGCTGACTTCAGCGCGCCGACCGGTGCCATTCGGCGCCGTCACATTGCGGCGCATCAGCAGACCGAGTGCCGCGCTGGTTTCAGGCGCAACGACACGGGTACGTTGCTCGGGCTTGGGTTGCCCCACCCGCAATACTGTTGGCTCGACGGCATAACCACCATTGAGCAGCGATGCGGCAGCTGCGACAAACCGTAAGGGTGAAACGGCAAGCCCATGTCCGAAGCCAATCGTCGCCGTCTCGATCTCACCCCAGCGCACCGGTAGACTTGGCGGGGCCGTAGGACCAGCTTCCGAGCGTGCCGCTTTCAAAAGCCCGATACGGCCCATGAACTCCTGCTGCGCCGCAGCACCGGCCTTCAGTGCAATTTGAGCAGCACCCACATTCGACGACAGCACGAATACATCACGCAGCGATAGTGGTCGACCGGCCGGATGCAGGTCGCGGATCTGGTGCCGCCCGATGCGTAAAGGCGCGCGGACATCATAGATGGACTCGAGGCTAGCATCGCGACTATCCAAAGCCTGCGCGACGGTAATCAGTTTGAAGATCGAACCGAGCTCGTAAACGCCGGTTGTATTCTTGTCGAGCCGGGCCGGATCCTGCGCCTGCTGCGGCCGCGCCGGATCTACATCTGGCAGAGACGCAGCCGCGATGATCTCGCCCGTGTGGGCGTCCATGACTATTCCAGCAGCACCCTGCGCCGTGTACCGTTTGACAGCCGCCGCCAATTCGTCCTCCAGCGCATGCTGTGCGCCAAGGTCGAGCGACAACTGGACTGGCACTTTCGACGATGGCTTGGAGCCGAGTACCGCTTCAACGCCGACGATCTCATCGATGTACTTCTCGATACCAGCCAATCCTCGATTATCGACGTTGACGCCACCGAGCACATGCCCTGCCGTCTTGCCCATCGGATACGAGCGTCGGGGCTCGCGGCGGAATGCCAGACCCGGCAATCCAAGATCGTGCACACGCTGCGCCACGCGTGGCGAAAGGCCGCGTCTGATCCAGACGAAACGGCGACCTTTATCAGCGAGTAGCAAGCGCAGTTGCACCTGATCAAGGTCAGGGAAAATGCCACCCAGCTTTTCAGAAGCCTCGTCAATATCGAGAATGAGAGCCGGATCAGCATATAGCGAAGGCGCATCGAGATCGGTCGCAATCAAGCGGCCATTGCGGTCCACAATATCAGGCCGTGCGAACGTGCGCGCGATTGGCTCGTTCATGGAGAGGTGCACTTGGGTCTTACCTTTGACCGCGAGCCAGACCAGTTGCAATGCAAGCGCTGCAAAGGCGAGAGTAAGGCCAAGCAACACCGCAATCATGCGGCGCTCGATGGAGACGACTGCGCGGATAGGACGGAGTACGGCACTGGTCACGGCTGGACCTTGGGCCGACGCGGTAGTCGGTCTTCAGCGATCAGCTGCTGCGCGGTCGGCGGTGCCAAGCCCAACGCACGCGCTAATGGCTCGATGCGCTCGGGGCGGGACAAATAGGCAAGCTCGGCACGTGCCGCGGCGATCTCAGCCTCCAGACGCTCGTGCCGACGTTCAAGGACGTGGGCACGCGCCTCGAGCAGCTTGGTCTCGTAGCTCACCCAATAAAGAACGGTGGCCGACCCGATTGCCAACGCCACTGCAATAACCGTCGCCGAACGCCGCATGGGTGCCTCCCGCCCGGTCTTCAAAGGTTCATCCAAGCCCTTCCGGCCAGGCGGCCGCCTCGGTGCGGATTGCCGCCCTCAGTTTCGCCGAACGCGCCCGCGGATTACGATCACATTCCTCATCGCTAGGAATTAGCGGGCGTTGGTTAACGATTTGGAAACTTGGCGGCGCCAGTGCCATTTTTTCCGGCAAATACCGCGATTGTCCTGCTTCCCGCCCAGCCCGCTGCACCAGGAATTGTTTCACTGGGCGATCTTCGAGGGAGTGGAAGGTGACGATAACCAGGCGTCCGCCGGGCTTCAGAATGCGTTCGGCAGCGGTGAGCGCACGGGTGAGCTCGCCCAACTCATCGTTGACCGCCATCCGCAGAGCCTGGAAGCTGCGGGTCGCTGGGTGACGCCCATCGGGTTTTTTGGGGCCAAGCACGCGCGAGATAATGGACGCCAACTCAAGTGTGCGCGTGAACGGTTGCTCCGACCGGCGTTTGACAATAGCACCAGCGATCGCACGCGACCGACGCTCCTCGCCCAACTGAAAGAGGATGTCCGCCAGCGCCGATTGCTCCAGAGTATTGACAAGATCGGCAGCGGTCGGCCCGGCCAGGTCACCCGCTTGCGACATCCGCATGTCGAGCGGGCCATCGCTCTGGAACGAGAAGCCCCTCTCGGCTTGATCGAGTTGCATCGACGATACGCCAAGGTCGAGCACCACGCCATCGACCAGCACAGCCGCCTCACCGCTCCAGCGTTTCGCAGCTGTGGCCTCCAAAGCGCTGAACGGAGCTTCGACAACGGTCAAGCGACCGGGATAGTCCTGCACCATGCCCGTACCCGCCCGCACGGCGGTCGGATCACGATCGAGTGCCAGGACTTCGCAGGCGGCAGCATCGAGGATCGCACGCGTGTATCCGCCGGCGCCGAATGTGCCATCAATGAAGCGTTCGCCCGGTTTTGGCGCCAGACTTTGGATCACTTCCCTCAGCAGCACCGGATTGTGTGGTCTGGCGCTCTGGCTCTGCTCGCTGGTCACTTTGCGTCTCCATCGTCGCTGGATGGAGTATCGGCTGCGCGGCGTCCGGCGAACAACTTTCTGTGCTCTTGCACTTTTTCGCGCGCGACTCGACGGCGTTCTTCAAATCGCGTGGGCTCCCACATCTGGAATTTGTCGCCGAGGCCGACGAAGGTGACATGCCCACCCATTCCAGCGTGTTGGCGGAGTGCTTCCGGCAAGGTGATGCGGCCATCGCCGTCGATGTTGAGAACCTGGACGTCGCCGTAAAGGGCAACGGATAGTTCGTCACGCTCATCCGAGTAATCCGCAAGGCCACGCAGGAGGCCGTCGATTTTTTGCGCAAGCCTTTCGCCACCGCCATCGAGGGCCGGAGCGTCGAGCGAGGGGTAGCAGTAGATGCCGCCGACTGATCCGTGCACAGCGCCTGCAGCACCTTGTGAATAGCCGTCGCGCTCAAGGACCGCGCGGAAGGGCGCGGGGATCGAGACACGCCCTTTGGCGTCGATCTTGTTCGTGAAGGTTGAGACAAAGCGATCCATCCTCGCGAGCTAAGCTCCAACGCTCGAACCAACGCACCGCAGTCACACCCAACAAACCAATCCCGGCCAACTCTGCCGCCGATCACCCATCGCTCCGCAGCGA